>CAJOFN010000055.1 GCA_905233905.1 uncultured Lachnospiraceae bacterium
TAGCGATAGAACCACATCCGAATGACAAATCTAATGCCTACGAAATAATTACGCTGTCTTCAATGGGCGATCCAATTTCATGATAAGTATCCACTCTCCCTTTTCAATCATATCTTACAACCCCATTCTTCATCAAATCTGTCGTTTCCAGTGCAAAGGTTGAAAATGTGGTAATTATAAGCGCCCGGAGGATAGCTGTCAATATTTATGCAGATTTTTCGACTATCTTTTGCGGGATTTATGCATATTTTTCGACCATTCCTCTCCCGAGCTCCAAATACTACAGCAAGGACTTCAGCGGCACACACTCCGATGTCGAGTTTTACATTTTGTCATTCTGATATCATCATTTCGCTTAGAAACTCCTTTTGATCACGCCCTTCATAGACTACTCCTATAATCTGGACAATGGCATTTTCTCTGTCGATCCAAAAGTAAACTATGTAATGTCTAACTTTTATCCAGCGGATCTCTTCGCTTCTCCATGGTTCATCATTTACCATAGGATGCCTTTCCGGGTTCTTTTCAAGCATAAGGAATATTTCGCCTATATCATCCATTAAATTTTCAGCGGCCTCCGGATTATAAAGCTCAACCGCAATATACCAAGCAATAGCGCGCATTTGTTCTTCTGCTTGTCTTGTAGTCTTTACACCATACACATTCATTTAGTCCACTCCTGTATATCGTGTTTGATGTTGGCGACTACCTCCGATGCAGGTCTGCTGTCATTCGCTTTTGCTTGAGCGAGTCCTTTGGCCATCATTGAGTCAAATGCTGTTTTTTCCATTTCATTGCGTGCAAGAGGCTTTTTTGACAATGATATAGAAAAAGGGATTCCCTTTGTAATAATGATCTGTTTGTACAACATGTTAATAGCAACAGAGGCGGGTATCCCAAGCTGTGATAATATATCCTCTGCTTCCTTTTTTACGTCCGGTTCGACCCGAGCTAGCACATTTGCTGTTTTTGCAGCCATTACATTCACCTTCCTTTCACGCTCCATTCTAATGTATAGCGCAAAGATATACAAGTTGTTTTTGTTAATTTAAGCTAATTTAAGTGCTATATTCCAAATGTTTGCAAATCGTGCCTTGGGCGTTGTCATATGATATGATAAAAAAACTGCGTAAGCCCCTTAATAGGCGGAGCTTACACAGTTTTTTGTTTCTGACAGATATACTCGCGAACGCAATTAACCGCCGGTGTAATAGCTCTCATTTCCCTATAATAGCGTTCGCGTGTCTGGTATACTGGCAGCTTTAATAGTTAATGAGTATAAATAGGCCATTAACGGGCAGATCCCCTAACAGCTTACTTTTCCCACAACACTATTGCCTTATTCATCGACTCTATCCACAATTCGCCGTTGCGTCTCTTTATATCCAGAGGATTGATTATCACACTTCGTACCCGCTGAACCTGGTCTGAGCCGGGTTTCATGATCGAGCTTACAGAATCTATTACATAATATCTGCCATCAACCTTCCCAAGATATAACATTTCGTGTCCCGGGAAAAACAGGATGCTGCCTAATGGAAGCTTGTCAAGAACAGCCTCTTTTTTCTTTAGCGAAAAGTCTGTCATGTCGTATTTCTTTACAGGCATGGCACTCTGCCATGTTGTATTTCTTGCAAGCTCTAATCCGAAACAGCGATATACAGCTCTTACATAACCCGAGCAGTCTTCGGAGCCCAGCATACCGCCCCAGCCATAGGTATCTCCCAACATTCCGAATGCAACCTTTGCGATATTATCCTTTGTCAGATCCAGATATCCTTCTTTTACTTTTTTATGCTGGGATATAAGAGCAGCCTTTTTTTCATAAGAGCCATTTTCATTTCTGACAGGAAGATACACGATATAGTTATTATAGGTGCTTCTGTTGGTTATCATGCTGCCTCTTTTTTGGCCGGTAACCAGTTCAAGCCTTGTACCCATGGTAAGCTTGCGGCGTGCCACATCCGGATTTGTACGTGAATCCTCGGTGGAAATCCTTGAACCATACACTACCAAGAGCCTGTTTTCAGGGAAATCCCACGCATCCAGCCATTCTTTTCTGTTTTCACATATTGCGATATCTTCTGCCGAAATCCATCCCGGACAATAATCAGTATAAACCTGATAATACTTCCCGTCTGCCGATACAGAGCGGATAACTACAGGCTCATTTACAGTGACAGATGACAAAAACAGATTGTCAAAATCGTTATCTCCCGGATCGTCAAGGATAGCTTTTTCCGTCGGAAACGCGAGAAGATTTGTGCGATTAACAGTGATGGCATAACGTAAATACTGATTCTCGACAGCATCAGGATTTTTACAGTTATTAACCATATCCTCGTAATAATCCGCCCCTGTTATATTCCCATATTCGTCATACTTTTGATCTATAAAACCAGCCACGTCATTTTGGGCTGCTTCGTATAACTGGTCGGAAAGCTCAATCCCATTCAGGGAAACGGGCTGCTTTTTCAGATCAAACATATTTGTCTCAGGAGTTTTCATTATTTTTTTGTTGAGACGGCTTATCTGTTTGCTGTCAAGCAGAACCTTACTCCTGTCATCCTGACGGCTTGACCAGAAGGAGCTTGAACTCATTTCCTGCTTTACGCCGGGAAGATAGTTTATAGCTGCCTGCGCATTTAGAGAAGCACAGGCAACTGAAGCTATCGTCAAAAGGGTAATTAGTGTTTTTCTCATTATCTAAATCTCACTCTCTTTGAAAAATTCTATTTTCAAGGAAGGTATTCGTAATTTGTTATTTTTACATTATCACCATAGATCGTCTTGAAATCTTTCTTCATGGATATTGGCTCAAACCCACGTTCCTGACATGTCTCAAGCATTGCCTGGGCTTTAGTCAGATTCCCGTGCTCGCGGGTCAGATCATCACATAACAGCATATATGCCCTGCCCTCATATTTTGTATTATTCTCCACATACTGCGCCATGGATGTATCACCGGAGCTGTTGCCGAAGGAAAGAACCGGAACCTTGCCAATTTCCTCGGCGATGGCGCTGACCTTGTTCATCTTGATGGTCTTGATAATAAGATCTCCGCCAAGAATTACATTATCATCTTTTGAATATACATATTCTAATCCATCTGTATCATTCTGACCTGTGGCAACCATTGTATAGCTCATACCAATAACCCTGTTTTCCGGAATTGGCAGAGTCCCTTTGATTATGCTGCGTACAACAGTACGGTCTGATCCGCTTACAATATAGCAGGTAAAATCATTATCGGTAAGGTACTGTACAAGTGAAACCATGGGCTTATAAAATGCGTCTCCGCGGGTAAGATTGGTAAATCCGTCAGCCTTGGATTTCATAAACTCCTTGGTATATGCCTTAAGCTGGTCGGGCGTCATTCCCTTGTAAGCTAATCCCGCATATTTGGCATGAAGTCTTTCGTTGTCATCGGGCATATTGCCGGTTTTGATACCTTCTTCAAGGGCGCTTGCAAACTCCTTCATATCCTCCGGTGCCTGGTAAGTCTCATCATAAAGGGCACGGTGTATGAACATCATATATTCAAAATAGCTTGGATACAGCTCACCAATTATCGTGCCGTCCAGATCAAATACTGCTATACGGTCTCTGATGGGAATAAATGACTTGGATTTTTTGTTTGTGACCTTTTTGACGTATTTCTGAATTGAGGCAGCCGCTGTGGAATTCTTCCTCCAGTCTGTCAACACGGGAGTATCTGTCTGATCCTTCGTCTTTGATGACTTTGAGATCTCCTTTGCCACGCTGACAGAGGCAGCCTGTTCAGGTATTATAATAGAGCCTGAAAGTGTCATGGATGCTGCTAATACGCAGACCAGCATCCTGTTCCTGAGTTTGTTCATGATGTTTTCTCCTTTCCTTTTGCACACATCATTAATTACCCACTATATTACTGTATTATACCACATTAATTCGTTAAATCGTAAGCTTCAGGAATTTTATCGCCATATTTCTGATACAGCTCATATAACCTGGCCTTGTCTTCGTCGCTTACCTTGTCTTTCATTTCAGAGGCTGTGGCCTGTATGTCTCCGTTATTTGACTGGTATACCTCTAAAGCCTCTGATACAATTCCCTCATCAGCATATTTATCAATTATTTCTTCCAGCTCCTGACCGTCTTCTTCCGACATCTGCTCCTTTACTTCGCTTATCGTAACATCAGTCCCGGTTTCTTTTTGAATGACAGTTTCAACAGCCTTTTTTGTTGCTTCCCTGTTCACTGTCTTAGTAACGGGATTTGAATCTACGCCCTTTCCTGTCAGCACGGAATATGAAATAAGCGCTGCAATACAAGCTAAACCTGCTGCTACGACAACAACAGACGTAAGCAATAAACCTACTTTGGATTTTCTCTTTGATCTTCTCATATTATATAAACCTCCACATTCGCTATCATCATATCACAGCTTCGAACTAAAAAACTGCCGCCCCGGTGCATCAATCAACCAAAGCAGCAGCTTTCTTAATTAAAATCTGTTTCCCTATGGGACTATAAAATCCTGACAGAACTATCAGCCCTGAGAAATAGCGCCTGTAGGGCAAACGCCGGCGCAGGTGCCGCACTCGATGCAGGCAGCCTCGTCGATAACGTACTGTGAATCTCCCTGAGAGATAGCACTAACGGGGCACTCAGGCTCACAGGTACCACAGCTAACACAAGAATCAGAAATTACATATGCCATAACTTTACCTTCCTTTCCATATCTAACGGGCTTCGCCACTCCAGCGCACCCTTATATCCAACATGTGCGATAAATTATAACTCAATAGACTTATAAATACAAGCCTTTTTTAAAAAATATAAGTTAGGTTAAACTAACTTTT
This sequence comes from uncultured Lachnospiraceae bacterium, assembly GCA_905233905.1. Taxonomy (GTDB): domain Bacteria; phylum Bacillota; class Clostridia; order Lachnospirales; family Lachnospiraceae; genus RGIG4930. The sequence continues at coordinate 4,845 of CAJOFN010000055.1, forward strand.
CATCACTGTTTTTCTATGCTATGCCACCGGATTATTATTTTCATCACTATTTTTCAAGGGTATACCATCAGGTTATTGTAATAGCATTAACAACAAGATATAGTAGTGGTCGCTGCGATCGATCAATATATTGTGCACATAAGGCAGCAGGAAACCTATATAACAATTATTAATATACGGAGGGAACGAATGAATAGTTCTTTTTATTTCAAGAATGCCCACTGGCTATTAACCACAGAAAGGGGCATTTATGGCAATGAAGAAACTTTACAGAGAATTTGTTGACAAATTAAATGACAGGGAAAACCCGTTTCCCGAATCCATCTTAAAAAGCGACATGATGGTAGCGGTTCATGACGGAATGGAAGAGAGCTTTGAAAAATTCGAGGACGTCAGGGACATTCTTTTCAACCGCTTCAAAAATCTGAAGAATATCCGGCTGGAATTCGGTGATTGCGAAGTGCAGGAATTGGGAAAAGACATTTACATGGTAATGGGCTGCTTCACTGTCAAAGGCTTTTCTTATCAGACCGAGGTCGAAAAGAGGATATTTTTGACCTTACTGGTTCATGACAGCAAGATCACGTCATTTTCCATCATCATACCTTCCACAGACAAGCGCGTTTACGAGGTAAAAAGCGGGAGCCGTCTGGATATTATCAACGAGGAGGACCTGCTCTATCTTGAAAAGAAGAACTGCCGCAACAGCACCGTCTGGCACTACGGCGACAAGACCATAACCGAAAACGCCTCCCTTAAATCCTGCAGGGAGAGGCTTTCAGATAAGTTCGTTATGGCGCGCAAAGGGCTTGTGGTAAATCTCAGCCATATTAGATCTATTGACGGCAATATAATTCATATGTCAAACGACGACGAGCTTGAATGTACACGCTATGTAGAGCTTCGTAAAATGCTCAGTGCTTACAGGGGCGAAGAGTCCCCTGCCGGATGAAGGCACAGTGGCGCCGTCAGGAGAGATCCTGCGGCAACTGGGCGGTAAAATTTAATTATCCTGACACCGGCGACGAGATCAGGCTCGTTGTTTCGGAGGAGCCGGATGCCCTTTCCTACAGGGCAGCGGAGGGCAGGCTCGAAAGCCTTGCCGCTTACGGCTACACCGAGATGCGGGGTATTACGAACTACAACTACGAGGGCTACGAATACACCCATATTCCCCGTGACCGGAGCAGGGTGTATATGGCAGGCTGCGTTCTGTACACTGATGAAGTGTGCATAGATCTTTCCTGCCGGAGCTTCCATTGCAAGCCACCGTTGTTTAAGCATGTTACAATTTTCAGGATCAACAGGAAAGGAATTTTTGATGACAGATAAATCAACCAAAAGCACCCCGGATCAGGAAGAGCGGGAAGCCTTGTGGATAGAGCAGATGCTCGTACCCATAATGTTCTGCGTAGTCGTCCTCATTGTGGTAATGACGATCTTCATTGCTTTTAAATTTATGACATATATGAGGCCATCCGGCTGGGAGGAGGATTTTTCACAGACCATTGCCGAGGATCAGAATATCGACGATGCCGATCCGGACAGGCTGAACCTTGCGGTGCTTCCCGATTACAGGGTCAATGAAAAGAACCCTTACATCTACATTCCCTATCCGGTGGACAATGCCCATGACATAAGCTTTACCTTCAGGGACAAGGATGACGGTACTGTGCTTTATTCCACGAAGCGGATACGCCCGGGGACTGTAGTGAGGGTCAACCCCTATGAGTTCTGCCAGAAGGGGAACAATGCGCTTTGCGTAGATGTGACCGCGTATCTTGGCATGACTTCCAGGTATTATGTAAAGAATATTACACTTGAAACAAACATCAATAAAGGAGAGGTGGTTAAATAATGAATAAAATAACGTTACCCGCGCTGCTTTTGACAGCATTTGTGGGATCATTCTCATTAACAGGCATTTCTGCAAGGGCTTCCGAGGTGGAAGTCCCTGCGGACGGGAGTGCTGCAGGGGAGGTCAGCGCAACCTTTACCATTGACGACGAGCTCCTGGCTGAACTGGGATATAACGTGGTGGCAAGCGTGCCCCTAAGCCTTCCCTTGAATTACAACGCTTCGTCGAAAAAATTTGCCAACAGCGGCAAAATTTTCTGCCGCGGCATCGTCCCTTCAGGGAAGAAAATTACCATAAATGTCAACGAAGCAGGCTTGAAATACGGAAAGCTCTACGACCCCGATGGTACAAGCACAGACCTTTCCGGCGCGGAAGGGTTTAACATCTCACTTTCCAGGAATGAGTGGTCAAAGGCGGAGTGCTATACCAATCTTTCAAAGATACGCGCCGGAGACGACGCTTCCGTTACATCAAGCCTGTCCGTTACAGTCCCCGCGGACGGCTTCATTCCCACATCCGGCGGCACATACACCACCTATGTACCCCTTACCATCCGGCAGGAGAGCGCCCTGTGAACGGAAAGCTGCCCCGTTCCCTTGCAGCAGCACTGGTAGGATACCTTGTTATGGTTCTTGTGATGCTGCTTCCCATGAAGTGCAGGGCTTCCTCCTATGACATGGCCGTTGAAATGACGGCGGAGATACCCCTTACCTTTGACAGGAACGGGCAGGAGTTTACGGGAAGCGGCAGTATATGCTGCTTTGCAGGGGACGCGAGGGCACACCGGATAATACGGACTGAAATTCCGGGAGAGCTTATGATGGAAACTCCTGCCGGCAGACAGCCCGCCCCCGAAGGCACATCCGTAAATATCAGGGGAACACTTTCCGCCAGGGCAGGCGCCTTCAACAAAGAGCAAAGAGGCAGATCCCGTGAAGAGCTTATACATGCTGATGTTAATGTCAGGCTTCCCCTGACGGAGGAGTTTAGGGATTACGGCGCGGGGAGCTATGAGCTGGTCATTCCCGTTACATTTATCATGGAAGCGGCATACGGAAGCTACGATGATAAGCTTGAATTCACCCCCTGGGAACAGCTTGTCTCGGGGGCAAAGGTAACCGTGGATGATGCCGGAAGCCTGATAGAAGCGGCAGTGGATGACAGAATACTTGAAATACCGCCCGGAGTGAGTTCCCTTGCGATGGGCGCCTTTTCCGGCGCGGGATGCGTGGAAGTGACCATTCCGCCGACGGTCAGCACCGGCGAAGAGGCATTTGGGGCAAGCCCGATTGAAACCGCAGTATTTGACCCGGGGCGGACGGTTATCCCGAAAGGCATATTAAAAAATGCCGGTGAGCTTACAGGCGTTATCTTTCCTGAAGGTGTTACAACTCTTGGGGAGAGCGCGCTGCAGGGATGCGGGAGGCTTTCGGGGCTTGATCTCCCGCAAAGCCTCTCCACTCTCTGTGCCTACTGTCTGGACGGATGCAGCAGCTTAAAGAGCTTTGATATAGACCGTGATCTTGCCACGGAGGTCTATACTGCTGCCGGAGCGCCACTCGGCGGATCCGGGATCGAGATCATCAATGTAAAGGAGGGCGTGACCTCGATTCCTTCCCGGCTCTGTTCCAATTCGTCAGTCCTTCGGGAATTAAACCTGCCAAAAAGCCTTACCTTCATTGATACTCAGGCGTTTATCAGGACGACGGCACTTAAGGAGCTTGTGATAAGGAGCGATATTTCAACCCTTAGCAGCCGTTCGCCTTTTGAGGGGAGCGGGCTGGAGATGATAGTTATCGCGGAAGGAGTGACTGCCCTGCCGGCATATTTCTTTTCCGGGGCCTGCGAAAACCTGCGGAAGCTGTATCTGCCGGGGTCTATTGAAAAGATCGGGGCTAATGCCTTCCGTGGGATGGATGGCGCTGTGGTTTATTATGCAGGGAGTGAAGAAGAATGGGAGGATGTAGATACCAAAGGATGGATGCCGGAGAGGCTGGTGTTTGGGATAAAGGCTGAAGATGCAGTGACGGTGGCAGATGACGGGACAGTGGGATCAGTCACGTCACATACTGGAGATGCTTTGTCATTGGTTTATGACGCGGTGACGCCGGTGGGGGCTGTATCATCGGCTGCTGATGCGGTGACCTCAGTGGAAGCGGACTGATTTGACGAAGAATGAGTGAGCCTGATATCCCCTAAAGGGCAAACTCCATGCCTCTCTGCCTGCGAGTGAGTATACATAATAGAGCATGAGAAAAGGGATGTGCCACAATCTGCACATCCCTTAACTATGAGCGGAGATGGAGGGATTTGAACCCTCGCGCCGGTCACCCGACCTATACCCTTAGCAGGGGCACCTCTTCAGCCAACTTGAGTACATCTCCAAACCACGCCGGTTGCTGATATCCGAACGCAAAGAGTATTCTATCAATTTGGGGGGTATTTGTCAATGA
>CAJOFN010000056.1 GCA_905233905.1 uncultured Lachnospiraceae bacterium
AGGGAAGCTTGTAAATGAGTCATAGGGGAATGTATATAAGGTGTCATGTCATCGGGCATGGCACTTTTTTATGCCTTTTTGCAATTCACATCATAAAAAATGCGATTTACGCATAATGCATCATATTTAGGCTTCATAATCCGATAATAAAGGTATAGTATGCCCTGACGGAAAGGAAGTAATATGAAGCTTGCGATATGTGATGATGAAAAACAAATTCGGGATATTATAGCTGAAACGGTGCGGACGGTTTCGGATAGTATTGAAATAGAATTCTACTCAAACGCCGGGGGAGTAATGTCTGATGATTTCGATGCTGATATTTTGCTTCTTGACATACAAATGCCGGGAACAGACGGAATGACGGCGGCAAGACAGCTCCGCAAAAACGGAAAAAAGACAGTCATAGTGTTTGTGACAGCAGTTGAAGAGCAGGTATATAATGCATTTGATGTAGGCGCGTTCAATTTCATTGTTAAGCCCTTTAAAAATAACAGGCTGCAGGAGGTTCTGACAGGTGCTGTTGAACAGGCAAAGAAACAAAAATATATAGATAAGACGTTATCGGAAAATGAGGCAGAGAAAAATACCATCCAATCAATAACTGTAAAGACAGGTGGCAAGACACAAAGAGTTATCCTTTCTGAAATTGCCTATGCTGAGGTTTTTGACAGGCGGATCGTTCTCCACATGGCAGACAAGGATGGAACCTTGATTTCGTATTATGGGAAAATATCAGATCTGGCAAGAATAACCGGCAAAAACTTTTTCAGGGTGCATAGGGCGTATATTATAAATTTAGCTTATGTCAGATCCTACGATTCAAAGCTTGTTCGGATCGGTGACTTTGATGTTCCGGTTGCAAGGGGAAAATATCAGGAGCTTGTTAAGGCGTACCTTTCCTATCACACCAGGAGGGAAGGCTTATGATGCAATACCTGACAGATAATTTTACTTCTTATGCCAATAATTATGTAAGTATTCTGGTTGAACTGTATCTGTTAATGGATGTGGTGCTTCTTATAGTCTGGATAAAACCATTTGTGGTAAATAAGAGGGCTGTATATGCATCTGCTGCCGTATATTACTCACTCTGGCTGATCTGCAATCATGCCGGAACCAGTAAAGCTGAGGACAGAATTTTAACAGTTGGCTTTTTAGTTCTTACTGTACTGACCGCATGGCTTTTGGATAACAGGAGGAATCCTGTGCAGAAAATTTTTCTGTTTATAGTTTTCAGATTGATAAGCTGGCTTTCGATTGAGCTGTTCAGTGAAATAGGGTTTTGGGAAAGAGATTTTGTCTTCAGGTTTGACTGGTATAAGTATAGTGTGGAGGCGACGGTTATTGAATTTTTAATATGGAATCCATTACAGTATATGCTTTCCCTATTATTACTGCTTTTTGTCATTAGGGTATTGCACAAGACATACAAATATAAGCGTGATGAACTGACATGGCAGGAGCTTGTTTTGCTGCTTTCACCGGCATGGTCATTGCTTTTGGTAAAGCCGATCATGTCGTCATATTTTCTTCTTTGGATGGACGGGATAAAAAACGGGAGTATCAAAGAGAATATTCAGGCAAATCCTTACAGAGTTCTCTTTTGTATCTTTGCTTATGTTCCTATAGTTTCAGTTATTGTATTTTATCAGAAGCTGAAGGAAAAACAGGAGGATATCTTTGTAAAGAATTCCGTAAAAAAGCAGATTGCGGATCTGTCCGGACACATAGAACATATAGAAAAAATCTATGAAGAAATGCGGGGGATCAGACATGATCTTGGAAACCACCTGACGGTTATAGAACGACTGGCAGAAGCAGGAGATACGAAAGAGCTTGTCAGGTATACAAAAAAATTCACGGAAAGCTTTGAGGGATTACAGCCGGAAATTAAAACAGGAAATGTAGTGACAGATGTAATTCTATCTGAAATTGCAGGACAATGTGAAAAGGCGGGTATACTGTTTGAAAGCTGTTTTATGTACCCTCAAAAGCTTGCTATAGATCCCTTTGATATGAGCATCGTACTTTCCAATGCACTGCAAAACGCATTGGATGCGGCAAGGGATGTATCGGGGTCGTCAATAAGGATAAAATCAGTCCAGAGGGAGCAGGTTTTTATCATAAACGTGGGAAATACCATTGATCACATGGCAGCGGTTAATGATGATAACATTCCACCATCATCCAAGCATGAATCCGGTCATGGATACGGACTTAAGAATATTAGAAGCATTGCAGTCAAATATAAAGGTGACATAGAAATACGGCAGGAGGAGTCAGACGGAAGGCTGAATTTTATTCTAAATATCATGCTGGTGGGTTGACTGATACGGTTTACGGCATAAAAGATGCGTTTGGCGCAAATGGGGTTGATGTAAGAGTAATATTGCCGAAAAAAGTATCAGCAACAACAAAGCTATGGAAGGCGCAGTTGATCAGGGAGGAACAATCTTTGACGGCTGCGCCTTTATGCTGCAATTATTTTTAAGGAGGAACAATTTGAGAATAGCAGAAAGTACAGTAAACATGTTATCAGCAAGAAACTATACACAGACAGGAACAAGGGCAGGAGCTAATACAAATAGTTTTCTGGGTATGCTTAAGGGTGATGTAACGGCTAAGGACACATATCAACCCGGCAAGGATGTTGGGGAAATGGGTTCCTATAATATGAAGGATATAGGTTACTTCAAGAGTCTGGGGAAATTAGGATCAGGGAGCCTGTTTGGGACGGGTAATGGCGCTTCTGTTTTCCAAAATAACACTCTTGCGGCAATGTTTAATAGATTCAGTTCCTTTGGAATGATGGGCGGTGCCGGAATTGGAGGTTATTCTTTTAATATGGCCACGTATTCTGAAACCGAGGAGACAGGCTTTCAGGCTGTTGGCAGGGCTTGCACGGAAGATGGGAGGACAATAGATTTTAATGTAAATATCTTAATGAGCAGAAGCTATATGGAATGTATGAATGTGAATGTCCCTACCATGGCAGATGCTTTGTGTGATCCTCTTATAGTAAATATAGGCTCTGATACAGCGGATGTAAGGGATCAGACCTTTAAGTTTGATCTTGATGCTGATGGAACCGAGGACGAAATATCAATGCTGGGAAAGGGTTCTGGATTCCTCGCATTGGATAAAGACGGAAACGGGAAGATAGATGATGGAAGCGAATTGTTTGGGGCAAAAAGCGGTGATGGATTTAGTGATCTTCGTGAGTATGACAGTGACGGAAACGGATGGATCGATGAAAATGATGAGGTATTCTCAAAGCTTAAGGTATGGTGCAAGGATGAAAATGGTGAGGATATACTGATGGACTTAAAGCAGGCGGATATCGGCGCCATATATCTTGGAGAACAACAGACCGAGTTTTCGCTGGGAGGAGCAGACGGGTTCAGGGATGGGGTTATAAGATCCACGGGGGTTTTTCTTCGTGAAAGCTCCGGCGCCGGAACAGTACAGCATGTAGACCTGTCATTGAAACGAAATGGCCTTGGCATAAGGGTCAGCGGTGATGAGGCAATATCAGAAATAAGCACATCCAATAATAGAGGCAGGCAAAACAATTCCGTCAGAAGACAGGAAGAAAGACGACGGAGGGAAGCAAGGGCACGGCAGAAAAAGGCTGAGGGAAAGGCCATCTTCAAAAAAAGGATGGAGCGTAAGGAATACATGAAAAAGCTTCAGGAAAAGCGGTTGATGGAGAAAAAAGAATAAGTATTTTACAGTAATGTATGTTATAATTTCCTGTATACTGTTGTAAGTATACGAGGGAGGGCGGAAATGGCAGAAAGAAAAGGTCCCGGAGGGTGTGGATCAAGTCAGGTTATTTCAGGGAAGACGAAAGACCAAGCGTGTTGAGGCACTGATAAGAGCGAACAGAGGAGAGCAGTTCAAAAATGGCAAAATATATTATGGCGCTGGATGCCGGGACAACAAGTAACCGATGCATCATTTTTGATAAAAGCGGCAACGTGATCAGTGTGGCACAGAAGGAGTTCAGACAGTATTTTCCCAAGCCAGGCTGGGTGGAGCATGACGCAAATGAAATCTTTTCCACAATGTTAGGGGTTGCGGTGGAGGCTATGGGCATGGCTTCCGTGAAATATATGGATATAGCGGCCATTGGTATCACAAACCAGAGGGAAACAGCTATTGTATGGGACAAGGTAACAGGGGAGCCGGTTTATCCGGCAATAGTCTGGCAATGCCGGCGCACGGCGGATATGGCGGAGGCCTTAAAAGCAAAGGGGCTTGAGGAGAGTATTCAGAAAAAGACAGGATTGATCATAGATCCCTATTTCTCCGCGACCAAGATCCGATGGATACTTGATAATGTAGAAGGTGCCGAAGAACGCGCAGGGAGAGGGGGGCTGCTGTTTGGAACAGTGGAGACCTGGCTTATCTGGAAGCTGACGAATGGCCGCGTTCATGTTACGGATTATTCAAATGCATCGCGAACCATGTTATTTAACATTAATACCTTAGATTGGGACGACGATATATTAGCAGAGCTTCGGATTCCGCGGGATATACTCCCGGAGGTGAAGCCGTCGAGCTGCGTATTTGGTGAGACGGCACCGCTGTACTTTGGCGGGAGGATTCCCATTGCCGGGGCGGCGGGAGATCAGCAGGCGGCATTGTTCGGGCAGGTATGCTTCGGAGAAGGTGAGGCCAAGAACACCTATGGAACAGGCTGCTTCCTTTTGATGAATACCGGAACCAAGGCAGTCTTTTCAAAGAATGGTCTGGTAACAACCATCGCCTGGGGGCTGGAGGGTGAAATAAATTACGCCCTTGAGGGGTCGATCTTTGTTGCGGGCGCAGCCATTCAATGGCTGAGAGACGAGCTGCGTCTGGTGGATTCGGCGGAGGATACAGAGTATTGGGCATCAAGGGTAGAGGATACCAACGGGTGTTATGTGGTGCCGGCCTTCGCAGGACTTGGCGCGCCGCATTGGGATCCCTATGCCAGAGGAACGATAGTCGGACTTACCCGGGGAACCAACAAGAAGCACATCATACGGGCTACGCTTGAATCCATTGCATACCAGGTCTGTGATGTCACAGATGCCATGCAGGAGGATTCCGGGCTTACGCTCCGCGCGCTTAAGGTGGACGGCGGAGCCAGCGCCAATGACTTTTTGATGCAGTTTCAGGCGGATATGCTTGGGGTTGCCGTGAACCGTCCGAAATGCGTGGAATCTACAGCTATGGGTGCGGCGTATCTTGCGGGACTGGCTGTGGGCTTCTGGAAGGACAAGGAGGATGTGATCCGCAATATTTTGCCCGGAAAGGAGTTTTTGCCTCAGTCAGATGAAGAGTACCGTCAGCTCAAGCGCAGGGGCTGGAGTAAAGCCGTGCGCTGTTCATACGGATGGGAGAAACCGTGATTTGATCAAATTAGGCAGGGGGATTGCAGCAATGAAAAATTATTCACAAGATCCGGACAAGCTATATCATATTCAGGCAGCAAAAGGGGAAATTGGCAGGTATGTTATCCTGCCCGGCGATCCGAAGCGTTGTGAAAAAATCGCGGGTTATTTAGATGCTCCGCAATTCATATCAGACAACCGTGAGTATGTGACTTACACCGGTACTTTGGACGGGGAAAAGGTAAGTATGACATCTACAGGGATCGGCGGTCCCTCTGCGGCAATCGCCATGGAAGAGCTGTACAGATGCGGGGCGGATACCTTTGTGCGTATTGGTACCTGCGGCGGAATGCAGCCGGAGGTGAAAAGCGGTGATATGGTGATCGCCACCGGCGCGATCCGTATGGAGGGGACATCAAGAGAATACGCGCCCATTGAATTTCCGGCAGTAGCGGATATGGATGTAACAAATGCCCTGAGGGCTTCGGCAAAGAGCCTGGAGGTTCAAATGCATACAGGTGTTGTACAGTCCAAGGATTCTTTCTACGGTCAGCATGAGCCGGAGGTAAAGCCGGTCAGCTATGAGCTTCTGAATAAATGGGAGGCATGGAAGCGCCTCGGATGTCTTGCCTCAGAGATGGAAGCGGCAGCGCTGTTTACGGTGGCAAGTGCCTTACATGTCCGATGTGGGGTATGTCTTCTTGTTGTAGCTAATCAGGAACGCGAAAAGCTGGGACTGGAAAATCCTGTGGTTCTTGATACTGACATGGCGATTCGGGTTGTAGTTGAGGCAGTACGCAGACTGATCGCCGAAGACAGGAAAAGATGAAAAGAAAAATAATACAATCCCCCACAAGCTGTTGCCGCGGGGGATTGTGGATTTACAGAAGTTTTGCGCGAAGCTCATCTGCTTCAAGAGGAGACAGGTAAGCCGGCGGAATATCAAACATGGTTCTTGCGCCCTTTTGTCCTTCTTTATTCATTCTGTAAGCGGCTCTGGCACAGGCACAAAGCACTGAACCTGTAAACTCGGGATTTGAGTCTAATTTCAGATTAAGCTCCAGTGTATGGGATGCGTTGTCTGAGGTTTTGCCTGTATAGATAACGCTTCCGCCGTGGGGAAGCCCGGAGTGATCCCTGTCCAATTCTTCTTTGGTTATAAAATGTACCGTGGTATCATAATCTGCAAAATAATTCGGCATGGACTTGATCTCTTCTTCGATCCTGTCCTTGTCTGCGCCTTCTTTCGCCACGACAAAGCACTCCCTTGTATGCTTCTGGCGTGTGGTGAGTGTGGGGCGGCTGCCGCTTCGGACTGCCTCCAAGGCATCGGGAACCGGGATAGTGTACTGTCTTGCGTCAAGAACACCTTCAATCCTCCTTATAGCGTCAGAATGTCCCTGAGAGACACCTCTGCCCCAGAAGGTATAGTCGGCTCCCTCAGGGAGAATGGAGCTAAAGTAGCATCTTCCAAGAGAAAAAAGACCGGGGTCCCAGCCTGCTGATATTACTGCGATCTTATTTCCGCTTGAGGCTGCACTGCCTACCTTTTCATAATGCTGAGGTATCTTTGCGTGAGTATCAAAGCTGTCAACTACGTTAAACTCTTTCGCATATGTGGGTGTCTGTACCGGAAGGTCGGTGGCACTGCCGCCGCAGATGATGAGTACATCTATAGCATCAGTCATATTTGAAAGGTCATCTGTTGAATAAACCTTCACACCTTCCGTCGCGATTTTCAGGGTAGCCGGATCACGCCTTGTAAAAACGCCCACTAACTCCTGATCAGAAGCTGCATTAACAGCCTTCTCCACACCTTTTCCAAGGTTCCCGTAGCCTAAGATTCCTATTCTTATCATATATATATCACCTCCACTTTGATATAAAATCAAGAAGAATTGTAGCACTCATTTTAAATATGGTCAAATTTGAAACCATCGTTACCGTTCACGACCGAGCCGCGCACATCCCGTAAGGGATAAGTGCTGCGCGGCTGCGGATGGACGAGTATAGGCTATGGAGCGGGACGGTACTTTCACCATTTGCGACCGGTCAGGTCGTGAATGGTAACCTACCTTCGCAAAAAGCAGGGTTGCATTTTGTAACGTTAAAAGGTATAACTGATAATAGAATGAATGAATTATTAAGAAAAGATGCAGATCAGATAATAAAAGAAGCTATTGAGGCAGTGCTTCCTGATGAGGCTGTAGTCAAGGCGCTTAAGGCTTTTACGCCAAAGGACGGAAAAGTGATCCTTGTTGCTGCCGGAAAAGCAGCCTGGCAGATGTGCAGAGCCGCTGAAAGGGTGATAGGGCATATTGACGGGGGTATAGTGATCACAAAGTATGGTCATGTGATGGGAGATATACCCGGCGTGACCTGCTATGAGGCCGGTCATCCTGTACCGGACGAAAACAGCTTTATTGCAACCGAAAAGGCTATTTCCATGGTAAGCGGCTTGAGCCAGGAGGATACCGTACTCTTTTTGCTGTCCGGAGGAGGCTCTGCTCTTTTTGAAGCACCGCTGATCCCCGGAGATGAGCTTGCGGATATTACAAAACAACTGCTTGCCTCCGGCGCTGATATAGTGGAAATGAACACCATAAGAAAGCGTCTAAGTAAAGTAAAGGGCGGGAAATTCGCAAAGCTTTGCTATCCGGCCAAGGTGTTTGGCATAGTTTTAAGTGACATCATAGGAGACCCGCTTGATATGATAGCAAGCGGACCGGCTTATCCTGATACCTCTACCTGTAAAGAGGCTCTTCATATAGCAGATAAGTATGGGCTTAAGATGTCTGAGATGACCAGAGAGCTTTTAAAGGCAGAAACACCGAAGATGCTTGACAACATAGAAATGCATATCACCGGTTCTGTAAAAGAACTGTGTAATGCCGCAAAAAACAGTTGCGAGAGGCTGGGATACGAGGTGGTCTTCCTGACGGATCAGCTTGAGTGTGAGGCATCAGAGGCAGGAAGCTTTATGGGGAGCATCTTAAAGAGTAACTGTAAGGCAGGAAAGAAGCTTGCCTTTATTGCGGGAGGAGAGACTGTCGTCCACATAAAGGGCAGCGGAAAGGGTGGAAGAAACCAGGAGCTGGCACTTTCGGCCGCCAGAAAGATCGCAGGGATCAAAAATGCCTGTGTATTTTCCATAGGAAGTGACGGCACGGACGGTCCTACTGATGCGGCGGGAGGCTACGTGGACTCAGATACAGCCGGTGCCCTTAAAGCTGCTGGGCTTGGCATAGAGCAAATGCTTGAGAATAATGATGCGTATAATGCCTTAAAGGAAACAGGAGGCCTCATCATCACAGGACCCACCGGAACAAACGTAAATGATGTTACGGTTGCACTGTTGAAATGAATGTAGTTACAGATAAGCCAAAAAGAAGGAGTACAGCATGGCAATCGATCGTAACACAAAGCTGGATATCGTCGAAGGGCTGGCGGGGGCTTTTTTTCCGCAATCAAGCGAACTGAAGATCGCAACAAGCAACTATGTCCCCGGTACAGCAACTCTTGAAACCGGTGTACTGGGGCTTGACATAGAAACTCTTCAGAAAACCGTTAATGTCATAGATCAGCATATCGAAAGGTTTTCAGGACATGCAGATCCTACAGGTCAGCAATATGTTTCACACCTGATCATCGCCAAGAGGTGTGTTGAAGAGATCATGGCTCAAAAGAGCATGGAGAAAAAAAGGAAAAAGAATCAGGCTAATGCAGGATAAAAGAGAACTGCAATGGGATTTTTCGGCTATTAAGCACAGATTAAAACCAAATAATCTGAACAGTGAAATGATCGTAAGGGCAGCAAGGCTTAAAAATTTTGAAGGGACACCAACCCTGATAGACGCAACAGCGGGGCTTGGGGAAGATGGTTTTATTCTTGCGGCTTATGGCTTTAATGTAATGCTGTACGAATACAATCAGGTTATTTATGGGATTCTAAAGGAAGCATTAGACCATGCAAAGGATGACCCCGAGCTTGAAGAGATCATCCGGAGAATGAAGCTTTTTAATGAGGATTCCATGAAGGCGCTTCCGACTCTTGCAGGAAAAGCTGATGTGGTATACTTAGATCCTATGTTTCCAAAACGAAAAAAGAGCGGCCTTATAAAAAAGAAGTTCCAGGTACTCCAGGAATTGGAATTTCCATGCCCGGATGAAGAGGGACTGCTTTTAGCGGCTCTTTCTGCCAAACCAAAAAAGGTCGTGATCAAACGACCTTTGAAGGCACCTGCGCTTGCAGGCAGAAAACCGGATTATTCCATTAAGGGAAGCGTGATACGCTATGACTGTATCACTAATCTTTGATAAGCTTTTCTAAGGTTTCAAAAAGTATGTCCGGTTCTATGGGCTTGCTAAGGTGGGCGTTTAAACCTGCCTGAAGGCTTTGCTGGACATCCTCATCAAAAGCGTTTGCCGTAAGAGCGATGATAGGAATATCAGCGGCATCGGCCCGATCCTTGGCGCGGATCGTCCTGGTCGCGGTAAGCCCGTCCATTTCCGGCATGCGCATATCCATAAGTATGGCGTCATAATAGCCCTCGGGCTTGGACTCGAACATTTCAACAGCGATCCTGCCGTTTGCGGCGTGATCTGTTTCCATTCCCTTCATGGATAATACCTGGATCATAATCTGGGCATTGATCTCCATATCCTCGGCAAGCAGGATATGTCTGCCGTTAAGCTCTGCCTTATGGACTGCCTCCAGGGACTCCTGATTTTTCTTTTGTAGTACGCTCTTAAATTCGTTCAGCAGATTTTCGGTGAAAAGCGGCTTGGAAATAAAGCTGTCCACACCGGCACCGGTCGCCTCTTCGTAGATATCATCCCAGTTATAGGCAGTAAGAATAATGACAGCGGTATCATTGCCGATAATGGAGCGGATGTTTCTGGTAGTCTCCACACCGTCCATCTCAGGCATCTTCCAGTCTACTATGATAAGGTTATAGGAGTCCTGCCTTGCGTGGGACAGCTTGACCATTTCAATGGCCTCGCTTCCGGACAGGACGGTTTCTGCAGCTATGCCTGCCTGTGACATGACAAGCTTTGCCTGTTCACAGGCAACCGGATCATCATCTATTACAAGTACCTTCATATCCTCGGGATGTATGACCATCTCATCGGCTTCGTCAGAAGGCTTGCGATCAGAATCTGTGAGGGTGACCCTTACAGTAAAGGTAGTGCCAACATTCTTTTCACTTTCTACGGCAATATCGCCATTCATCATCTCGATGATGCTCTTGGTGATCGCCATTCCCAGTCCGGAGCTGCCGTACTTGTTGGCGGCAGCGGCATCCTCCTGACTGAAGGTATCAAAGAGCTTGGGAAGGTATTCCTTGCTCATGCCAATGCCGGTGTCGCTGATCGTAAAGGCAAGGACAGATTTGCCGTTGAAGGCTCTGACTTTTTCCGCGGTAAAGGTAACCTCGCCGCCTTCAGGTGTGAATTTCACGGCATTGCCAAGGATATTGATAAGAACCTGGCGAAGCTTCATGTTGTCACCGATATAATAGTCATTTAACTGGCCGATGACATGGCAATTATAGTCGAGACCCTTTTCCTGACACTGACCGCTGAAAATGACATTGATCTGTTCGATAAGCTTTGAGAATGAAAATTCTTCGTTCTTCAGTACCATCCGGCCGGATTCGATCCGTGACATATCCAGAATGTCATTTATAAGGCTGAGTAAATGCTGTGCGCTGTTGCCGATCTTTTCCAGATAATCCCTTGTGGTATCCGGGATATTCTCTTCGTGAAGCGCAAGCGCGTCAAGCCCGATGATGGCATTCATGGGTGTACGGATCTCGTGGCTCATGCTTGACAGGAAGGTGGTTTTGGCCTTGCTTGCATCCTCAGCGGTTCTTAAGGCATCGGAAAGAGCCTGATTCTTGGCAAGGGAATCTCTCATTTCCTCATCAATATCTGTAAAGCCTACTCCGACAGCATGTATGAAGGTATCGTCACTGTTTACATTAGCCATACGAAGCATCTCATAACTCTCGATGCCATCCTTAATGACAAGATAACGAAGGGCGATTATTATGTTATTCTTAAGCTCATTGCGGATATGGTCAGGCTTGATGAAATCAAGGAACTGGTCACGGTATTCCTCTGCTACATATTCATTGGCATACCTGATAAATCTATCAGAGAAAACAAACTCATCATCCTTTGCCACCTCGTCATCGGAGGCATCATCCCTGTAGCAGATAGCGTGATCCCTGTCGAGATCCACATAGTAAACGCTCCTGTAGTCTGAAGCTAAAGCCGTTATCATGTTGTCAAGCTGGGCACGCTTCTTTTCCTGCTCTAAAAGCTCGTCCTGAAGGGCAATACGCTCTTCAAGCTCCTGCTGGAATTCTTCGGAGGTTTCTTTTTCGAGTGCGAGCCTTGTGGCCTTTCTGACCTGGATAAGCATCATTGCAAAAACCGCCGCAAGGACAAGCGTGGTAAGAACAGCCATGGCAAGGCTTCTTTTTACGATGCCGTCAGAGATTGCGTCGATCTGATTGCTGATAACGCTTTCGCGGATAAGGTAGGTCAGCATCCAGTCTGTGTGGTGTACCGGGACATAATACATTGTTTCCCGTATGTTGTTGTAAGTAAAGGAAGCTACGCCGGTATTTCCTTCTGAAAAATCACTGCGCATAGACTCTATGCTGTATCCGTCTTCAAAGGAAGCGTTTTTTAGCGCGGAGAGGAGATTGTCCTCACTTGCGAGTCCTCCCAGCACGGTGTTTGTAAGAGAGTATCCGTTGTTAGTGTAGATATTGCAGAAGGTTGTGTTATTGGAGCCGGATTGAAAGGAGAGATTTTCAAGCATGGTCTCCATATCTATTTCCATAAAGCAGACCAGCAGGGTATGTCCCTCATAGGGAAGGCTGTCTGTGGGCATGGCAATGACAACCTTGACATTCTCGCTGTCAGCGTTTTTGACGGAGATCTCAGGCTCGGATAATGTCTGGTAGTCGAAATCATATTGATCAATGTCTGTTCTTGTGCCCCTTGAAGTGTAGATGAGTCCGTTTTCGTCAACGAAGGCGAACTTTTCAAGATCGTAGAGCTGCTTCATGCGAAGCTGGTACGCCTGAAGCTTGTCTGTGGAGCCAAGATCCTCCGCGGTCATAAAGCCAAGTGCTACATCCATATCGCTGATATAGTCATCCAGGGTTGAGGCAACTACCTGCTCACGCCTGCCGGCAAGCTCTTCCAGGTAGAGCAGGCTGACATTGCGTACTGCCTGCTCCGTGTCAGTGCTGGCGCTTCTGCCGGTCCATATGGTCCCTAAAATAAGTACCGATGCTACAAGGATACTGCCGGCTATAGCCATAACCATCATGCTCTTATTGTTTGATCTGTATATTCTGTCGCTCATATGTATTATCTCCATAGGAAAGCTTTATTGTTATAATTCATAGCATAATACCATGGTATTATATCACATATGCGACTAATAATGGAGAAAAATGTAGTATGGCTCGTATTGACATGAGAAGATTTTTTCTTATACTATGAGTAATAGGAGACTGTTGTTAAGGATGAAATGAGGTGGGGAGATGAAGATTTCAGAGTATGATGCGTTTGGACCGTGGATATATGAGATTGATGAGGAGCATGAGATTCCCCGGTTTTATCGTTCTTATGTGGATGAGAATGACGGCGCAGTATTCAGGTTGAAGGTTCCGAAGAAGATCGAGAGGCGTGATGCCAATCCGGATATGAACCTTTATGATTATCTGTTCAATGTTTACGAGGACAGGCTGGAGGTAATGCAGATCGTCGGTGAGGATATGAAGCTGCACAGGATCGACTTTGACAAGGTAAGTGCTGTTTCTGCCTTCAGGGAGCTGCTTTTGGGAAGGCTTACGATATTCTTTGACAATGACAGCTTTACCTTTGAATACAATGCCGTGTCACAGGATACTGTTATGAAGGTTGTTGACTGTATCCGCAGAGGATATAAGGGAGCTGACTCAGGACAGGGGAGTGCGGCGTATGACCCATCCCAGTTACAGTTTGACGATCTTTTCTTTGTAAATGAGTGGGTGAGGATCGAGCCACTTGAGAGACCTTTTGTACACTGCGCATATCAGCGTACACATCCGCTCGGTGATGTGGACAAGAGCGAGCTGTACGGATCACTTCACATGAAAAAGGAAAACGAGTGGATAATCTTAAGAAAGCTGGGCCAGTATTCATATGATTATCTCTATCTTCCGCGCAATGCCTCAACAGATATCAATACGGCAGCGGGGTCGGAATTCCCGGGTGTTAATAAGCTGCTGATCTCTGCAGGCAACCACTCAACAGAGGTTCTGTTTGATGCTGACAATAAAGAGATCATCAATCACTATGGTGACTGATAGAAATAAAAGGAATTTGTATGAACCGGTTTATCTGTGATGGAAGTTACGAAGAAGAACTAAAGACTTATACGGATGAAGTGGTGATGAAATACGGGGCATTTTCACAGGCAGCCCAAAGAGAGATCATGTGCATGGCGGATACCGGTAATGCAGTGGCAGGGAAGCTGTACGCCGACATGGTTTTCTATAAAAAACTATACCGTAGATTTCCATATCGGGACGCATTTTATCTGTATCTTCGCTGTGCCGGAATAAAAATAACAGAAGACGGAAGCTGGCAATGTGACGGGCACTCTTATCCTATGGCATTTTTGTCGGTGGGGTATTACCTTGTAAATTATAAAAGGGAATCGGTATTAAAGGACTGTGAAGGGATTGACGATATCGAAGCCCTGACCATTGCCGGGCGTCTTTGTCTGGCCTTAAAGCTTGCCCTTTCATGCGTGAAATATATCAACGCCGCGGAGGCATTTAATCTTACCGGAAGGATTCTTTTGGAGCTTTCAAGGGATGAAAAATTATTAGAGGAAGTGCTTCCTGTTATTGAAGAAGAAATCTCATCTGAAGGGCTTTGCGGTATTGATTTAGGCGAAAATAAATGCCGTACTGCGGCACAATGCGCTGACGCGGCTGAGCTTTTCTTTGAAAACGCAGCGAGGGAGGGTTATGTTTACGCATCCAACAGCCTTGCAGCAAGGGAGGCTGACCGCATCGTGGCGATGAAAGAATCAGACAGTCCGAAGAAATATATTGAATGGCTTAAGCTTTCGGCGGACAAATATGAGCCCTATGCAGCGAACAGGCTGGGACTGTTTTATATGACCGGAAAGGTGAAGACTGACGACGGGGAAGCTTATTTCCCGGAATATATTGATTATAAGCTTGCAAAGCAGTATTTCATCAAGGCAACGGCTTACCCGGATTCAAATTCCGCCTGGGCGTACTACAATCTTATAAAATATTATCCAAGGGATTATACGACGAATCTGGAGCTTATGAATGAGCATATGGATTATATAAAGGAATTAAATCCGAGAGTATATGATCTTGCAATGGAATTGTGATAATGGCACTGAAAAAGGACGATGGCAGTTTTACCAATCGTCCTTAATTATTTGAGTTCATATAAAAATTTCCTTTCTGTTATGCTGAATAATCGAAGAGATTTCCAAGCATCGGTTCATGGGGAGTATCGTCAAAGGTGGAGCTTTTCTTTTTGTGGTGTTCTTTGTGCCGCCGGTCATTATAGCTGCTGCGTTTGTCCCTTTTGTTAAGGGATGGACTCCTGGAAGCTATTGAGATGGGAGTAACAACCTTCTCATAATCGACGATAGGCGGGCCACTTGCCATTGCGCCGGTCATAGTGCACCTCCTTTCCGGGATAAATCTGGTTTTCTACCATATATATCGGATGATTTAGGGGATGAGTTAATAGTTGGGGGAGGTGATTTGATGTCAGCTACAGTACAGGAACCCATACATATTTCTGGTGATATGGTGATCATTCCAAAGAAGCAATATGAGGACAGGAGGATCACCGACGAAATGACGACAGGTCACCCGCGCAAGAAGAACAAATAAATAAGCATAAAATACCGCCTCGGTTTATTTATCGGGGCGGTTTTTCTTTCTATAAATGATGAAAGGGGCTGCGCCTATTGCTGGAAGTAAGCGAAAAATGTATTATTAGTCAATGGGATGTATCTTAATCGCATATTTTTTCATAGATAAAGATGAGATCGGCGCTTGACTTTATCTTAATCTATGATATAATCCGACATAAAGATGGAGTGAAAGCAATGTCTCTTTTGCTATATAAGGCATGAAACGTGTTGGAGAGGGATATATGAGTATAGAGAATTTGATCGGACGGGAAGAAGAATGTAAACGATTGGCAGAATGTCTGTCTGAGAATAGGACGCAGTTAGTGGTTATCTATGGGCGAAGACGTATCGGAAAGACATATCTCATAGAAGAGTTTTTTGATGGGGAATTTGCTTTCCGTATGACGGGTGAGTACAATGCTCCAAGAACCATGCAGCTAAGAAATTTTGCTAACGAACTAAGTTTGCAGACAAATACTCCGGGCAGAGTGCCAAAAGACTGGAAAGAGGCTTTTTGGGAACTAAGAAAGTATTTGTCAGAGCTTCCTTTGGATCAGAAACAGGTGGTATTTTTCGATGAACTTCCGTGGATGGATACCCCCAATTCACATTTTCTGGCGGAATTTGAGTATTTTTGGAATAGTTGGGGCAGCCGCCGTAAAAATCTTGTATTGATTGTATGCGGCTCTGCGGCGTCATGGCTGATCGATCATATCGAAAACAATAAGGGTGGTCTCTTTAACAGACTTACATGTCGAATCTTTCTGAAGCCTTTCAATCTGTATCAGACCGAGAAATATCTTGTTTCTAAAAATATAAACTGGCTGCGGCGGGAAATATGTGAATGTTATATGATTATGGGAGGGATTCCTTATTATTTAAGCCTCTTAAGACATGAACTTTCATATACGGAGAACATTGATCATATATTTTTCAGAAAAAGGGCTGAACTTTGGGATGAGTTCCGCCATTTGTATCAGACACTATTTTCTAACAGCGAGAGTTATGTGAAAATTGTTGAGGCATTGGGGCTGACGCGAAGTGAAATAAGCGATGCAACAGGGCTTTCTAAAAACGGGGTGCTTACCAAAATGTTGAATAATTTGGAAAATTCCGGGTTCATTCGCATTATTTCGTTTTATGGGAAAAAGAAGAAAGATACGTTATATCAGCTTGCAGATTATTATTCATTATTTTATTTCCGGTTTATTAAAGATGGAGCGATCAAGGATGAAAGATATTGGTCAAACAGCATCAATCTTCCTTCACATTACCCGTGGTCGGGTTTTTCGTTTGAACTTCTTTGTATGGATCATATCCGTCAGATCAAGAAGAAACTGGAGATTGGCGGGGTTCTATCTGAACAATCTATATGGTATCAAAGAGGTGATAAAAATAACAAAGGCGCGCAGATTGATCTGCTGATTGACCGGCGTGATCGTGTGATCAATGTTTGCGAGATGAAGTTTTCCAATGAGACATTCACAATAGATAAGGATTATGATGCCGACTTAAGACATAAGATAACGGCATTTCGTAATACGACCGGGACAAAGAGTAACCTTATGCTTACCATGATAACTTCCTATGGAGTAAAGAAGAATATCTATAGTGGTATCGTACAGCGGGAGGTACTCATGGATGACCTGTTTATACCGGAGTGAAGAGATAGAATATGAGATCAAGCAGTCGATAAAATGATTTCAAAAGAAGAGATATCTTGACACACTTACAAACGTGGTTGTATGATTACAAAAAGGATGAATGCATGGAGGTGATTTGATGTCAGCTACAGTACAGGAACCCATACATATTTCTGGCGATATGGTGATCATTCCAAAGAAGCAATATGACGATATGCAAAGAGAACTGAATAATGCGGTGTATCTCAACAAGCTTCATCAGTCCATCGAACAATCAAAAAGGGGACAGGTTGTAATTAAGACGATGGAGGAATTGGAGGCTATTGCAAATGGGTAGGCTTCAATTTACGGAGAATGCATGGGATGATTATCTCCAATGGAGTACCAATGACAAGAAAACCGCAAACAAAATCAACAAGCTGATAAAGGATATTCTCCGAAATGGAGTCAGTACAGGTGAGGGAAAGCCTGAAGCACTCAGGGGAGACTTTAATGGGTTTTATTCTCGAAGGATAAACGAAAAGGACAGGATTGTATACAGAAGTTTAGACAATGGAGACATAGAAATCGCTGCCTGTAAAGGGCATTACGATGACAAGTAATGTTTGACGTAACAAGAAACAACAGGGTATAGAATAAGCGGGTCGTGTCGTCAGTGGTAGCCAATTTTCACCTCTAATCTGCCGATTTTCCCAGATAAGCTGCGTGTTCGGTGCTTTGGCAGCTTTGATGTGTTCTTCCGCGGCGAGCCGCTGATCTTCCAGCGGTCGCGGACCAAGGAGCTATTGGCGTACCTCGTTGACTGTGGGGGGCATGTACTGCCGGAGAGATCATTGACGCACTGTGGGAGGAAGGCGGCACGGTAAAAAATCCCAAGCCTTATCTGCGGGCATTGACAAAGGATCTGCACGATACGCTTGCTTCCGTGGGCATGGAGGAAGTGCTGATCCGGGAGCATAACCAATGGGCGATCCGCAAGGAGCTTTTGGATTGCGACTATTACCGACTGCTGGATGGCGATGCCGAAGCCGCAGGCGATTATCACGGAGAATATGTTGATATTGATGACGGCATAGTTTTTGATTTTGA
Organism: uncultured Lachnospiraceae bacterium; assembly: GCA_905233905.1. GTDB lineage: Bacteria > Bacillota > Clostridia > Lachnospirales > Lachnospiraceae > RGIG4930. The sequence continues at coordinate 18,099 of CAJOFN010000056.1, forward strand.
TGAAGTCCACTGCTTCCGGCATTTTCGCATGCTTGGCCTTGAACGACGACAGCGGCGCAAAAT
>CAJOFN010000057.1 GCA_905233905.1 uncultured Lachnospiraceae bacterium
AAATCCTTTGCCTCAGCAAAGAAGATGTCGGGCATTTCATCAGCCTGCTTTAATTCCTTAAGCTTGGAAGAAGCGGTTTCAGTACCACCAATAGTCATAATCTCTATGGTGTTGCCTGTCTCCTCATTGTACTTTGCTGCAAGAGTCTGAAGCTGGGTATCAATCTCAGGCTTGCCGTTCAGCAACTGGATGGAACCACCACCGCCGCTGCCGCTATCGCCGCTGTCGCCGCTTTCCTCAGCCGTGGTAGACTCACCGCCGCCTGAGCTGCTGCCACTGTCAGATGTTGAACTGCTGCTGCACCCTGACAGAGCTACTGTAGCTGTCATTGCCAGAGCCATTGCTAAAGCTAATGGTTTTCTCATAAAACCCCTCCTTAGTTTGTACCTACGTGACCTTCGTCACATTAAAACAAGTGTTTACGAATGGTGATTTTACCATTTTGGACTCATTATTTCAATATTTTTTTGTTCAATTATTCAAAAAAACTTAACATTTTCAATATTCTTTTCTACAAAATCCACAAAAGTGTTGGCAACTAAAACAATTATGGGAAGGCCGAATTCTATACCTTTTTGGTAGGCAATCTGCATATCAGCTTCATCAAAAGCCCTGATCCCCCTCTCATTAAACACCTTCCCCCAGTCTGTTTTGGTGGGGTAATGCGGATGGTTTGCTTTTGTAAATATCATAACCTCTGATATCTTGGCCATTATATCTGCCACACCGCAGACATCCTTATCATCCGGAAGACATATTATTGTAACTGCCCTGTCTATACCGGCATCAGATAAGGTAGCCATAAGCTCACCTGCGCTCTCTCTGTTGATGCACGAATCAATTACGCACAGCGGATCATCACCGATCACCTCCATACGTCCGGGTATCCTTACAGTATTAAATGCGCTTCTTATCCTGTTCCCCTCAATTTCATCCGGCTTCCATCCCGGATACTTCTCTCTAATATGATCAACAAAGACCGCCAGTGCCAGCGCCGCGTGTCCTGCCTGATAGCCTCCCGCAAGCGATATAAATACATCCTTTAATTCAAGCTCCCGGACATATATGTCAGCAGTTACTCCATTTAAAGCTCTTCTTAAATTTTTTGCCAAAAAGCCCTTGCCCGGACAGCAAAGCTCAGCCCCCATCTCACCGGCTCTCTCCGCTATGATATCCATAACGACAGGCTTTTGATCCATAACATATACCCGCTTCACCTGCCTTGTGATCACGCTTGCCTTGTCTCGGGCTATCTCTTCTATCGTGTCTCCCAGCTCCTTTTGATGTTCCAAAAAGATCGTTCCTATAACAGCCGTCTCGTGAGGAATACGATTTACATCGTCATATTTTGCTCCCTTGCCGCACTCCAGTACGTTAAATCCGGTCTTTTTCTCACTAAAATACCTCATCCCTATCAGCGCCCACAGGCCTGTCGGGCTTATGTATTCTCCGTTTTTTTCTTCCGGTTCAAGCCTGACGGCATCGGCAAGAGCCTGTTTCCCGATTCTTACAAAAGCTTCCTCAGATATATTTTTCCCGCCAATGGATATCCTTTCAAGATAATCCGATACATGGGGACTTATCATAAGCCCCGTTTTATATCGGGCAGATAATAAAGCTGCTGTCATCCTTGCAATGGAGCCCTTGCCCTTGCTTCCGGTAACCAGCAGGTTCTTTTTTGCCTCATACTCCCCAAAATACCCGGACAAAAGCTGAGGGCTTCGTCTTATACTGTCAGGATCGTCCTCCTTAAAATACGGCTTTGCCCGAAGATATGAACCATATATCCCGTCGTATATCCTGTCCGCTTCCCCGCCATGCATCAGCTCTACATATCCCCGCTTTCAAACATTTTTGTCAGTTCCTCTACAGAATCTGCCCTTAGCACATCCTCATTTACCTCTCCAAAGCCGTAAGCAGCATAGACAAATATTCCTCCTGCCTCAACCGTAGCGGTATAATCAGTATAGATATCACCTACATAATAGTATTTATCAAGCCCGTTGCGCTTGGCAATAAGTCGGATATTATCGCCCTTGGCCTTTTTGTTGTTCCCGAAACATTCTATGTCCGTAACATATTCCTCTAAACCGCAGATCTCCATAAACAGCTCAATATAGCCGCTCTGGCAGTTGCTTACTATAAATAAAGGGTATTTTTGGCTGAGGCGCTCAAACATATTTTTCACCCCGTCAAATGCCTTTGGCTGATGCTCTCTCAGATAACCAAGCTCATTATCCTCACATTCCTTAAGATAGGCTTCCCTTCTCTCTTTAGGTATGTCCTTAAAGAAAATCTCAGCTATCACATTCATGGGCTTTCCCATAACACTCATGATGTCATCCCTGCTGCAGCCCCTCTTAACATCCTCATGCTTCTTAAAAATCTGATCCCAGGACCGGGCAACCTCGTAGGAGGAATCCCACAAAGTACCGTCAACATCGAATATTATTCCGCTCTTTCCCATAAAAAACTCTCCTTATATATGGAAACAATTAACAAAACCTACCCTGAAACAGGCAAATGTTACCACTAAATTGACTAATTATTACAAATTTGTTACAAAAAATTGCATTTTTGAAAAATTTGTGTTAATATTCTTTTCGCACACGACAAAAGGACTATTACCCAAATGGAGAAAACAATATGAATACCACTAAATTTATTACAGAAACCGGATCAGACAAACGAAAACCCTTCGGCGCACGGCTTTCCATCATAGCCTTGTGTGCCATGCTCGTTATGCCGCTTGTCCCCGCTGCACAGATATTAGCAGCAGACGAGGATAATACTGAGGCTGTATCTGAAGTATCTGTTGAGGATACAGCAGACGACACTCAAAATGAAAAAGAAAACACCACCAAGTCTTCATCCTCAAAGAGAGAAAAGACGATCCATGTAACAGAGGTGATCGACGAAGCTGAGCTTGAAGATGCTTCACATCCTCATTTCACTGTACATACCCCTTCAGGCTCCAAGCGCCTGTCTGACGAATATCAGGATTACACCTACGAAATGTGTGAAAAATACGGCATCAAGCAGTATTACGGCGTGATCCTCACCCAGATGTACTGCGAGTCCAGCTACAACCAGAACGCTGTAAGCCGTTCCTCCAGCTATGGCCTCATGCAGATACATTCATCAAACTTCTCCAAGCTTAAGTCCTCACTTGGACTTACCAACATCAAAGACCCTCTTCAGAACATCGAAGCAGGCGTTTACATGATGGCTGACTATGTAGAAAAATACGGTGATATCCAGACTGCCCTTGTATGCTATCACAGAGGCGAGGGAGCTGCCAAAAAGGGAATGCGTTCCGACAGCTATTCCTCACGCATCGTAACCCTCTCAAGCGGTCTTGAAGCTAACTGATCCAAAGCTCATCCCGTATATCTATACCAATCCTTCGCTTCAGCGCGATATGTACTGCCCCGTGAGACTATCTGCGGGGCAATATCCATTCTTATGATACCCTCATGTCCCCCCTTCAGACGGTCAAGCAGCAGATACAACGCGTGCCTTGCCATATCCTCTTTAAAAAGCCTTACAGTGGTAAGCATTGGCTTTGTGCGCTGTCCTTCCTCAATATCATCGCTGGCGATTATGGAAGGCCTGAAATAATTGGATCTGGCATTATTCAGCGCCCACAGCAGCCCTACGGCAATTATATCGTTGGAACAGTATATCCCCGTGGGTCCCTTTTCCATTGATGCCAGGGAATGTATCAGCTCATCCGCCTCCATATGGGCGTATTTTCTGTCTATGACATATCTGCTGTCAAAGGGCAGACCCTCTTCGTCTATGGCCTTCCTGTAGCCTGCAAATCTTGCCTCATTCTCACATTCACCTATGTAGGCTATCCTCCTGTGCCCCAGCTCAAAAAGATGCCTCACGGCGATATAAGCCACCTTGCTGCCGTCACAGGTGATCTCGTCAGTAAGGCCGCCGGTAGGATTGCGGTTGACCGAAACAACGCTTCGGTATCTTTTTTTCCACATCAAAAGCGCATCCTTACTGCACCTTCCTATAATGATGAGCCCGTCTGATTTTCCGTCAGCCTCCTCATACATGTCATTTATTACAGCATTAAGGTCTGACGAAGCGCATTTTTCATCATCGGAAAACAAAGAATTGACCCATACCTTGGACAGGACACAGAAGTTGCTGTGAACCTCTGTCTCTACACAGTCCAAAAGCTCACGAAAGAACGGGTCCATCGCGAGCTGGTCGGTATGAGTCAATAATACATTTATATAATATGTTTTCTGCTGATCCCTGCCCTTGCCCATTTTAAGGCGTCTTGCAGCCTCATTGGGCGTATAGTTCAGCTCAACGGCCGCCTGCCATATAGCAGAACGCAGCTCGTCAGAGGAGCATTTATACGCAGGATTATTTAATACCCTTGATACTGTAGAGGGCGATACCCCTACCCTTTTTGCGATATCCTTGATAGACATAGGGCTATCTTACCATAGTCCGACTGTCCTTCGCAAGGATAGGATAATTTATACTACAAAATATCCCTCTTCGCTGTACAGGTAGGACTCAAGATGGACATTATTTACATCCCTCTTCTTTAAATCCTCATTTTCAAGAAGGTATGCCTTTTCATCGTCAAAGGCATATACCTTGTAGATTATCACGTTCATAACCTCACCAACCTTGATCGGCCTTCTCTCCAGCGAACGGTGTGTTACCAGTGATACTCCGCCTACATCTAACTTCACCTCAAGGGAATTGCCCCTGAAAAGTATGTCGGTGATGGTTCCCTTTTCAGAAATACCCACTACATCGGCGAACCTGTCGTTATCACTCTTAAACGCCTCTACAAATTCCGGTCGGATGATCGCTCCCTTGTAATCACCCTTTTCAAAGCCGTGAAGCCTGTAATAGTCTTCTATTATGGTTCCCTGACCAATAAACTGTGATACGAAAGGCGTCTTGGGATTCCTGTATATCTCCGCAGGCGAACCGATCTGTTCGATCTGTCCCTTGTTTGTGACGATGATCTGGTCAGCAACCTCAACCGCCTCATCCTGGTCGTGTGTAACGAATATACTCGTTATCCCAACCTTATATATCATCTCACGGAGCCATGAACGAAGCTCCTGTCTTACCTTTGCGTCAATGGCGGCAAAGGGCTCGTCTAAAAGCAAAAGGGAGGGATTAGGCGCAAGCGCTCTTGCAAATGCCACCCTCTGGCGCTGTCCGCCGGATAACTGGTTTGGATAACGATCCTCCAGCCCCTTAAGGTCAGTCAGCTCCAAAAGCTCGTCAACCCTTGCCTTGATCTTTGCCTTATCAGCTTTTTGTATTTCCAGGCCGAACGCGATATTTTCATATACCGTCATGTAACGAAACAGCGCGTAGCTTTGAAATACAAAACCAACTCCTCTTTCTGAGGGTGTAAGGTCGTTAACACGCTTTTCGTTAATAAATATATCTCCCGAGGTTGGCTTTTCAAGGCCGGCTATCATACGCAGGATGGTAGTCTTTCCGCTTCCGCTGGGTCCCAGCAGCGCCACAAGCCTGCCCTTTTCAATCCCGAAATTGATATCCTTTGACGCTTCAAAGTCTCCAAAGTTTTTATTGATATTTTTTAACTCCACGTACATGGGCTTCCTCCGCTTCCTCACCTTCCGGCAGTCTTCACCGTTTCGTTATGCTCGAAAATGTTTCTTAAGATAAGTACCACAACCGCGATTATAACAAGAATCGACGATACTGCAAATGCCGCAACTATTGAATCCGAGCTTCCTGCAAGGTAAAGCGCGTCAATCTCCAGAGGCAGGGTAAAGGTCACTCCCCTGGTTTTTGAAAGCGCATTTACCGCCCCAAATTCTCCAAGGGCTCTTGCCGTACACAGGATCATCCCGTATATGAGCGCCCATTTAATATGGGGAAGGGTAACCCTTCTAAAGATCGTAAGACCCTTTGCGCCCATAAGGGCAGCAGCTTCCTCTTCGTCGCATCCGATGGTATTAAGCACCGGGATAAGCTCCCTTGAAACAAAGGGGAATGTAACAAATATGGTCGCAAGCACAACGCCCGGCAGGGCAAATACTATCTGTATATCCGTCCCGAGAGCCGAGTTAATGGACTCAATTATCGGATACGCCCATCCCAGCCTGCCAAACATCATAATATATGACAGACCGGCAATAACCGGTGAGATTGAAAAAGGTATATCAATAAGGGTAGCCAGTACCTGCTTGCCCTTAAAAGTGAATCTTGTCATAAGCCAGGATGCCACAAGGCCGAAAAACGTATTGACAATAAGCGTTATGACCGTCGCAATTATTGTCACACCAAACGCTGCCTTGACATACTGCGTGCTAAGTGACTGCAGGTAGAATCCAAAGCCCTTGGAAAGGGAGTTTCTGATTATGGATATAAGCGGCATGATAAGCATAATGACGACGAACAGCGCGCTTATCCCTATCATAATGTACCTGCCCTTTCCGGGCTGGGGCAGGGCGTCTCCCGTGGTGGCGGACGCGACCTCATACACTCCCGAGGTTCTCCTCGACTGGTACACCTGGACCATGTTTATGAACAGAAGCAAAAGGAAGGATATTATCAGCATTACAAGTGCTATTGCCGTGGCGCTGCCATAATCCAGATAGTTAAGCTTCTGCATTATAATGTATGAGACCACCTGGGTATGCTCCTTGGCGCTGTTCCCGGCGATATAAATAACACTGCCGTACTCTCCTATCCCTCTCGCAAAAGCCAGCCCGAAGCCTGTCAGAAGCGCAGGACGAAGCTCAGGAAGTATCACCTTGAAAAAGGTTTTCCTCCTGTCTGCTCCAAGGATGTACGCTGCCTCCTCATAAGCGGGATTAAACTTTAAAAGCACAGGCTGAATGGCTCTTACAACGAAGGGTATACCTACAAAGATAAGAGCCATAGTCAGTCCGAGATGTGTATATGAAACATATATCCCAAGCTTTGAAAGCGGTTCTCCAAGCTCACCGGTAGTGGAATACATTTTGGAAAGGGTAATGCCCGCAACTGCGGTGGGAAGCGCAAACGGAAGCTCGATCAGCCCGTCTAAAATACGCTTTCCCGGGAAATCATATCTAACCAGCACCCACGCCAATAGTACCCCGAATATCGTATTGATCACTGCTGCTATAAAGGAACAGAAAATACTTGTTCCAAAGGCTGCCGTAACCGCGGCATCCGTTACCACCTCAAAGAATTGGGACGGCCCTATCTTCAAGGAATAGACCAGTACGGATGCCAGCGGTATAAGTATCAGCAGGGACAACATGGTAACAGTGATCCCCAATGTCAGCTTAAATCCGGGAATTATCTGTTTACTCATTTCTTATATACCTTAAGGATTGTATATCTCATCAAATATTGCGCCATCATTGAAGAATGTGTCATATGCCGCATCCCATCCGCCGAAATCATCAATGGTGCAAAGCTCCATATTAAGATCGAACTTGTCGCCGAAGGAATTTAAGATCTCTTCATTTGAAGGACGATATCCGTTCTCACCGATGATCTGCTGTGCTTCATCGGTATACAAAAACTCAAGATAATCCTTTGCTGCCTCTTCGGTCCCATCCTTCTTGGCATTCTCATCTACGATGGCAACACTGGGCTGTGCCAGGATTGAGACACTGGGGGATATGATCTCGTAATCATCAGGGTATTCATTTACAGTGGCTATAGCCTCATTCTCCCATGCGATAAGCACATCACCCTGTCCGTTCTCAACGAAGGTGGTTGTTGCGCCCCGGGCACCGGAATCCATTACTGTAACATTGTCATAAAGCTTTGTCATGAAGTCCTTGATCTGTGCCTCATCACCGTCAAACTTACGTGAAGCAAACTCCCATGCTGCAAGGAAGTTCCAGCATGCGCCGCCGCTTGACTTGGGATCGGGATTGATTATCTCAACGCCATCCTTGATCAGGTCATCCCAGTCGTTAATTCCCTTTTCATTGCCCTTTCTTACAAGGAAAACAATGGTTGAAGTATATGGAGAAGAATTCTTGTCAAACTCGTCAATCCATCCGGACTCGATAAGGCCTGCCTGTTCAATCAGTGTAATATCATGAGCCAGCGCAAGGGTTACAACATCTGCCTCAGCACCCTCAACTACTGATCTTGCCTGTCCGCCGGAACCTCCGTGAGACTGAACTATCTCGATGTCATTTCCGGTTTCTTCCTTATAATGCTCCTTGAATACTTCGTTGTACTGCTGATAAAGCTCCCTGGTAGGATCATAGGATACATTGGTTAATGTAATTGTTCCGCTATCGCCTGATGATGAAGCATCTCCGCTTCCCTGGTTAGAAGAACCTCCACAGGCTCCCAGGCCAAATGCAAGAGCTCCTGCCAGAGTTATTGCTGTCATTCTTTTAAGCATTGCACGTTTCATTGTTTTTGACTCCTTTCGGGTAATCTATACTCATTAACAATTATAGTAGCCGGTATACCAGACACGCAAACGTATTTGCAGCTAACTCCGAAAAGTGTGTCGGCAGTTATTTGCGTTCGCGTGTATAAATATAGTGCTTGAAAAACTTGTCATAACAAGATATACCCTCTTATATGAAAAAATTCAAACCAAAAACATGAAAACGATTGCACAAAAGCCCTGTTATTTTTAGCGACCTATTCTGTCAAAAGCGAAAAATCGCCGTGCAAAAGCCCTTGTATACTTTGCGGACAGCCATTCTTTGAAAACGATTGCACCGTTGAAAATACTGGCATATCACAAATGAAAAACCCGCCACAAGGGCGGGTTTCCATGGTCTTATAACTTATGTAGTGGCGATCATGCAATCTTCTTGTAAAGATCGATGAATTCTTCAGCGATGATCTTAAATGCCTCAGC
>CAJOFN010000058.1 GCA_905233905.1 uncultured Lachnospiraceae bacterium
CCCGGCACAAGGATAGTTGTATTCTATCCCAAGGATGGAGTCAGCCAGATCCAGGAAAGGCAGATGGTTACCCAGAAGGGAGATAATACCTTTGTCGTAGGGATACGGGGGAATTTCGATCAGGCGCAGACTGGAGTTAAGAAAATGTTCAACGACCCTGAGCTTGCAGGTGAACTTGAGCAGAACGGCTACAGGTTCTCTTCCGCAAATTCCATCAATATCGGAAGGCTGGTTCCCCAGATAGTTTATTATGTGGCAAGCTATTCAAGGCTTCTTGCCGAAGGCGCAATAACAGAGGGCGAGAAGATCAATATTGTGGTTCCTACAGGCAATTTCGGAAATATTCTGGCAGCATATTACGCCAAGCTTTCCGGGCTTCCTGTGGCAAAGCTCATATGTGCCTCCAATGAAAATAAAGTCCTGTTTGATTTCTTCTCAACAGGAGAGTATGACAAAAACAGGGATTTTGTACTTACCTCATCACCGTCAATGGATATACTAATTTCCAGCAACCTTGAAAGGCTGATCTACAGGATTGCCGGAGAGGATGACGGTTTCAATAAAAAGCTTATGGAGTCTCTGGTATCAGAAGGCAGATATTCCATCACTGACGAAATGAAGGAAAAGCTTTCGGATTTCTACGGTGGATTTGCGACAGAGGACGAAACAGCCTCCACGATAAACAGGATATATAAGTCAGATGATTATATAATAGATACCCATACGGCTGTTGCGGCGGCTGTTTACGACAGGTACAAGGCAGATACAAAGGATGAGACAAAGACCATAATAGCGTCCACAGCCAGCCCGTATAAGTTTACAAGGAGCGTAATGAGGGCGATAGGCGCGGATAATGCCGCTAAATCAGATATGGAGCTTACGGATGAGCTCTTTGCTATTTCCGGGGTGACGATACCACCGGCAATAGAGGAGATTAGAAATGCCCCTGTAAGACACGATACGGTATGTGATGTGGATCAGATGCCGGATGTGGTTAGAGGGTTTTTGAAGATCAGTAAGTAAATAAAAAAGGCATCCCGGAAGTTGGGATGCCTTTTGACTGCATATTCGATTACATTGTAAGAATCAGGTATATCGTCCCAAAGGGATATATCACCGGGATCACGAAGGAACCTTCCTTGAGGTGAAGAACACTGTCCTCATTCTTGTAAGGGGGCTCAAGGGAAAGCTCTTCAGAGTAGGTATTGGACATATTTACGGAGAAGAGTCCGTTGTGGAGATTAAGGAAATCCTCAAGGGAAGCTTCTACATATTCGTCATACTCTGTAAAGTCCATCTTTGCGTAGCGTGAAGCAAAGGCTACGGCAACATCCTCTGTCATGTCAAGACTGGAAATGCAGTTGACAAGTCCGGAAATACTTTGTGTAACACAGCAGTTGACATCGTATTCGGTACAGGCCACAGGCGCAAGGGGAGTAAAGTCCTCTCCGATGAAACGGATCAGATTATTGAATACGAGGTTCATATACATAAGCTCGTATTCGGAAATCTCCTTGCCTGCATCACGGAAAAAGGTGGTGAGGAGCTTGGTGGTGGCCTCTGTGGTCTCGTTGGAGAAGGAGCCCTCCTCAAGCTGGCTTTCGTTCTGATAACCGACCATGAGCTCTTCTAAGTTGCTGTTGGTGAGGCAGCCCATATCCACAAGAGTCTGTCCAAGCAGAAGATAATCGGGAATCTGAGCCTTGAGCAATTCGTCTAACTGTTCGTTGAACAGATAATTGCGCTCTAATGCGATCTCCCCGAAGCGCTTGTCCTCCCTGGTCTGAAGAAATACAACCTCATCAACCTCAGAGGCCGTCATATAACCCATATGCATCGCAAGGGTACCCAGCTTGATGTGGGTATCGGCCAGAAGCGATATTGCGGCGGTAAGGTCGTTCGGTGAGACAGCATCGTGGTTCAGCAGGTAGCTGCCGAAAAACTGTGCAAACATAAATTATTTTCCCCCTAAATGTGATTCCAATACGCTTTCAACCTGAGCCGGATTCATCGGTTTTTGGATGAAATCACGGGCACCGGCTTCTATGGCAGCCTTAAGCTGCATCTTGGTGCCGACAGACGAAACTATGATGATGTCTGCTGATTTGTCGATTTCTATGATGCCCTTGGTGGCTTCTATGCCGTCCTTCTGGGGCATCACAATATCCAAAAAAACCATGTCGGGACGCTCCTCGCGGAAGAGATCGATAGCCTCCTGACCGTTGGATGCCTCAACAAAGGTAACATTGGGAGTGTGTTTTACGATGACGTCCTTAAGCTGCTTTCTCGCAAGAATAGAATCGTCACTGACTAAAATTTTAAGAGAATCAGACATATTATCTCCTCTCTGCAACCATTATTAGTCTATATTACACCAATACGAGAAAATATTCAAATTATTTTCTCTCTGATATTGGAATATATTCATGATGGGGGGTGACTGTCATGTAGGCAGGACGCATTATCTTGTCATGATGGCAGATTTCTTCCATTCTGTGAGCTGACCAGCCGGAGATCCTTGCTATGGCAAAAAGCGGTGTAAACAGCTCGATGGGAAGCCCAAGCATATGATAGGCGAAGCCGCTGTAGAAGTCTACATTGGCGCTTACGCCCTTGTATATCTTTCGCTCCTCGGCAATGATCTGAGGGGCAAGCCTCTCAACCGTGCGGTAAAGCTGGTATTCCTTCTCATAGCCCTTCTCCGCTGCGAGCTGGCCTACAAAGTATTTGAAGGTCCGGGCACGGGGATCTGACTTGGAATATACGGCGTGTCCGATACCGTAGATAAGCCCACGTTTATCGAAGGCCTGCTTCTTCAGAATGGCGCGAAGGTAGTCAGCAATGGCTTTTTCGTCATCCCAGTTGCGGACATGCTTTTTCAGGTCGGCGAACATCCTGACGTTCATGATGTTGGCTCCGCCGTGCTTGGGTCCCTTCAGCGAGCCTAAAGCAGCGGCAATGGCTGAATAGGTATCAGTGCCGGAAGAGGATACAAGATGGGTGGTAAAGGTTGAATTATTACCGCCGCCATGCTCCATATGCAGTATGAGGGCCACATCTAAAAGCTTTGCCTCTAAGGGAGTGAAGTAGGAGTCCGCCCGCAGACAGTGAAGAATATTCTCGGCAGTGGAATATTCGGGATGCGGCCGGTGGATCACAAGACTCTTGCCCTTGTGATAGTAGCGGTATGCGTGATAGCCATACACCGAAATAAGAGGGAACATGGCAATAAGCTCCAGACACTGGCGGAGAACATTTGCCTCGTCAGTACGGTCTGGATTATCCTCATATGAATACAGTGAAAGCACACAGCGCGCAAGAGTATTCATCATATTCTTAGAGGGCTTTTTCATTATAATATCACGCACAAAGTTCCTGGGTAGAACCCTGTAGCGGCTCAGGATCTGGCTGAAGGTACTAAGCTCCGAAGCTGTGGGAAGCTTGCCGAACAGCAGCAGATAGGTACATTCTTCAAATCCAAAGTGATTGTTGATATCCTGATTGCGGATGATGTCTTCTATGTTGTAGCCGCGATAGAAAAGCTCCCCGTCTATGGGGATGCGCTCTCCGTCCTGACCGTCACGGAAAGCATTGATCTCGGAAATATTGGTAATGCCGACAAGAACACCGGCGCCGGTAATGTCGCGAAGGCCGCGTTTGACGTCGTACTTGTTGTAGAGCTTTGGTTCTATGTAGGACGCTTCCTTCGCCAATTCGGATAACCGGATGATATCGTCTGTCAGTCTGGTAAATGAGGTCGTTGGCATACAGTTGTCCTCCTATGGCATTTTTAAGACAATAATATAGCATAAATGTGGGATAATCGCAAGTTTGTATAATTGACAAAACATACTGTGATAAAGTACAATAACATGGTTGAAAATCAATAAATAAAGGAGGCATATTCATGGCGACAAAGGCGATGTATCCGATCAGCGAGATTGGCAGAGGCAAGGTAGGCTTCTCAAAGACCCGCTCGATCATTGAAGCACCATTTTACGGCAACAATGTCATTAAGATCAATAACCTTCGTGAGGCATATAAGCTTGCGTCTCATTCACCCGGCACTATCATTACGGATATGCCGATCAAGGATGCGGAGACAATAGGGCTGGAGCGTGATTCCAAGGTTCTTTTGTTCAATGACGGAGCAGTAACCGGAAGATACGCTGTGGCAAGGCGCATCAAGGGACAGCCCGGTGTTGACTCCGAGAAGCTCGACAAGGTCATCATGTCCGCTATCTATGAGAGCAGATGGAAGACCATGTACCATGCAGAGTGCGTTATCGGTCTTGATCCTGAGTTCATGGTAAGGGCTCACCTTCTCATTCCTGAAGGTGAAGAGAATCTCTTATACAACTGGATGCTTAACTTCCAGTACATCAATGAGTATTACGCAAAGATGTATGGGGAGTCACAGCCTGTAGGCGGCGGCAACGAGCCGGATATCTACATCTATTCAGATCCCCAGTGGACACCTGAGCCTCTGCCGGATGTGGATTACTCCTGTCTTTCTGATCCTCAGACTCTTTGCTACTTTGACACAGACCAGAACTGTGCTGCCATCCTGGGTATGAGATATTTCGGTGAGCACAAAAAGGGAACGCTTACCATTGCATGGGCTATTGCCAACAGGAATGGCTACGCGTCCTGCCACGGTGGCCAGAAGGAATACACCTTAAGCGACAACAGCAAGTTTGTTGCCAGCGTATACGGATTGTCAGGCTCCGGTAAGAGTACCCTCACACATGCCAAGCATGACGGCAAGTATCCTTCCATCAAGGTTCTTCACGACGACGCATTCATCATCAACACAGATACCTGTGCGTCCATAGCTTTGGAGCCTACCTATTTTGACAAGACCAATGATTATCCTACGGGGTGCCCGGACAATGAATACCTGCTCACTGTCCAGAACTGCTCCGCTACAATGGACAGCGAAGGCAAGATCCAGATCGTTACGGAGGATATCCGCAACGGTAACGGCCGTGCCATCAAGTCCAAGCTTTGGAGTCCCAACCGTGTTGACAAGATCGATTCACCTGTAAACGCTATCTTCTGGATCATGAAGGATCCTACCCTTCCTCCGGTATTAAAGCTTAAGGGCGCTGATCTTGCATGCGTTATGGGCGCGACCCTTGCCACCAAGACTTCTACCGCAGAGCGCGTAAAGGCCGGCACAGATATGAACGCCATCCGTATTGTTCCCTATGCCAATCCTTTCCGCACATATCCTCTTTCTCATGATTATGAGAAGTTCAAGAAGCTGGTTGAGGAGAAGAACGTAGCGTGCTACATTGTCAATACCGGCGATTTCATGGGCAAGAAGGTAGAAAAAGAGGATACTCTGGGCATTTTGGAGTCGGTTGTTGAAAATAGAGCCAACTTTATCCAGTGGGGGCCTTTTGAGGATATTGAGATCATGGAATGGGATGGATTTGTTCCTGATCTTTCTGACAAGGATTATGTAAAGGCACTTGATAACGCCATGAAGTCAAGGCTTTCAGCAGTAGAGGGCTTCAGGGATGATAATGAGGGCTATGATGCTCTTCCCGAAGAGGCGCTTGCGGCTATAAAGAAGCTTGTAGATGAAGTAGAGTCACTTTAAGCTTACTATAAGTTTTCAAGGAAAAGGGGGAAGAAAATGGCATTTCCAAAGAATTTTTTATGGGGAGGCGCTGTAGCCGGTAATCAATGTGAGGGAGCCTATCTGGAGGACGGAAAGGGATTATCCGTTCCGGATATGCTCTTAGGAGGGGACGTGGATCATCCCAGGACATTTCTTCCTGTGACAGATCCAACCGCTTTCTATCCAAGCCATGAGGCTATTGATTTCTATCACAGATACAAAGAGGACATAGCTCTGTTTGCGGAGATGGGATTTACGTGCTTTAGGCTTTCCATCAACTGGGGCAGGATATTCCCTAACGGGGATGACGCCGAGCCCAACGAGGCAGGACTTAAGTTCTATGACAACGTATTTGATGAATGTAAGAAGCACAATATCGAGCCTTTAGTCACCTTATGCCACTATGAGATTCCGTGGGCTATAGTTACAAAGTACCACGGCTTCTACTCAAGGGAGACTATAGATCTGTTTGTTAAGTACGCCGAGACCTGCTTTATTAGATACAAGGACAAGGTAAAATACTGGCTTACCTTTAACGAGATCAACATAGCCTGCATGGGAGAGGGCGGAATAGGCAATCTTTACGGACTTGGTCTTGTGGAGGACGAGGATATCAACGCAACAGATCCCATACTTCTTACAGACCTGAAATCCGATCCCCAGAAGATGTTTACCGCTCTTCACCATGAGTTCATAGCTTCGGCGCTTACGGTAAAGAGAGGACATGAGATCAACCCTGACTTTGTTATAGGCAATATGATAGCTCATGTCACCGAATACCCGCTCACACCCAACCCTCTGGATATTGTTGCCTGCCAGAATCACGACAATTATGTCAACAACTTCTGCGGGGACGTACAGGTTCGCGGTGAGTATCCGGCGTACATATTCAAGCACTTCAAGGATAACGGTATAGATACATCGTTTATCAGGGAGGGTGATGACAAGATCCTCAAAGAAGGCGTAGTTGATATGTATACCTTCTCATATTACCAGACGAACTGTATCACTGTGGATGAGAATGCGGAGCAGGTTGCCGGAAATATGTCTCATGGGGCAAAGAATCCTTATCTTAAGGCCTCAGACTGGGGCTGGCAGATCGACCCGGAGGGCTTAACATACACCCTTCAGATGCTGGCAGACCGCTATCCACACATTCCTCTTATGGTTGTGGAGAATGGATTTGGAGCATTTGATAAGGTTGAGGAAGACGGCTCTGTTCATGACGATTACCGTATCGACTACTTCAGACCGCATATCCAGGCGATGCAGAAGGCTTTGGATCAGGGGGTTCCTCTTATCGGATATACGACCTGGGGACCGATAGATCTGGTATCGGCAGGCACGGGACAGTATGCCAAGAGGTATGGTTTTATCTATGTAGACCGTCACGACGATGGTACAGGCGATTTCTCAAGAAGCCGCAAGGATTCCTTCTTCTGGTACAAGAAGGTCATTGCATCCGATGGTACTGATCTGTCATAGATGGTTAGTAATGATTAGTAATGGGGGTCAGATGAAGCTTTTCGTTTGACCTCTGTATTGTATAAGGAGGTACATCATGTGGAAGATCAAACAGCTTAAAGAAAGAGGAAAGTCCTGTTTTCAGAGGAATTACTGGAGGGCTGTATTGGTTGCATTGGTAATATCGTTTATTGGCGGTATGCCGGGAAGCAAGGCGATAAAGAGTACGTTTGTATTTGCGGTTGAGTTTTGTACGAATCTGGCTGATGAAGCTCATGCAAGGAGCTTTAATGATAATGATATAGATTTTGGATATGATTTTGATTTTGAGGATGGCTATAATTTCAATCCCTACGGCGGATATGGCAACCATGATCAGGATATAATATCCGATTTCTCCTCAAGGCTTAACGGATATGCTATCGGTGTAATAATCGCGGTTGCCATATTGATCTTCTTTTTACTGATGGTAGTCCTTATAATACGCCTGTTGATGGATATTTTCCTGTTTAATCCCTTATATGTAGGAACGCAGAGATTTTTCATCCACAATCTGTCCGAGCAGGGAATGGTCGGAGATATGGGATTTGGATTTGACAGGAATTACAGGAATCAGGTTAAGGTGATGTTTGCAAGGGATCTGTACACCTTCGCGTGGTCGCTGTTGTTTTTGATCCCCGGAATTTATAAATCCTATGAATACCGCATGATCCCTTATCTTATGGCGGAATACCCCAATATGACCAAGGACCAGGCGTTTTACACCAGCAAATTTCTGATGAAGGGGAATAAATGGCATGCTTTTACGATGGATCTTTCGTTTATAGGCTGGTGGATACTTTCAGCGTTTACCTGCGGTCTTGTGGGCTTGTTCTATGTGAATCCTTATTATATTTCAACCTGTGCCGCTCTTTACGAAGCGCTCAAGATGATAAAGGGGATTCCTGCTGTAAATAATGAAAATCCTGCCGGTCAGCAGACGGTTGAGCCACAGACCAACCAGCAGACCGCCCCTCAGCCCCAGCCCCGGCCGTCACAGCCTGTTGAGGGAGAGGGATTTGTAATGCATGATGTAGAGAGCAACGAAGACAATATATCACAAGGAGACTACAATGAGGAAAACTAAGATCATAGCAACCATAGGTCCGGCATCGGAATCCGAGGAAATGATCCGCAAGCTGGCGCTTGCCGGGATGAACGTGGCAAGACTGAACTTTTCACACGGGACCTATGACCAGCACCGTACCAAGATCGAACGGATCAAAAAGATACGACAGGAGCTTGATCTTCCCATAGCCATAATGCTTGATACTAAGGGTCCTGAGTACAGGATAGGAGGCTTTGTTGACGGTAGGGTCACCCTTAATGAAGGGGATGTGTTCTCTTTTACCTCTGAGGCTATAGAGGGTGATGAACACAGGGTTTCCGTCAACTATTCGGATCTGCCCAAGGAGCTTGAGGTAGGAGATACCATCCTTTTGAATAATGGACTGATGAATTTCCGCGTTACTTCTATTGAGGGTAACGATATAATCACTGAGGTTGTTGTGGGCGGAGAACTTTCCAACAAAAAGAGCATGAGTTTTCCGGGCAAGGTGTTAAAGCAGGTTTATCTTTCAGAACAGGACAAGTCCGATCTTCTGTTCGGTATTGAGCAGGGCGTGGACTTTGTGGC
>CAJOFN010000059.1 GCA_905233905.1 uncultured Lachnospiraceae bacterium
CAGAGGTCACCGCCCTCCATACGCTTGATACCTGCTACGATCTCGTTCATGGCAAACGCGCTGCTTCTGTAAAGGAATACGCCAATGACACAGAAAATAGCCACACAGACAATGGCACAGCCTACAAACATTAATACGATCTGGCGCACATGCCTGTTAATGTCATGAGTCTTTCTGAATGCAACAGTCATACCGCCTACATTGCCCTCATCATCCAGAACCGGTGCGTAAACGCCTGAATACTGCTGTCCGGCAACCATGTAGTTCTCTCTGTAGTAGGTCTGCTTTTCCTTAACAACCCTCTGATATATATCATCCGGTGCCGTAGTATCGGCATTCTTGCGGCCGACCGGTGAGCCCTCTACTGTGGTGACTGCTCTGATATTGTCATAGAAGATAGCATAATCAAGTCCTGTACGGTCTGCCAATGCTCCTATAAACTCTCCCTTGAAAGCGTGATCACCCTTCCAGAGGACATCATCCTCATCAAGCTGCCACTCACCTGCGTACATACGCTCGATCTCATCAGCCATCTGGATCGCTGCTGTATTCAGGGTCTCTTCTACGAGGTTTGAGTAAACGCTTGCTACCTCAACGCCTCCCAGAGTTGTAAGTATTGCTGCAACAGCCGCACAGGCGGCAACCGCGATCAGGATAACATGCAATACCAGTTTTCTGTTTCTTTTCTTTTGTTTCATTTGAAGATACTCCCTTCTAATTCATTACTTGCATACACCAAAAATAGAGATGCTCATAAAATCATAACTAACATTATACCATTCTTTTTCAAAAATGCACTAATTTTTCGTGAATTTTTGTTATTTTTTGGTTATAACGCTATTACTACATATTTTATCATTCTGATGTAGACTACACAACATCTATGTATAAAGGAGATTTCAAAGCTATGACACACAACTTCTTCGCTACCATATCAAGGATGAAATACATTGACCGCTGGGCACTTATGCGCAATTCCCGGAATGAATCCCTCAGTGAACATTCTCTTGAGGTCGCCATGCTCTCCCACGCCCTGTGTGTTCTCGCCAATGTCCGTCACGGCCACAATCTCGACGCAAGCCGCGCTGCCCTCATAGGCCTGTACCATGATGCTTCAGAGATCATTACCGGAGACATGCCAACTCCCGTCAAATACTACAATAACAAGCTTCAGGAGGCTTACAAGGATGTGGAAAAGATTGCCGAATACAAGCTTTTAAACGAGCTCCCCCAGGATTTAAGACCCCACTTCGAGGATATCTTCAAACCAGAGGACAGCGAAGAAGATCAATATATCCGCCGTCTTGTCAAGGCTGCCGACAAGCTTTCCGCCCTTATAAAGTGCATAGAAGAAGAAAAATCAGGCAATACCGAGTTCTCTACCGCACGCAAGACCCTGCAGGCATCCATCGACAAAATGATGGACGAGCTTCCCGAGGTCAAGGATTTTGTATATGAATTTCTTCCTCCCTATGGCAATACTCTGGATGAGTTATTATAATCTGCTGTATTCTTATCCCAAAATCACTTGAAACATCCCATTTTTTGTGGTATTATGTCGGGTGTGCCACTATATGTAGGGGATATCCCCACGGGCAGTTTGCAGCTACAAGAGGATCTCATGTCAAAATACTCCGGCATCCTGGCTATGGGACAGAAGCAGTATCCCAGCCTGGTTTTTGATTTTTCACAGCTTTCCAATATAGCGGATTATTTCCGGGAATACCACATCCCCGCGGAAGAAAAGCCCATAGTCTATGCCAACAGCGGCAAATTCTACTCTTTCCGGCTGGAAGGAAACGGCACTCTTATCACCGACGAAGCAATTTATTTTCACCCGTCTCATACAGACTGGGCGAGGGACAACCGCCTTCCCCTGTCTGAGATCTGTTCATATGTAATTTACCAGGAAAACGAGCGCGACAATGTTTGTCTTATATCAGGCCACGGCGAGCGACGCATCTTCGGCAAGACCGTTGCCCCTTCAGATACCACGGGTTCAGAGCTGGTGGAGCTTTTGCATGCCCTTCAGCATGCCCTTATTACCGGCAGCAAAGAAAAAAAGGAATTTGAGCGCACGTTAAGCTACGTGCTTGCGCTTGTCCGCAACAGCTTCCGGGACAACGGGATGCTTGACGGCCGATATAAGATACTTTTAGATCAGATCGCCGAGTACCCTGGTTTTGCTACCGAGGTTGCTTTTATCCGGGCTGAGCATTATTACCGTCTCTGTGATGACGCGGTATACAACCGCTATATTTCATCCTTAAGCGACAATATCGACGCGGACATCCTGCGTTCGCTACGTTCACCCGATACAATATTTTTTGAACGCTACATTAAGCATATAGCCAACTCCGGCGCGTTCTATATGACCAAGGCTCTTATCGAGCCCTACCTTAACCTCAAGCGCCGCGAGAGGCTCACCCTTAACCAATGCCTGCTGTTATGCTTCCTGTGCATCCGCCTTGAGGATACGGAGTATTACAGCGCTATATTCGAAATGATCCGTTCACACCTTGAGCCCGACAACTATTGGGATCTCTCCGGTTTTGCCGCCCGTTATTTCAACGAAAAGCTTTCCGGGATTTACGAAAAGCTGTTAAGCGGATCAAAACTTCTGTCCCAGGACATAGAACTGCGGGACGCACTTGGTCTTTCACCCCTGCATTACGCGCTTATAATGCGTGACGCGGACAAGGTCAGGGACATCCTTGCCATGACGGATTGGAGCAGATACCATCCGCCTGTTTTCAGGGATTCAACCTGCCGGAGACTTTATGATCCGGTGTTTGTCGCAGCATGTCTTTATGACGATACAGAGCTTATATCTGATATCCTGCTGCAAACCCGTGTCAATGCCAGGCCTATAGCAAGGACCATCAAGCAGCTTGATACCTCCATCGCTATCCACCGGAACCTACTCCAGAAAGCAATGGCTTCCGATGATCTTGAAGCTGTACGCCATCATCAGGAACAGCTTGAAGAATACGAACAGATGCGTTCCGAG
This sequence comes from uncultured Lachnospiraceae bacterium, assembly GCA_905233905.1. Classification (GTDB taxonomy): domain Bacteria; phylum Bacillota; class Clostridia; order Lachnospirales; family Lachnospiraceae; genus RGIG4930. The sequence goes on from CAJOFN010000059.1 coordinate 3,011, forward strand.
GTCAGCACCGAGCTTGAGCGCATGACCGCAGATGAGATAGAGAATTGCCGCTCTCTTGCGGACAGTCTTATGTCCGCCGAAGGCTCCCTGTCACGTTATCTTTTGCATCTGTATCTTACGCCAGATGCCCTGTACCGCTCCATTGCCGATACCATCACATCCTGGCGCATCTACAGGTGCGACGACACATTCTTTGTCACCAGCACGGATCACGAACTGAAGCTGTCATATTATGAGTGGAAAAAGGGCAGGATAACTGCCAGAAATATAATAGAATCCGATATTGAAAAAAGCACCGCTTCAGAGCGGTCCGGCGAAACCTTTGACGGAGATACCTTTGTCAATCCTGACCATCTGCGCAACAGTCAGTCATCACAGCAGCAACAGCATAACAGCCGCGCGGACGAAGAACGCAGGCGCAGACGCAGGCATTTCCATCAGCATGTTGCGGCGCAGGCCGAGGGCATGCCCTATCAAGGAAGCTTCTTCTCACCGGCGGCTCATAAGAACATCAGCGCGCTAAAGCATGAATACCGCAAGCTCGTCAAAAGATATCATCCGGACGCCGGTGGCGACGCCCATGATGTTGAAATTATGCTTGTTATAATGAATGAGCGTGCAGATATCCTGGAACGCATGCAGGATATCTGACAACTGATTCAGCTACTCCGCCGGAGCAGTTCCCTCTGTATCATCGGGCACTGCACCGGCTTCAGGGGTATATACACCCGAAAGATCTACGGTATCCGGTATTTTCTTGCCGGTAGCCAGGTACTCCTTCGCCTTTTCCCTGGCCTCTGCCTTTTCGGCGTCTCTTTCAGCCTTAATCCTTTTAGCTTCTTCAAAAACGGCTATACGCCTTTCATTGGCCTGCCTGATCTCTTCATTTCTGCGCTCATGCTGTCTTCTTCGCTCAACGCTTCTCATGATATATACCAAAAAGAAGACACCCGCCGCGAGACCTCCTAACAGCGAGGATAAAATTACACCTATCAACTGACGATCCTCTTTTATAATCTGCCTATAATATCATGTTCATAGATTGAGCTTGAGTAATCAGGAGACTTGCTCGCCCAATCACACAGCACCTGGGCATCACCGTCACTGTCAAAGCTGACAACCTCATATCCCGTTATCATCTCCACATGGTTGATGCCTCTGTAGCGCCCGTTGCCTGTATTTGTCCTGAACATCAGATCCCCGGCAGCGTAAAGCATTTTCTTCATATCCTTTGCTTTCCATGTGGCATACATGTTTTTCTTTGAATCAATATACTGTGCCTCTGTAGCAGCGGTAGGCGCATACCCGCTCTTTACTCCGAAATTAAAGCCATAAGGGGAATAAGCCCTCCACACAAGGGAGCTGCAATCATAATATCCGGTCTGCATGCGCTTTCCCTGGCTGTAGGTTCCTGTTGCAATCTCCTTAGCCCTTGTGATAGCCTTTACCTTTTCCGGGGTAGTTACTGATACAACGCATCCCACTTTGTAGCCATCGTCCTCATTTTCACCTACTATAACTGCATTACCGGCCTTTTTAGCGGTAATCTTTCCTCCTGAGGAAATTGTAGCGATCTTCTCATTCTGTGAACTCCACTCAAACGAAGAAGCTTTGGCATTTGTCAGGCTGACAGCCTTGCTCGTTCCCGGTGAAAGAACCATAGGCTCGCATTTGATAGCCTTAAGCTCCCATTTAAAGGTTGTCTCAACACCGTTTACGGTAACGCCTATGGTGCACTTACCGCCTTTGTATGACTTTAATGTAACCACATTACCGGATCTTGAGAATGTAGGCGTCATATCGCCTTCCTTTACGGCAAACTCCACCTTAACATTTGATTCCATATCCTCAAGCCCCTTTATCTTGAACTGGGTTGTAGGGGCAGATGAAGAATCCTGGGTAGGCTTGGTCTCCTTCTTGCTCTTGGGGGAAAGCTTAAGATTCTTGGGATACTCCACGACATGGAGCTTGAAGGTCAAGGTAGTCTCTTCATCATCATCCAATTCAACGGTAAGTACGGTAGTCCCAAGATCATAAGCGGAGTATTTGCCCTTTTCCGTGACATTAACAATATCGTCATCCTCCACTTCAAAGCTTGCTATATCCTCTTCAGATGTAAATTTACCTGTTGCACCCTCGTACAGCCAGATATTGCTGTTGGCACTGCCTTTTTTCAGCTCTATCTCGCCACTCTTATAGAATGTGGCAGCAGCCCTGGTCTCAACAGGCACTCCAATAATTGATACAGGCACAGCAGCAAGTATCATGATCACTGACAATAATACGGATATCCGCCTCGTAAATTTCATTCCATACCTCCTGTTGGATTTTTACCTTTAACGAAAGAGGCAGGACACTTCTTCCGTTGCCCTGCCTCTTCCATGCGCGTAAAAATTTTTCCTTTGTAATTCGACTTACTACATGTTACTTGTCTTACATTGACATTTATATATACGCAACCAAACCACAAAATATGGGGGTCAGGTTAAAAAATTTTTCAATATTTTATGTTTTTTCTAAAAATCACACTAAATCCATGGTTTCAGCCACCGATGAGACGCCGTGTAAAATGATGCCATATCCCTCCAATTCCTTAGTTACAGATACCGCCGGCAGGATACATTCCTTGAAGCCAAGCTTTTTTGCTTCTGCTACTCTTGCCTCTGCCATGCTCACAGCCCTTACCTCTCCTGCAAGTCCTACTTCTCCGAATACCAGAACTGAGTCGTCGATAGGCCGTTCCCTGTAGGATGATACTATTGCAAGCACTATCCCCAGGTCTATCGCCGGTTCATTCATCTTCAGTCCGCCTGCTATATTCACATAGGCATCGTAATCTGATAAATGGATCCCCAGCCTCTTTTCAAGCACAGCCAATAGAAGGTTAAGCCTGTTGTGGTCACAGCCTGCCGCGGTTCGTCTCGGCATACCGAAGCTGCTCCTTGCCACAAGGGCCTGCAGCTCTACAAGTATGGGTCTTGTGCCTTCTATTGAACACACCACAACCGAGCCGCTTGCAGCCTTTGGTCTGCCCGCAAGCATATACTCTGAAGGATTCTTGACCTCCAAAAGCCCCTCACGGCGCATTTCAAATACACCGATCTCGTTGGTGGAACCGAATCTGTTCTTTACGGCGCGGAGAATCCGGTAGGAGGCATAGCGATCCCCTTCAAAATAAAGAACCGTATCCACCATATGCTCCAAAACCCTTGGTCCCGCCACCGTACCTTCTTTGGTCACATGACCAACCACAAATACAGTAATACACTGCCCCTTGGCAAGCTGCATAAGAACTGCTGTAGCCTCCCGCACCTGTGAAATGCTGCCCGGAGCGGAAGCAACGGCATCACTGTACATGGTCTGAATAGAGTCTATGATAACAATATCCGGCTTTTTGCGCCTTATAACGCCGCTTATTATATCAAGGGAGGTCTCACACAACAGCTCAAGGGATTCTCCGAAGTCACCCATCCTCTCAGCGCGAAGCTTTATCTGAGCAAGAGATTCCTCACCCGATATATAAAGCAGCTTCAGACTGCCACGTGAAAGATTGCGGCATAACTGCAGCAACAGCGTGGACTTTCCAATACCCGGATCTCCGCCTACCAGCACCATGGAGCCTTGTACTATTCCTCCCCCAAGCACCCTGTCAAATTCTTCCATGCAGGTGCCAATCCTCTCCTCATTGCCGGAGGAGATCTGGGATAAGGTGCTTGTCTTTGCTTCAGAGACCGCTTTGCTGGCGGACTTCGTCTTTCCCGGGGTACGGTCTATCACCTCTTCAACAAAGGTGTTCCACTCCCTACACGCCGGGCACTGCCCTGCCCATTTAGCCGACTCAAAGCCGCAATTCTGGCAAAAGAATACTGATGATCTGGTTTTAGCCAACTCTTATGCCTTCTCCACAACTACGGAAACAGGCATACCCTCATCAAGCTCAACACCAACTGAAAGCTTGCCTCCGAGATTTGTCTTCATTGTGCCTGAATACGCTCCGTCAATAGTAATGTCATATTCGGTTTCAGGCTCAAGCTCCAGCGTGAACTGTGCGTCATTGGCACCCTCCACGATGAATGAAACCTTTTCATCCGATTCCCTTAAATGCTCAACAGCAGTTCCGGGAACCGATTCATAAACGAAATTCCCGTCTCTTTCAAGCTTTGTGATCTCTTTAAATGTCTTAACCTTGTATGAACTTCCTTCATATTCAAAGTCGCTTTTCTTGGTCTTTGAAGATAATGTGTAATCACCAAAAGACAATGTTCCGTCACTTTCACTGCGGATAAGTTCGCTAATTACTGCCATTTCATCCTCCTGCTCTATTAGTTTGTTTTCTTTTCAAAGGATATCGCATCCTCTTTGACCTTAGCGGCTACCTTGTCTCCGGATACTATATTGCCTGACAGGATCTCTTCTGTCAGCGCATCCTCCAGATCTGTCTGTATCTTGCGGCGCAGCGGTCTGGCGCCAAACTTGGGATCATATGCCTTTTCAACAATATATGATTTTACGCTGCCTGGTACGGATAATGATATATCCATCTGGTCCTTGCATCTATTTATCAATGATTTGGTCATTATGCCGACGATCTTCTTCATATCGTCTTTGTTCAATGCCCTGAATACTATAGTCTCATCTATTCGATTTAAAAACTCCGGCTTGAAGGTCTGCTTAAGCTCCTCCATAACGCGGTTCTTCATGTAATCGTAATCATGCTCCTCGTTTTCTTCCTGGGAAAATCCCAGCTTCTTCGGCTCCATTATCTCCTTGGCACCCGCATTGGAGGTCATGATGATTATGGTATTCTTGAAATCGACCTTGCGGCCCTGGGCATCCGTGATGTGTCCGTCGTCCAATACCTGTAACAGCACATTGAACACATCCTGATGAGCCTTTTCAATCTCATCAAAAAGTATTACCGAATAAGGATTGCGCCTTACCTTTTCGGAAAGCTGTCCTCCCTCTTCGTAGCCAACATATCCGGGAGGTGAGCCTATCATCTTGGAAACAGAGTGCTTTTCCATGTACTCTGTCATATCCACCCTGATAAGGTTGTCCTCGCTTCCAAACATGGCCTCGGCAAGAGCCTTGGATATCTCTGTCTTACCCACACCTGTAGGTCCCAGGAATAAAAATGATCCTATAGGTCTTCCCGGCTCCTTGAGCCCTACTCTTCCACGCCTTACTGCTCTGGAAACCGCTGATACAGCATCCTCCTGGCCGATGACCCGCTTATGTATCACCTTTTCCAGATTGACAAGCCTCTTGGTCTCCGATTCCACGAGTCTTGATACCGGGATCTTGGTCCACATATAGACAACATCCGCCACATCCTCATAACCCATGGACAGCTTTTTCTTGTTACGCTGCTTTTCCTGACGGCTGCGGAGCTTTTCAACCCTGTTCTT
>CAJOFN010000060.1 GCA_905233905.1 uncultured Lachnospiraceae bacterium
GAGATCGGCAACGAGGTTCTTACCGTAGAGGGCATCACCAAGACCATTGACGGCGTAAAGCTGCTTGACAATGTGTCCTTCGTGGTAGGACACGATGACAAGATTGCCTTTGTCGGAAGCAACGAAGCTGCCAAGACTGCCCTGTTTTCCATTCTCATGGGCGAAATGGAGCCTGACAGCGGTTCATACAAATGGGGCGTGACCACCTCCCAGTCGTACTTCCCCAAGGATAATACAAAGATCTTTGATACCGACCTTGTGATCGTGGACTGGCTGACCCAGTTTTCAGAGATCAAGGACGCGACATATGTAAGAGGCTTCCTTGGAAGGATGCTTTTTGCCGGCGATGACGGCGTAAAGAAGATGAGGGTACTTTCAGGAGGCGAAAAAGTAAGAGTCCTCCTTTCAAGGATGATGATCGAGGGTTCTAACATACTTATCCTTGACGAGCCCACAGACCACCTTGACATGGAGGCGATCACAGCTCTTAATGAAGGAATGAAGAAGTTCCCGGGAGTGCTGCTTTTCTCCTCAAGGGATCATCAGATAGTACAGACCACCGCAAACCGCATCATAGAGATCATGCCGAACGGCTCCATCATTGACAAGATCACCTCTTATGACGAATATCTTGAGAGCGATGAGATGGCGAAGAAGAGGCAGGTATATCAGGCTTCTGCGGATGAAGACGAGGATGATTGAAGCTTGCGTAATGGATATAAAACCGGGGTTTAAAACCAATGTTATTAAGTTTAGAGTCGATTTTTATAATCGGCTCTTTTCTTGTGCCCTGAGACTGCAGAAAATAGTTTGGATTTTGTACAGTAGATATGAAGAAATATTCTTGCTTTTTTCTTTATTCATGCTAAAATGATCGAGAGAGTTTATATAATTCAACATGTAAGAGGGAAGGAACGTGGATATATGTCACGGACAGTTAATGTAAATTTCAAACTTGATTCAGAGGTCAAAAAGCGTATGGAGCAGGCTTGTTCTGATATGGGCTTATCCATGAGTGCCGCCTTTACAATTTTTGCCAAAAAGGTGGGACGTGAAAGGCGCATTCCTTTCGAGGTTTCCGCAGATCCTTTTTACTCGGAAAGCAATATACGATACCTTGAGGGCATTGCCAGAGATATCAGAGAGGGCAAGGCTCATTTCGGGGAACATGAGCTTATTGAGGACTGAATATGAGGATATTATGGGAAGATCGTGCCTGGGATGATTATATTTACTGGCAGACACAGGACAAAAAGACACTTAAACGCATCAATGCCCTGATCAAAGATATCAAGCACAATCCCTTTGAAGGAATCGGAAAGCCCGAGCCCCTAAAAGGGAACCTGAGTGGAATGTGGAGCCGTCGCATTGATGAAGAAAACCGCATTGTCTATTACAAAGAGAATGCTATTCTTTATATAGTCTCCTGCAGAGGTCATTATGATGATTGATGAAATGGTGTATTAAAATAAAAAACCCACCAGGCCGTGTCAAACTTCAGCAGATCTTTACTGCTTTTGTCACGTCCCGATGGGTTCGTTTATAAATAGCTAAGCTCACTTAATACGAAGTGGGATTCCAATATGCTCTGAAAGCATATCGTTTAATGTTTTCATAATCATCTCATCCGTCCAATGATCGATGTTGCTTTGCTGTAGATCTCTTCCGGATCGAAGCCTATATTAAACTTCCCGTCTTCGTATAATATCTCGCCATTTACCATGGTAAGCTTTACATTCTGTTTGCTGCCTGCATAGACGATATTCTTGGGGATATTGTTCTCCGGCTGCATATTGGGCTGGTGAAGATCGAGCATCACTATATCAGCAAGCTTTCCCGCTTCAAGGCAGTCACAATCATCAAGCCCCATACACCTTGCCCCTACGGCAGTAGCCGAGTACAGCACCTCATCTGCCGGCACGCATGAAGCGTCATTCTCCCTGACCTTGGACAGTGTTCCCATAAGGTACATTTCCCTGAACATATCAAGGGCGTTGTTGGAGGCAGCGCCGTCAGTGCCTATAGCCACAGGTATCTTTTCATCCAAAAACCGCTTTATGGGAGCAATGCCGCTGGCAAGCTTGAGGTTGGAAGCGGCGTTGGTGACAGCGTAAAGTCCCCTTTTCTTCATTATCTCAAAATCATCCTCAGACATATGCACACAGTGATAACCGCCCCCGCCGTATTTATACATCCCAAGGGATTCGCATAGCTGGGTGGGTGTCTTGCCCCATCTCTCCTTACATTCAGCCACCTCTGAGGCTGTCTCTGAATTGTGGAGGAAAACAGGAGATCTGTACTTCTCAGCCAGGGCAGCTATCCCTTCCATGCGTTCCATGGAGGTAGTGTATTCAGCATGGAAGCCTATTATAAAGGAAGCCAAGGGACCCATGTTGTTTACTATGTTGTAATTTTCTTCCACCGCCTCGGGACCGGCTCCGAAGTTGTTCATTCCACTGGTCTGAACCGTCCTGAAGCCACAGTCTACGGATGCCTTGGCGTTGGATGGCGGGAAGAAATACATATCAAAGTTGGAGGTAATGCCGCTGGTAAGATATTCCATGATACCAAGTATATCCAGCCAGTAAATATCATCTTCATTTAACTGATCCTCTCTGGGAAAGACCTGTTTGAAAAGCCAATCCTGAAGAGGGAGGTCATCAGCAAAGGATCTGAGGAAGACCATTGCGGTATGTGTATGAGCATCCTTAAATCCTGGTATAAGAAGATTGCCCCGGCAGTCTATGGTGCGATCCCATACCACAACGTCACTGTCCCCATCCGTAATTTCAGGAGCTTCATCCTCTTTGCCTATCCAGGCGATCCTGTTTCCCTTTACCCACAACTGCCCCTCTGTTATGTCAAAGGAATGATCTTCGTTTGTATGAAGTATCCTCGCATTTTTAAATATTATATTCGACATATAATTTCCCTTCTATTTATAGATCCTCTATGACAGCCGTAACAAGTCTGGTAAACTTATCTGCCACCTTCCGTCCCGCTTCCAAAACCTCTTCCTCTGACAGAGGGGTAGGAGAAATGCCGGCAGCTAAATTGGATACGCAGGATATACCCAATACCTTCATGCCCATGTGGTTTGCGGCAATGGCTTCTACCGCCGTACTCATGCCTACCGCGCAGGCTCCTGCCATACGGTACATATTTATCTCAGCCGGCGACTCATACTGGGGACCTGCAGTCTGAACATAGACGCCCTCTTTGAGATGGATGGAGAGCCGGACAGCCTTTTCTCTGGCAAGGTTTCTTAATTCTTCATTATATATATGGCTCATGTCAGGAAATCTTACACCAAGCTCTGCAATGTTCTCACCCCTGAGAGGCGAAGGCACAAAGGATGCTATATGATCGGAGATAAGCATCAGGTCTCCCGCCTTAAAGCCTGTGGCTATACCTCCCGAAGCATTGGTGACAAACAAAACCTTTGCTCCAAGCCTCGCCATCAGCCTTATGGGAAGCACAACATCCTCAGGAGCATATCCCTCATAGTAATGAACCCTGCCCTGCATGCATACCACGGGGGTTTCTCCTACATATCCGAATACAAACCTGCCTGCATGGCCGGGAGCCGTTGATACGGGAAAGCCTTCTATGTCAGCGTAGTCAATGGTCGCTTCAATCCTGACATTATCCGCGTAATTGCCAAGACCGGAGCCTAAAACCAAAGCAACACGGGGAACAAAATCTGTTACGCTTCGCACGCTTTTTTCACATGCTATCAGCTTCTCAAAAACCTTATTCATGTCACTCCTCCTTTACCACGGAGCTTGTAACACCGCTCCATCTGCCAAACACAGTCCTTCCCATCTGATTCTGCTTGTAGCACCTGACCCGGAGGTAATACCGTTTGCCCTCTTTCAGCTTGCCTATCTCTTTTTTGGGATCGACGCTCCTGTAGCTGTGAGGAAAGAACATATTCTCGAACCGGGATATTTCAAACTCGTAACCTGCCACCTTACTGCCCTGGCTTGAGGTAGTAACCGTAAGCTTGTTGGGCTGGCTGTTGTTGATATGTACTGAATTGGGTCTCGGAACACTAATCTTGGCATTTAAAACAGGAATGGCTCCGTCAAATTCGATATTATAATCACGAAGCGTTACCACAAACGCCAAAAGCAGTATGATACCGAGAATTACAACCACTGCCAGGATATTGGTACTCCTGCTGTTTCTGCTGCGCATGGATCTTTGCCTCCCTCTTCTATACGCTCAAGACACCCTTGATCGCGTCATAAAGCTCATCGTATGTCTCGTATTTCGGCAGCTCGGGATGCTCTGCTTTGATGGCATCGGTGCTGCGGAACAAAAATCCTGCCTTGCTCGCCTCTATCATCCCAAGGTCGTTGTGGCTGTCGCCTGCCGCTATGGTTTCAAAGCCAATGCTCTGGAGCGCGCGGACTGTAGCATATTTGGACTTCTCGACTCTCATCCTGTAGCCTGTGATCATGCCGTCAGCTCCTACCTCAAGGGTGTTGCAGAAAAGGGTAGGATAGCCAAGCTTCTTCATAAGGGGCATGGCAAACTGGGTAAAGGTATCTGAAAGAATGATAACCTGCGTAAGCTCACGCAGCGAGTCTATGAACTCCTTCGCCCCGGGAAAGGGATCAATGGTTGCTATAGTATCCTGAATACTCTTTAACCCAAGGAAGTGCTCACGAAGCACGCCTATCCTGAATTTCATCAATTTGTCATAATCCGGCTCATCCCTTGTAGTCCTTGCCAGCTCCGGTATCCCGGTCGCCTTTGAAAAGGCTACCCATATTTCCGGAACAAGAACACCTTCCATATCAAGACATACAATATCCATTTTACATATCCTTTCTTGACAATCTATAAAATCGTGCTATGATAAAGCTATCTGAAGCTTTTGCAAAAGCTAAAGGGGGATAGACATGGCTGCTACAGAACAGTTGACACGGATCTGCCAGGGATGCGGCAGAACGTTTACCATACCTCAGGCCGAGCTCGACCGCATTTGGGAGCTTGGTCTTTCAAGACCCATATTCTGCTCTAATGAGTGCAGCCTTCACGGCTGGGATCCCCAGGCCATCTGGATGGGCAATCTGCGCCGTGAAAGAGCGTCCGACGATTCCTGATCAGGCGTCGGCTGCTTCTGTTTCTTCTGTTTCTTCCTTCTCCCTGGCTATTTGTTTCTTACCCTCCTCATCAATACGCTTTTCGAGAAACTCCCTGTAAACATAGGTCATTATAGCGGCAAAGGGTATCGCAAGAAGGATGCCTAAAACGCCGAATATATTGCCGCCTACTATAATAGTCACAAGTATCCACACCGGCGGAACCCCAAGGCTTGTACCAAAAAGTCTGGGCTTTAAGATGTAACCGTCTATAACCTGGATGATCACCGTAAACAATACGAAAATAACGGCATCCAAAGGATTTGCCAGCGCAAGGATGAAAGCACCTATGACGCCTCCCACTATGGGTCCGAAGGTCGGCGCAAGATTGGTCACTCCGACTATTACCGATATTAAAACCGAATAAGGCATGGAAAAGACCAGCATAAAGACAAAATTGCAAAAGCCGACAATGAAACCGTCTACTATGTCATAGGTTATATAGCGGATGAGAATGGTATTGCAGCGGCTCCAAAACTGCGCTGACGCCTGATACCGCTTGGGGGACATCAATGCCCTGGCAAGCTTGTCGATTCCCTGCAGAAGATGTTCCTCCGCCAGCAGGAAATATATGGCAAGGATAAAAGCGATCAAAAGATTGGCTATACTCACTCCAAAATTATATGACGCTGTAACAAATCCATTGAACCGTCTCGGTATGCTTATTATCAGATTCTCGACAAATTCATTACCGCTTGCCACCACTGAGGAAATATCTATGCCCCGTTCCTCGGCAAAGCTCGCAGTAGACCCCATGAGCTTTGTTACCTCCATGGCATAGCTGCTCATATTGGATATGAAGGTGGCGATGCTCTCTATTATCTGCGGTATCAATGCCACAATAAGGACTACAAGTACAAAAAGCACAACAAGCGCTCCTGTAGCTACTGATGCAGAACGGGCTATCTTGCGAGATGATATGCGATAATAAATCTTGTTATAAAAAAGCTCGCAGACAGGATGCATCATATAGGCTATTACTATTCCCTCTATAACAGGAGACAGAACCTTAAGGATGCCCCTTGCCCCATCTAAAATTATGCCTATATTTGACAAAACCACGAACAGCAGCACTGCCGAGCAGGTCGCAACTGTATAGGCAAACCATTTTTCCCTGGTGAAGTTTTTCTTTTTGAGCTTCAATTTTCGGTAACCTCTCCCGCCAGATAATCTATGAACTGCCTTGCTGCCCTGCCGCTGACTCCGCCATGGGTAAGCTCCCATCTGTTGGCAAGCTGCATAAGCTCGTCTTCAGAGATCGAAAGTCCGGGCTGTCTCTTTGCCAGAGCCTTCACTATCTCATTATATCCGTTTTTGTCCGGCCTGCCAAACTGAATAGCTACGCCGAACCTGTTGAACAGAGAGAGCTTTTCCTGCATGGTATCGGATCTGTGCATACCTCCGCTCATTTCCACATCATCACGGTCAGACCAGTTCTCACGGATAAGATGACGGCGGTTAGAGGTGGCATATATCAGGACATTGTCCGGCTTTTTCTCCACTCCGCCTTCTATTACTGCCTTTAAATACTTGTATTCTGTTTCAAAGTCTTCAAAAGAAAGGTCGTCCATGTAAATTATGAAGTAGTAATTGCGGGTCTTGACCTGTGAGATAACAGCCGAAAGCTCCCTGCACTGATGCTTGTACAGCTCGATCAGGCGCAGGCCGCTGTCGTAGAATTCATTGGCTATGGCCTTGATCGCCGTAGACTTGCCGGTGCCGCTCTCTCCGTAAAGGAGGCAGTTGTTGGCAGGGAGTCCGTTCACAAAGGCCCTTGTGTTCCTGACAAGGCGTTCCTTTTGAGACTCATAGCCCACAAGGTCGGTAAGCAGGACACCGTCGGTATTGTGGATGGGATAGATCTCAATGTCCCGTCGGCCGTCGATGTCAATATCTCTTACGCGAAAAGCCCTGTTTACCGCGTAGATCCCTACACCATGAGCCTCATAGAATGAGTAGAGGGCGTCAAAAAACTCATTTACATCACTGCAGGCAGCAAGCTTTGCTGAAAGGGCGCGAACCTGCTCCGAAACCTGGCGGTTATACATGCGCTCGCGCTTTTCGATGGCGCAGTAGTGGGTAAGGGTTGAAAAAGCATCAATGCCCAGCCCTGCCTCCAGGGGAAGAAAATCATAGTCGAAAAGCTCCATGAATATGGCGATATCACTCTTGACGAAGGTATTTACACTCCCGTCCTGAAGAGTTCTCTTTTCCGCTGTAAGGGTGAAAGAGTTCTCATTGGTGATCAGCAGCCAGGTGAGATAGTTCTGCCATAGATTGCCGTCAAAGCCGTATGCCGTCGCCAGATCAAGAAGGCGCTTGACCTCTCTGTAGGTGCGCATAACAAGGACATCCTCGTTAAATTCAAGGGCTTTGGGATCTCCCTGGACGAGAAGCTCGTAATCCTCTATTATACCTGCTATGCGGTAGAGTATGGGGTCTTCGCCGAAATCGGAGTAAATGATAAGATGGGAGCATAGACGGTGCATAGGGTGATCCTCTCGTAAAATAACTTGCAAGTATTCTGCAAGCTATTTTAGCACAATATGGATATTTTGTGAAGCGAGCGTGTGGAGTAGTTAGACGCGCTCAGTAACTGCAGGGTGGCGGACTGCCAAGATGTGGAGTGCATAGTCAATGTTCAGGAGCCGAGTTTCACTAAGTGATTCGGCTATTAACATTGACTATGTACCCCACTTCCTGGCAGTCCGCTGAACCGTAACCGTTACCGTTCACGACCGAGCCGCGCACATCCCGTAAGGGATAAGTGCTGCGCGGCTGCGGATGGACGAGTATAGGCTATGGAGCGGGACGGTACTTTCAATGGTAACCCGTAACCAACTTCAAACACGCTATGCTTGTAATTTACGTTCAATTCTTCTATAATATTGACATGGTTTTGTTTAGAGAGGCGGTTAGCATATGCATACATTCCAGCCATACCCCTTTGATGTTATAGAAGTAAATCCATTTATCAAGTTCGGTCAGGATTGGGCTGCGCTCACGTCTGAGGCACAGGGCAAGATCAACTGTATGACTATTTCCTGGGGCGGATTGGGTGAATTGTGGGATAAGCATGTCGCTACGGTGTATGTCCGCGGTTCACGCTATACCAAGGAGCTTTTAGACAATGGCGATCATTTCTCGATCACTTTCTTTGAACCGCATTATAAGAACTGGCTCAAATACCTCGGAGCGGTATCCGGCAGGCAGGAGGACAAGATCAGCGGCGCGCGGCTTACCATCAACAGGCATAAGGATGTTCCCTTTGTGGACGATGGCAACTTTGTGATCATATGCAGGAAGCTGTCATCCACGCTGATCGGACCGGATGATATTCTGGATTCTTCTATTTTGACAAAGCACTACAGCGAAGGAGACCATCATTATATGTTTGTAGGTGAAATCCTTGAGCTGCTGGCGCGTTAATTTCGGTCAATTCTTAAAGCTGTGTATCGGGGCGGGTATCCGTCCCGTTCTTTTTATGAAGTCTTCGCATCCGAAGGAGTTGACTTCCATGACTGGCGCATGGCCTAACAAGCCGCCAAATTCCACGGTATCCCCCACCTTTTTACCCTTTACCGGTATCAGTCTTACGGCTGTTGTCTTCTGGTTGATCATGCCTATCGCCATTTCATCGGCGATTATGCCTGAAATGGTGCTTGTGGGGGTATCTCCGGGGATCGCTATCATATCAAGCCCTACTGAACATACACAGGTCATCGCTTCAAGCTTCTCTAAAGACAGAGCGCCTCTTTCTACGGCATCTATCATTCCCTGGTCTTCGCTCACCGGAATAAAGGCTCCGGATAGTCCGCCAACATATGAAGACGCCATTATACCGCCCTTTTTGACCTGGTCATTGAGAAGAGCCAGGGCCGCCGTGGTCCCGGGAGCGCCGGCATATTCCACGCCTATCTCATGCAGGATATCCGCTACCGAATCCCCGATAGCCGGCGTAGGAGCAAGGGAAAGATCAATTATCCCAAAGGGAATATCAAGCCTCGCTGAAGCTTCCCTTGCCGCAAGCTGACCTACACGAGTGATCTTAAATGCTGTTTTCTTTATTGTCTCGCAAAGGATCTCAAAGCTTTTGCCTCGAACTTCGTTAAGTGCTGTTTTAACAACTCCCGGGCCCGAAACGCCCACATGGATCACAGCGTCAGCCCCGGTAACACCATGAAATGCCCCTGCCATAAAGGGGTTATCATCCGGCGCGTTGCAGAACACTACGAACTTGGCACAGCCTATGGAATCAGCATCCTTTGTAAGCTCCGCCGTATCGGAAATAACCTCTCCGATGAGCCTGACGGCATCCATATTGATGCCATCCCTTGTGGATCCGACATTGACAGAGCTGCATACATTCTCCGTGGATGAAAGCGCCCTCGGGATGGAGCGGATAAGAAGCTCGTCCTTTTCGGTCATCCCCTTGGATACTAAGGCGGAATAGCCGCCTATGAAATTAACGCCGACCTCTGCCGCCGCAGAGTCCAGGGTACGGGCTATGCGGACAAAGTCATCTTCGCTGTGGCAGGCACCGCTGCCTACTATGCCTATGGGCGTGACTGATATGCGTTTGTTGACTATGGGGATACCAAATTCCTGTTCGATGTCGGCACCTGTCTTGACAAGGTCCCTGGCAACAGATAAAATCCTGTTATAAATATTATCACACAGCCTGCCTATATCGCCGTCCATACATTCCAAAAGACTGATCCCGACGGTAATGGTGCGCACGTCGAGATTTTCCTTGTCTATCATTTTGTTGGTCTCATTGACCTCGTATAAATTGATCATAGCTATACCCTGTGCATCATTTCAAAAATATCTGACTTCTGGCAGCGAACCTCTACACCTATCTCCTCCCCGATCTGTCCCAGCTCACGCTTGAGATCGGCAAAAGGCTTGACCGGCTCGTTCGGCTCCACAACCATCATCATATTAAAGAAGCCTCCGGTAATGGTCTGGGAAATATCTGAAACATTGATGCGGTTGCTGGCAAGATAGGTGCAGATCTTGGCTATGATGCCGACCGCGTCCTTGCCTACCACTGTAACTATAATCTTTCCTTCCATAATCCATACTCCATTTTATACAGCTATGCGTTCTGATACCTGATCCCTTGAGGCTATTGATATATTAAAATCCTTCGCCTTGTAGGGAGTGTCTGAAAGAGTAACCTCTAAGGATACTGTTTTCAAAGCCAGCTTTTCGTAATTATTTTCCTTGCTGAGATGTCCTAAAAGGATATGCCGTAAACCGTCGTGAAGGGCGCGGCATAAAAGCCTGCCGGAATTCTCATTGGAGAGATGCCCCTTGTCGCCCAATATGCGCTGCTTGAGGGGGTAGGGATATGGTCCGGCCTCGAGCATGCGGACATCGTGATTGGCCTCCAGCATGATCGCGTCAAGCCCCGAGATATTACGGGCTATATAGTCATCATATACGCCCAGGTCGGTGACAACGCCTACACCGCGCTTGTCATCGCGTATTACAAACGCCACTGGCTCTGCGGCATCATGGGATATCCGAATGGGATGCACCTTAAGAGTGCCTATGGAAAAGTCCCTGTCAGCTTCTATCCTGCGGAACAGCCCTTTGTCAATGGAGCCAAGGCTTTTGTTGGCGCGTATGGCATTTATTGTCCCCCGGGTGGCATATATTGGAAGGCCGTATCTTCTTGAAATAACGCCCAGCCCCGCGATATGGTCCGCGTGTTCATGGGTTATGAGCAGACCGTCCATATCGGACACGGAATAATCCATACTGTTCATTCCGGCTTCTATACGCTTGCCGCTGATCCCGCAGTCTATCATTACATGGTTATTGTCATTGCCTACACAGACACAGTTCCCGCCGGAACCGCTGGCTATCGAAAAAAGCTCCATCATTCGTCCTTCCAGTATATTTCCAGCGTATCCCCTTCAAATACGGGGGTGGTGTATACGCAATGCTCGCCGTTTCTGGTAGTCTCCAAAACCCTGCCTTCTCCGGCATTTACGTCAAAATCTATTCCTGTAAATATATCCGCAAATATATAATCCCTCTTGCCTGAAAGGGTGATCTGTTTGTTGTTGGCGCGTACCTTGATGGGGATGCTTGTCAGCACGGGTTCTTTGATCTTCTCCCCGTGGGCCGCCACCGAAAAGCCTTTGGTGGGAACCGTGTTGTCATTGTAGCCGACTCCCACGTACTTGGATACGGAATCCTCCTCATCCGTAAGGGTCTTGCCCATGCCGGGAGGGATCTTGCCTAT
>CAJOFN010000061.1 GCA_905233905.1 uncultured Lachnospiraceae bacterium
GCAGCTACAACCGGTGAAGCAGAGATCCAGAAGGCTGTGGTACAGATGCAGAAGATCCAGGAATCAGTATCAGCCACATCAGAGGTTGTATCCAGCCTGGGAAGCCAGCTTCAGACCATTGGAAGCATCGTGGATACGATCTCCGACATAGCGGCACAGACCAACCTGCTTTCGCTTAACGCTTCCATTGAGGCGGCAAGAGCCGGTGAGGCAGGCAAGGGCTTCGCGGTCGTAGCTGACGAGATCCGCAAGCTTGCAGATGAGTCAAACGGTGCTGCGGCACAGATAACAGAGCTTATCAATTCCATTCAGGCAAGGTCTGATGAGGCTGTTACGGCAATGGGACAGGGTCTTGCTATAGTTGAGTCCGGTTCAGAGGTTGTAAGCCAGTCCGGAAGCACCTTCAATGAGATCGTCAACATGGTATCCAATGTTTCGGAACAGGCAAGACGGATGGAAGAGATCGTTTCAGATCTTTCAGAGGGTACGGAACGCATCAAGAACCATATCGAGGAGATTGACAATATGTCCAGAAGCGTTGCGGAAGAGACAGGAAATGTTTCCGCAGCCTCACAGGAGCAGACAGCCAGCGCTCACGAGATTGCAGAGGCAAGTGACAGGCTTGCAAAGACAGCTCAGGAGCTTCAGGCGTTTGTTCAGAGATATTCACTGTAAACCTTTTAAATATTTAATCAAAAAAACACAGCCGGCTTGAACTTAAAGAGCCGGCTGTATTTTTCTCTGTGTGGATAATGATTATTTTGTCATCAGAAGCATTATGTCGTTGGTACGTTTGACAAATTCCTTCATATCCTCAGGTGAGAGAGGAGCATTCTGGATACGGGCCAGATCGTAAAGCTGATGAGCGATATTCTCACAGCTGTCACTTTCAGGATTGTCCATCATGTACTTAACAAGTGGATGCGTTATGTTAAGTATCAGGGTCTCATCCTGGGGGAAGAGGTTATTGTCCATGCCGCCCATGCCTGACATGGAATACATCTTCATCATATCAGCCATACGCCTTGACTCCTCCTTTACGGTAAGGATGGAGGAGATGGATTCATCCTTGAAACGCTCCGCCTTGATGGTGAGATGATCACCTGTAAGGAATTTCTTCATTAGCTCTGAAAGTGTCTTGTTCTCTTCTTCAAGATCAGAATCACCCTCAACAAGATCGTCGGTAATATCTCCGTCGATGCGGCAGAATTTGTAGTTTTCGTTGCGCTGCTCAAGCTGGGTGATGAAGCTGGTATCAATATTGTGGTCAAGGATAACGGCATTCATTTCCTGATCCTTGAACATTGAAATATACTGACCCTGCTGATTTACATCGGTTACATAGTATACAACCTTGCGTTCATCCTTGGGCTCGCTGCTGTCGGAGTCTGCGCTGTCATCCCCGGAAGAAATGGGGTTGCCGTCAGCATCAAGGATCTCGGGTTTGTCCTCTTCCTTATCATCCTGCTTCTCTTCCTTGACAAGAAGCTCGGGAAGGGTCTGGTATTTGTCGTAAATATCCTTAAAGAGGATGTAGTCGTTCATGCGGTCGCAGAATTTATCGTCGCGAAGGCAGCCATACTTGATGAAGGGACTGATATCGTCCCAGTATTTCTCGTAATTCTCTTTATCTGTCTTGCACATGCCGGACAGCTTATCAGCTACCTTCTTGGTGATGTAATCAGATATCTTCTTTACAAAGCCGTCATTCTGCAGCGCGCTTCTGGAAACATTAAGAGGCAGATCGGGGCAGTCAATAACTCCCTTAAGGAGCATCAGAAATTCAGGAATGACCTCCTTGATATTATCAGCGATGAATACCTGATTGTTGTAGAGCTTGATGGTGCCCTCAATGGAATCATACTCGGTATTGATCTTGGGGAAGTACAGTATACCCTTTAGGTTAAAGGGATAGTCCATGTTCAGATGGATCCAGAACAGGGGCTCCTTGAAGTCCATAAATACCTTGCGGTAGAATTCCTTGTACTCGTCATCCGTACATTCACTGGGAGTCTTTGCCCAGAGAGGATTGGTGTCGTTGACGGGGACAGGGCGCTTTACTATCTTAAGCTTTTCCTTTGCAGGTGATATTTCCACCTGTTCCCTGGTGCCGTCTTCGTTTTCTTTTTCCTCGTATTTTGCTTCCTCGTGGATCTCCTCAATAACAGTATCGCTGTCCAGCTTGTCGGCAGCGTCTATTGTCTCATACTGTTCCTCGGCATTTGCCTTTTCAAGATAGATCTCAATGGGCATGAAGGAGCAGTATTTCTCCAATACCTCACGTATCCTGTATTCGTTGGAGAATTCAAGGCAGTCCTCATTGAGCTTTAAGGTGATGGTAGTACCTACGGAATCCCTTGTACCCTCATCCATAACAAACTCTGTTCCGCCGTCACATTCCCAGTGTACCGGGGCGGCATCCTTCTGATAGGACAGGGTATCAATATGAACATAGTCCGCAACCATGAAGGCGGAGTAGAAGCCAAGTCCGAAATGTCCGATGATCTGGTCTTCATTTGCCTTGTCCTTGTATTTCTCAAGGAAATCCGTGGCTCCGGAGAAGGCGATCTGGTTAATGTACTCGTCTACCTCATCTGAGGTCATTCCAAGGCCGTTATCCGTAACGGTAAGGGTCTTCTCCTCGGGATTGACAGTAACGGTGATCTTTGCCTTGTAATCCTCGGGAAGCTCGTATTCACCCATCATCTCAAGCTTTTTAAGCTTGGTGATGGCATCACAGCCGTTGGAAACAAGCTCTCTTAAGAAAATGTCGTGGTCTGAATACAGCCACTTCTTGATCACAGGGAAGATATTTTCGCTTGTGATTGATAAATTGCCTTTTTTCTGCGCCATATCTGGCCTCCTTTATATGGAAAATACAATTAGTTCCTGTCTACAAGATGTGATTTTACTACCGTAAGGATGAAAAGTCAATAAAAAATTAGCACTCAATCGAAATGAGTGCTAACATAATTTGAAAATTTTTTCTTTTTTACCCCCTTTTTTGTTTTCTGTACCGAAATTTATCAGTGTAACAAGATGCACACAGCTGTGAACAAAAAATTTTACAATATGGAGGAATACTTTTATGAAGAACAAAAATGTTAAAATGCTGGCACTTACAGCAATGCTGACGCTTTCACTTGCCTTTGGCGCAGTTGCACTGGCAGCGCCTCAGGGACCCGGAGGAATGGGCGGCCCTGCTCCCTCAGGACAGGAAATGATGAACAACAACGAGCAGCCCCCTGAAAAGCCCGATGGTGACGATGGCCAGCAGCCCCCTGAAAAACCCGATGGAGATAACAGTCAGGAACCCCCTGCAAAGCCTGACGGTGATAACGGTCAGCAGCCTCCCGCAAAGCCGGATGGAGACAACGGCCAGCAGCCCCCTCAGATGCAGGGTATGGACGGACAGAGAGGCCCCGGAAAGGATGGCGGTCCTGAACAGATGTTAAATGACTTAAAGACCAAGATTGACGCTGTAGAGGATGAGAGCACAAAGGCTAACCTTACAGAGCTTATGGAGAAGCTTGAAAGCGCAATGAAGGCAGAGCAGGAAGCCAGAGATGCATTTTTCAAGGCAGCAGAAGAAGCCGGCGTTATGACCGCTCCTTCCGGAAAGCCCGGTGAGAACCAGAAGAACAGCACCACCACCACTGATACTTCTTCTACAGAAATCTGATAAAAACACTACATATTGTGGTTTTTTTGAAAAAAGGGGCAGATATTTGCCTCTTTTTCTTTATTGTGGTAAAATACCTCCGTATATCGTAACAGATTACAAAAGGGAAGAGCTGCCATGTCAAAACGATTCAATATTGGTTATCTGACTGCGCACAAGGTAATAAGCTATCCAACGGGAATACAGGATGGCGTACAAAACGGCATCATCGAGCAGGGGCATAACCTCATCAATATTTCTGATCTGATCTCTTTTGGTTTTATAAATACCGCTTCAGATCTTTTGAAAATAACCTTTGAGCTTACGGCGAGGCTTAATCTTGACTGTGTTATCGTACCGGCAGGGGTGGTGAACGCCTATCTCGCCAAGAAGAACATTTTACCGGTAGAGGATCTTATCAGACTGCTTGATCCGGCCAGGACCATCATAATAGAAGACAATATAGAAGGCTACAGATCAATATACAAGGATAATAAGCCCGGAATGAGGGAGCTTATCCGCCATCTTATTGAAGACCACCACTATAAGAATATATGTTTTTTGAGCGGACCCGAGACAAGCCAGGGAGCCAGAGAGAGGGAAGGTGTTTACTTTGAAGAAATGGAAGCCCACGGCATCCCTGTCAGGGATCACATGTTTGCCAGAGGCGTCTTTTCCGGAGAATGTGATGCTGTGGTGGAGGAGCTTTTATTCTTTAATGAGGATGTGGAGGCAATAGTATGCGCCAATGACATTATGGCTTTTACTGTCTACCGCATACTCAAGGAGCATGGCCTCACGCCGGGAGTAGATGTTGCCGTTACGGGCTTTGATGATTCTCCTGAGTCGCAGCACTCAACACCACCTCTTTCCACTGTAAGGCTTTCCGCCTATGATTTAGGTTATACTGCCGCCTATGAGGCAGTAAGGCTTTGCGAAGGAAAGGAACAGCAGGTTCATACCTTAGGCAGTACCTTTGTACACAGGATTTCATGCGGAGAAAAGGATGCAGAAGACGGCATTGAATACAAAAAGCTGCTTGTAAGGGAAGAGATCTCAATAGAAGAGCTGACGGAGCTGATGCTTTCCAATATCGTTAAGAGATCCTCCGAAGAGATACAAAACGCCTTGCGGGACAGGATACAAAGGATAGCCGAGAAGCTTGCTAAAATATGCGATGAAACCGCTGAACCGGACTTTGAGCATCTGATAGACGCCGTTACAATGACGGATGTGTTCCGCCGTGACTACGCCAATTATATGTCTTTTGAGAATTTCCAGACAGCTATTTCCACATGCTTAGAGGCGGCAAGGGACATGGTATTTGGAAAGAGACGGGAGTGGATAGACCATGAAAATGCCTACTTCAACAGGCTTATGGCCAACAATATAAATGACCGCTATCAACAGCAGCAGTTTGACAGCTCAATGCGTTCCTGGCAGGTTACGAATATTCTTGCGGATGCCCTTATGCATGCCGACAATCCCAGGCTCGCGGCAATGCAGATGATCAATGATTTTAAGGAATTAGCGATCAGTGAGGCTGTTATTCTTACCTTTGATGAGCCGGTCACCTTCTACAACAAGATCAATATTTCCATGGATGATGAGGTGAATGTCTTTGCAAGACTGACGAAGGGAACAGTTTCCGTTTTTCAGGGAAGAAAAGTAAAGAAGGTAAGGCTTCAGGAGATATTTTCCACGTTTATGCCCGATCAGATCTCAGAGAAGGAAATGCTTATGGCAGCCCCCTTCTATACCATAGGGCCTCTTGTTTCAGGCGCGGAAATGAACGGGGCTATGCTTATCGGTCCATCTGTGCTTTTATCCTCAGAAATACAGCGGCTTTATTATCAGACAGGCTTTGGGGTAAAGCATATCAATACCATTCAAAGAGAAAAAGAGCTTATCTCAATCCTCAACAAAAACAATTTAAAGCTTTCAGTGGAATCCGAGCATGACGAGCTTACAGGCCTGCTTAACAGAAGAGGCTTCATGAGGGCGCTGGAGCGTGAATTAATGGAAGAGATACAAAGAGACAATGCAATAAAACGCGGCGGGCTTTTCTTTATGGATCTGGACGGATTAAAGCAGATCAACGACAATTACGGGCATGATGAAGGGGATTTTGCCATCAAAAGCACGGCGCAGATATTGTCAAAGGCTTTTGAGAAGGAGCTGGTAGCAAGGCTCGGAGGAGATGAGTTTGTGGCTTATAAGCCATTAAAGGCCGGAGAGAGTGCAAAGGATATGGTGGGTATCATTGAGGAGATCATGGAATCCTTCAACGAAAGATCCTACAAGGATTTTGCGCTGGGTATATCGGTAGGATATTCAGAATTTACCATAACAGAGGATATCCTTGAGGAGGTTCCGGGGCTGTTAAATGAAGCGGATGAGCTGTTGTATCAGAATAAGAGACGCAGGAAGAAGCTTAAAAGTAGAAGGTGAGATTGAATGAAGAAGTTATCAGTGATCATTCCAATGTATAACGCAAAGGATTATATCCTTCATTGTGTAGAAGGACTGTTAAAGCAGACCTTACAGGAGATGGAGCTTGTCATTATAGATGATTGTTCCACAGATGGCTGCTATGAGCTTTGTCGCAAAAGCTATAAGGACGACAGCCGTATTGTTCTTTTGAAGCAGGAGGCAAACGGTGGTCCTGCCAGGGCGAGAAACGCCGGGCTTAAGGCTGCAAAGGGAGAGTACATCACATTCGTTGACTGTGATGATGCCGTGGTGCCTGAGGCCTTTGACAGAATGTATGCCGTGGCAAAACAGTATGATGCCGATGTAGTCCATACCATAGGATGCCTGATACCGGTAGTAAAGGAAATGCCCGACGACCTGTTTTCCGTGGATGAGGCAGACCTGTTCACTAATATCCAGGACAATGAACCGCCGGCGGATACGCATGTTGTATCTGAGGATATGCAGACAAGGGTGGATGAATGGCTTGCCCATAAATACCAGGGCAACGTCTGGGGCAAGCTGTTTAAAAAAAGCTTTCTTGAAGAAAATGCTATTTCTTTTGCGGATCTTAGGCTGTCAGAGGATCAGATATTTTGCTTTGAATGTCTTCTTAAAGCAAAAACATATGTACAGATCCCTGAATGCTTTAATATCTATCGTATTTCCGGAGAGAGCCTGTCCCGGGGCAAAAAGAACGCAGCCTATATGGCAAAGCTGCTGCGAGCTTTATTTACCGCATCAGGTCGTATAGAGGAATGTATGGATATAATTCCATTCTTTAAGGAGCATCCTCAATACAAAGAGAGGATACAGGCATATACCCAGGGCGTGATGGAGGATATGTACATCCGGCCCAGCTACACCAGGACGGACAACCTGGAAATGAAGCAGGACAAAGAGCTGCATGGTTTATGGAAGGAATTCTTTGGAAGTAACGCAGCCTGGGTTGAGAAAATGTTTTATGAGCTTCATGACGCACAGCCCGAGGTACCGGACATTCTTGGAGATATGAATACTTATGAATTTTGGAAGGAAATAAAGGATGAATAATATGGAAGACCAGATAAAAATATCAGTGATCATTCCAGTGTATAACGCAAGGGATTATATTACACACTGTGTTGACGCGCTTTTGGAACAGACCTTAGATGCTACAGAGATCATAATCATTAATGACTGCTCACCGGATGACAGCTATGAGTTATGCGCAGAGCGTTACAGGGATAATGAACGGGTTGTACTGCTGTCACAGCCCAAAAACATGGGACCGGGAGCTGCAAGGAATCTTGGCATGGAAAAAGCCCGGGGAGAATATATAAGCTTTGTTGACAGCGATGACGCAATATTAAAAGACGCATTTGAAAAAATGTATAAGGCGGCAAAGGATACTGACGCGGATGTGCTTCACATAGGCGGCGCGCTGATACCCTTTGACAAAAACCTTGGTAATGATCTGTCCGTTCTGCCGGAGAATAAGATGATCAAAATTCAGCTTGACGGGGATGCTGCAAACGGGACAAGAGTTATCCCCGGGGATATGGGTCAGCGGATGGATGCGTGGCTTTCACATGCCTGGCATTGGAATATCTGGAGCAAGCTTTACAGGAGAAAGTTTCTGTTAGAGAATAACATTCGTTTTGTGGATCTTTCGCTGGCGGAGGATCAGAATTTTGCGTTTCATTGTCTGATATGTGCAAAGAACTATGTGCAGATGCCGGGCTTTTTCTATATATACAGGATCGCTGTGGAATCCCTTTCAAGAGGCAAAATGAATCTTTCTTTTTTGGCAAGAATACTTCGCAGCGCCCTTTC
>CAJOFN010000062.1 GCA_905233905.1 uncultured Lachnospiraceae bacterium
CATGGGAGAGATCACCGATGAGGTTAACCGCGCAATAAACGAAGCCAACGGGAATATACAAGGCTCGATAAACCAGCTCCAGCAGATCAGATCACAGTCTGACAGGATATCAGACAAGATGAACGATATGCTCAAAAAAGCCAGTGATCCCGACACCTATACATCCGACGATAAGAGGGAGGATGTTTCGTCCGTTGATATAGAGTCTGCTACAGACGGAAGGACTTCCCACAGCAGGAATACGGGAAGCATTGATGCTGATTATAATGTGGGCGGGATCACAGGAATGATGGGCTTTGAGATGGATCTTGACCCGGAGGACGACATTGAAGAGCGGGGTGAGCGCTCATTCCAGTATGTTATGCGGGAAAAGTGCATAATAGACGGGTCGACAAATGAAGGCAGCGTCCATTCAAACAGAAATTCATCAGGCGGCATTGTCGGTAATATGGAGCTTGGTCTTGTGATCTCAGGTGAGAATTACGGTGATGTAAAAAGCGATGAAGACTATGCCGGAGGTATATGCGGTTACAGCGTTGGGGAGATAGCAGACAGCTACACCAAGCAGTATATAAGCGCCTCGCGCTATGTTGGAGGAATAGCCGGGTACGGAAAGGTGATACACAACTGTGCGTCCATGCCCAATATGGGAGAGTCGGAGCAGTACATAGGAGCCATTGCCGGAAATGTCAAGGACATTAACAGAGAAGATGTCCACGACAACCGTTACTATGCCAGAGGCATGTACGGAATTGACGGTGTCAGCTATACCGGTATAGCTGAAGGAATAAGCTACGGTAAGCTTATGGGAATAGAAGGCATTCCGGCGAGGTTTAATACCCTTGTACTGACCTTTGTATATAATGAGGACGAGGACGATGAAGACGAAGAGACAGTAGTGGGAACCGTGGAATGTAAATACGGACAGAGTGTTGTTTCTGATGACATTCCGGATGTTCCTGTTAAAGAGGGTTTTACGGGGAGATGGAGTAAAAAGGCATATTCTTCCATCACCAGGGATGAGGTGATAAAGGCCAAATACAGCCGTGTTGTCACCCTGATCGAGAGCGACAAAAAGGGAGAGAATGACCTTCCTGTGCTTTTTGCAGAGGGAAGCTTTGCCAGAGGGGATGTCCTTGGGGTAAAGGATTTAAAGGAGGCTGATTCTACAGATGACTTTGTCTATAGCGTAGAAGTTCCTGATGACGGCAGCGAGAGCCATACCTTCAGGTACATGCCTTCAAAGAAGGATCAGGATGTACGGATTTTTGTCTCCGGAGAAAACGGTAAGGGATCGCGCATGGCAAAAACCGGCAGGATGGGTGAGTATGTCACCTTTGAAGCATCCGGCAGTTCGTTTCGGATCAGTGTGGATGAAGAATGGAACAAGAGGATGGATGTTATCGCTGCTGTTGCTGCTGCAATAGCTTTAACAGCCCTTATAATATTTGTTATTCGGTTCAAAAAAGGAAAGATCATATTACAGAGGCTGATACGATACGTGAATGAAAAACGAAACAAAGATCTACCTGGCTGATGTTTCAGGACTTTTTGATGAAGAGGTCTTTGCCGGATACTACAAAACGGTATCCCAAAGACGACAAAAGAAGACCGACAGGATGCGAAGACGCGAGGGGAAATGCCTTTCCCTCGGCGTTGAGCTACTACTGAAGAAGGCGTGTGAAGATTTTGGCATACGATACGAAGATGAGGTTATCGTAGAGAACAAATATTCCAAGCCTTCTTTTAGTGGAAGCAACATTCAATTTAACCTTTCACATTCGGGAGAACGGGTCATGTGCATCATGTCAGAGCATGAGGTGGGCTGTGATGTGGAGCAGACAGATAAGGCCAATATAGCTATCGCCAAAAGGTTCTTTTCAGAGGAAGAGGTTAAGCAGATTCAGGCTTTTTCCAACGTGGAGGCACAGGCAGAGTGCTTCTGCCGCATATGGACCCTTAAGGAGAGCTTTATAAAGTGCTTTGGGCGGGGGCTGTCTGTGCCTTTGAATGAGTTTAGCGTATTGACGGACTTAAAGCCTGCGGGTCTTATACAAAGTATTGACGATTTTAAGTACAGCCTGGGAGAGTACGACGCAAAGGACGGGTACAGGTATTCGTGGTGTATCCGGGGAGAGGACGGCGATTGCAGTATAGAAGAGGTGTCCTTTGGGAGCTGATAATTCAGGAAAACTAAAAAAACGCTTATTAGAGCTTCAGAGTCAGAGTATCAGGGATAATTGCTATTATTTTACGGATTTTCTGCCGATGGCAGATCAAAATATTGCTTACGAGAGCTGTGACAGCCGTTCCTTTACGGTCTGGGGAGGCTGTGACAGCGCTGAAAGGCAGATGATCAGGTTTGGCGACGCGAGGGAGATCGGGTATGAGGTGGATTTTCCCATTGTCTGCATTGAAATAGCACCGGTAAATCCATCCTTTTCCGAAGCATTGGGACACAGGGATTATCTGGGGGCGCTTATGAACCTTGGGATAGAGCGTGATGTTATCGGTGATGTCTTCTTTAATGGCAAAAAAGCATGTGTTTTCGCATGTGAGAGAATGGCAGATTACATCACGGAGAATCTCTTTCGTGTAAGAAGAACAAGTGTGAACGCAAAAAGGATAGAAGAGCTTCCGGAGGATATGGAGCCGAAGCTTGAGGAAATAAACATTATCACAGCTTCTGCAAGGATTGACATACTTGCTGCAAAGGTATTTAACCTTTCGAGGAGCAAGGTCAAGGCTGCCTTTGGGCGTCAGGAGATATTCTTAAACGGCAGAACCTGCACAAATCCATCTGCAGAGCCGAAGGAAGGGGATATAGTATCCTTCAGGCATCACGGAAGATTTGTTTACTGCGGTGTAGAGGGCAGTACCAAAAAAGGTAATCTTGCAGTACGCATTAAACGGAGCAGGGCGAGGTAGGCATTATTGCAATATTCATAACCACTATGGTATAATTTTTCCGTGTACATTCGTATAAAGCCGGGGATGGATGAGGTTTGATGATGTCTGATGGGATAGGTCTTCTGCCACTGATGGATGAGCTGTGGCTGGACATAGATGTTGGGCTTGAAAAAAGCGGGAATGTAGACGAATATCTCAAGCTGCTGGAGATATTTTACCGGGATATAGACAACAAAGCCAATATGCTTGACAGGTATTTTAAGGATGGCAATCTAAAGGATTATACCATAAAGGTTCATGCCTTAAAGAGCTCCGCAAGGCTTATAGGCGCTACGGCTTTCGGTGAGAAGGCATGGAAGCTTGAGGATGCCGGGAAAAGGGAGGACAGGGATTATATTTTTTCCCATCACAGGGAGCTTATTGACGAGCTTTTAAGCTTTAAAAAGCCTCTTTTCCGGGTGTTTAAGGATGATACAGCTTTGGATGCATCAAAGCCCGTTCCTTCCGGGGAAATAATGCAGGATCTCTGGCGGGATATGTACAAGGCCGCGGATGATATGGACTGTGATGCCATTGATGCCGTGATACGGCAGATCGAAAAGTATCGCATCCCGGACAATTACCGAGAGCTTTACAGTAAGGTTAAAGCAGCGGCAGATGACTACGAATATGAAGCTATAACAGATTTAATCAATGAATACAAGATCTACCCACAAAATTGATATGTTAAACGGCTCTCTGCTGCCAAAGATAGTAGCCTTTGCGCTGCCATTGGCTGCTGCGTCTATATTGCAGCAGCTTTTTAATGCGGCAGATGTGGCGGTTGTAGGACAGTTCGCGGGAGGCAACGGAATGGCTGCCGTGGGCGCCAACGGTCCTGTTGTGAATATTCTCGTAGGCTTTGCCACCGGACTTGCCGTGGGTGTAAATGTACATGTTGCCCGGCTTATAGGCCGCGGATATGAACGCTCGGTGCATGAATCCATTCAGACGATAATCTTCCTTGCGATCGTAATGGGCCTTGTGGTGGCTTCGGTTGGTTTTATAGCCGCCAGGCCAATACTTAAGCTTATGAATACCCCGAAGGATATCCTGTGGGAAGCTATTCTTTACCTTCGGGTATATTCCATTGGAATCCCCTTTGTGATGCTGTACAATTGCGGTTCGGCGATACTGCGAAGCCGCGGTGATACCAGAAGGCCTTTGTATATTCTTGCTGCCTGTGGGATTATCAATATCATCCTTAATCTTATATTTGTGGTAGGCTTTCATACGGGAGTAGTGGGTGTGGCTATGGCCACAGACATTTCAGGCGTCATTTCCGCCGTACTGGTATTTAGGATCATATTAAAGGATGAGGTAGACGAGTCCTTCTTTAAGACGCTTTCAATACATACAGGTCTTGTGGCGGGAATACTAAAGATCGGACTCCCTGCGGCGCTGCAGGGAATGTTGTTCTCACTTTCCAATATAATAATCCAGTCAGCCTTAAACGGCTTTGGGCCGGATGCCATTGCAGGCAATACCGCGGCAGTGAATTTTGAATATATTTCATTCTTTATCGCCCAGGCATTCTCGCAGACGGCGATGACCTTTGTCAGCCAGAATCTGGGAGCAAAACAGCCCGAAAGATGCAAAACAGCCTTTAAGCTGTGTGTGATCCTTGCAGTTGTCTTGCAGCTTGTCATAAATACATCCTTTGTCCTTGCCGGGGAATATGTGATGAGGATATTCTCAAGCGAGCCGGAGGTAATAGCTTATGGAGTATTAAGGCTTCGGATAGTTGTTCTGTTTCATGTCCTGATCTCCTCTTATGAGATCACCGCAGGAGTATTGAGGGGATATGGCTTTGCCATGACACCTACGATCATATCCGTTGTGGGTACCTGTATATTCCGTCCGCTGTGGATAGCGACATATTTTGCCGCCCATCATACTTTAACGAACCTGCTTTTAGTATACCCCATGTCCTGGATATTTACAGGAATAATGATGACAATAGCGTACAAAGTCAAAATAAGAAACTATACATAATTATATGAATCGGAGTTTGTATGGATCGTTCACATATCAGGAATTTTTGTATCATAGCACATATCGACCACGGCAAGTCAACGCTGGCGGACCGGATTATAGAGATGACGGGGCTTTTGACGGAACGGGAGATGCAGTCACAGGTCTTAGACAACATGGACCTGGAGCGCGAGAGGGGCATCACCATAAAATCCCAGGCTGTAAGGCTTATATATACTGCCCAAAACGGCGAGGAGTATATTTTTAATCTTATCGATACTCCCGGTCATGTGGATTTTAACTATGAGGTTTCAAGATCTCTGGCGGCATGTGACGGGGCCATTCTTGTGGTGGACGCGGCTCAGGGAATAGAGGCGCAGACTCTGGCAAATGTGTATCTTGCTTTGGGACAGGACCTTGAGATACTTCCGGTCATAAACAAGATAGACCTGCCAAGCGCCGATCCCCAGCGGGTGGCAGATGAGATTGAAAATGTCATAGGACTTGAGGCGCAGGACGCTCCCAGGATTTCAGCCAAGACAGGGGAAAATGTCGGGGAGGTGCTTGAGAGGATAATAACGGACCTGCCGGAGCCTGCGGGGGACTCCAAGGCTCCACTGTCAGCCCTTATATTTGACTCGCTCTATGATCCTTATCGTGGAGTTATCGTATTCTGCAGGGTCAGGGATGGAGTGTTAAAGGCCGGCGATAAGGTGCTTATGATGGCTACCGGGGCTGAATTTGACGTTGTTGAGGTTGGGTATTTCGGCGCGGGAGCCTTTAACCCATGTGACGAGCTTACGGCAGGGATGGTAGGCTATATGACCGCCAGCATCAAAAACGTCCGTGACACACAGGTGGGTGATACCATTACTCATGCCAATAATCCCGTAAAAGAACCCCTTCCGGGCTATAAAAAGGTTAATTCAATGGTTTACTGCGGTCTTTATCCGGCTGACGGTGCAAAGTATCCTGATCTTAAGGATGCCCTTGAAAAGCTCCAGCTTAACGACGCGGCGCTTCAATATGAGCCGGAGACCTCTGTAGCACTTGGCTTTGGCTTCAGATGCGGTTTTCTCGGACTCTTACATCTGGATGTTATACAGGAGAGGCTTGAAAGGGAATATCTTCTGGATCTCGTTACCACAGCCCCCGGAGTTGTGTATCGCGTATACAAGACAGACGGCAGTATGATAGAGCTTACCAACCCCTCAAACCTGCCTGACCCTTCAGAAATAGAATATATGGAAGAGCCGGTGGTTAATGCTGAGATCATGGTAACAAGTGATTTCATCGGTCCGATAATGGATCTGTGCCAGGAGAGAAGGGGCAGGTATATTTCCATGGAATACATGGAAGAGACAAGGGCGCTAATAAAATATGTACTGCCTCTGAATGAAATAATATATGACTTTTTTGACGCTTTAAAATCCCGTTCAAGGGGTTATGCGTCCTTTGATTATGAGCTTTCAGGATACGAAAAGAGCGAGCTTGTAAAGCTTGATATCCTTATCAACAAGGAACCGGTGGATGCTCTTTCATTTATAGTATTCAAGGATACTGCTTATGACCGGGGCAGAAAGATGTGTGAAAAGCTTAAAAAAGAAATTCCCCGTCACCTGTTTGAGATACCCATTCAGGCTGCCATCGGCTCAAAGGTAATAGCAAGAGAAACGGTCAAGGCAGTAAGGAAGGATGTGCTTGCCAAGTGCTATGGCGGCGACATTACGCGAAAGAAAAAGCTTCTGGAAAAGCAGAAAGAGGGTAAAAAGAGGATGCGCCAGGTGGGAAGCGTAGAGATCCCGCAGGAGGCGTTTATGAGTGTGCTTAAGCTGGATGAATAATAAACCATCTGTCGCCTAAACCGCTTTTAATAAGGGATAAAAGACCCAAAGGCCGTCTTGGTACACCTCTGCTACACCTTTTTCGAGGGTTTTAATAAGCGTTAATAAGCAAAATTAAAAAAATGTAACTAAATGTTTAAAGGAATATATGCTCCGTTTTTGTGACACTTCTGTACAGGATATGAAAAAGATATACGGGATAATTGCATGAAAAGTGGGACAACTGTAGAAAGCGTTGAGGCAAAGAAACTGTTTGATTATTCAATACGTGTAGCAGGAGCTGAGGAACAAGAAGAGATTGTAAATAGCATAGAATCATTGATGGATAAAGAAACAGCAGCCTATGAAACGGCGCAAAGGTTGATAGAACAAATTGATGTCATGAAAAAATCCATCCTCGCCAAAGCCTTCCGAGGCGAGCTTGGCACAAACAATCCGGAAGAAGAAAGTTCAATAGAGTTACTAAAAGAAATACTGGGATGCTGAAAGCGAAGTGGTCTTATGAAAGGACATAAGCGATTATTTCATATTGCCGTAATTGCTTTATTTGCAGTTATGCCTGCTGCAAGTCCGAAAGGGGGAGAATACTATGACAGACAATATTGAAGTTTTTACACAGAGCAGCATTCGGATTAAAGGCAGTACGGGGACTGTTTATGTGGACCTGTTCAGAATAACAGAAAGCCCTAAAGATGCCATTTCATCCTAAAGAGTCCGGCTGGTGCGGCTATGTGCTGGATGTAGACGGAACGAAGATATAGTAAGTTTAAGCCATGAGTCTGTTCATGATGAGGATTGGCGTGCTATAAGAAGAAGGAATAAAAT
>CAJOFN010000063.1 GCA_905233905.1 uncultured Lachnospiraceae bacterium
CTGGGGCTTGGAATGAGCATTGTCCACGGCTTTGTTGAGTCGCTGGGAGGCTCTGTTGATGTAAAGAGCGTGGAAGGCAAGGGAACAACAGCCGTTGTTATCCTTCCCCAGAAGGTTGTGGACGAAACCGATCATACTGAAAGCGAGCCGCAGGAAAAGGATAATGATAACAGGATAATCCGCTTAAAGGATGTAAGGGCTCTTGTGGTAGATGACGAGCCGCTGAATCTGATAGTGGCGGAGGGCTTGCTGAAGCGCTACGGAATGATCATAAGCACTGCGGGATCGGGTCAGGAATCCATCGAGCTTTGCAGCAGCAATGATTACGATATAGTATTCATGGATCATATGATGCCGGAAATGGAAGGCATAGAGGCAATGAAAAGAATACGGGACCAGCAGCGTACCATGAACAAGCCTCAAATTCCTGTTATTGCCCTTACCGCGAATACAGCCAGTGAAGCCAGGGAGACCTTTTTGAAGGAAGGCTTTGACGGCTTTGTGGCAAAGCCCATAGAAGCGGCGGAGCTTGAAAAGGTATTAAAGCGCGTAATGCCGGAGGGTGCCATAGAATATGTAGAAACAGAGGAAGCCACGGAGAAGGAAGGCTTCAGGATCGAAGGCATTGATACCGGGGTTGGTCTTCGTTACAGCAGGGATGACATGGAATTTTATACTACGATCCTAAGCCGGTTTGCCACGGAAAACAGTGACAAGACAGCGCGGATGGATCAGGCTGTTGCCACAGGTGATGCCAAAAGCTTTGAGCTTGTTACCCATAGTCTTAAGAGCATGTCCAAGATGATCGGCGCAAAGAAGCTGTTTGAAATGGCACGGGAAATGGAGCTTGCTGCCGAAAAGGGCAGCCTTCCTTCACAGGACAGCTACAGAGAACTGATAAAGCTTTACGGAGATATCACTGCCAATATAAGCAAAGCTCTTAATTTAGATCTGTCGGCTTCGGATGTTCAGGAAGAGGAGGAAGAGATCCTGGTATTTGAACCCTCAGGAGAAGATTCGTGATTATCTTGCTGACCCTTTTCTTTTTAAAGGGATATGATGTATTACCCAAAGGGAGCCTGCTATGAGGAAATATCGCATAGGAATGTTATTAGGAAATAAGACCATTGACTATCCCCACTCTATCCATATGGGCTTTGCCAATACCTTAGAGGAAGAGGGACATATTGTGGTAGCCATTGCCGATCTTATTCCATATCACACAAGGTTCAACGCGGAGGAGAATCTTCGGATAGCCTTTGAGATCGCGGCAAGGATAGATCTTGATGCCCTTGTGGTTCCGGCGGGTGTTGTGACCGGATACCTTTCAGGCAATGAAGCCGAGACCATGAGGCTTATGGCGACTTTAGACCGCGAAAAAACCCTCGTTCTGGAGCGTGAGCTGCCCGGATATCGCTGTATCACAAAGGATAATGAGCCGGGCATGCGTGCCTGCATGAAGCATCTCATAGAAGACAGGGGGCTTAAAAAGATAGCCTTCATCAGCGGACCTGCTGCAAGCAAGGGCTCCATTGAGCGCGAAGGCGTCTATTTCGAGGAAATGAAGGCGCATGGTCTGCCGGTTTCAGATTCGATGTTTGCCAGAGGACTGTTTTCCGGAGAATGTGAGGATGTGGTTGAGCAGATATTAGAGGACAACCCTGATATTGAAGCTATAGCTTGTGCCTGTGATATGATAGCCTACAATACCTATGAGATCCTGCGCAGGCATAAGATAGATATAGGCTCGGGGGTTGCCGTCACGGGCTTTGATGATCACCCCAAGTCCGCCCATATGGACCCGCCCCTTTCCACGGTTCATATGACAGGTTATGATCTTGGCTGCCTTGCGGCGAGGGAGGCGATCCGTATCTGCGAGGGCAGGCCACAGGAGTACAAGGTCATTTCCAGCACCTTTATTGCCAGGAATTCCTGCGGCGAGGACATGAAGGGCGGAGTTGAGTATTTCAGGCAGATATTACGCCAAAAGCCCTTCCCTGCGGACAAGGTTATAGACATAATGATGAGTGCCACCATATCAATGGCAGGACCGAAGGTTATGCGGGATTTCAGGAGCAGGATGGCGGCTTTCTTTGAAAAGATCCGTACAGCATACCTCAAGCACCGTGACGAGAAGGCGCCGGATGTCCTGCTTTTCTCCTCCGGCGACTTAAGCGAGCTTTTCGGCGCTGAATATCAGCAGTACCTTTCATTAGAGGGCTTCCATTCAGTAGCAATCACTCTGCTTGAGGCTCTTATGGAAGAGCTTCCACCTGAAGAAGCTAACTGGGTAATAGAGCAGATATCACATCTTCATCTGAGGATCGCAAGGATGACCGAGGACAATATCGCCAGGGAAGTCCTCGTCAACAACAAGCGGGAATGGGACACCTTCCATATGGCGGACGATGCTTTGAGGGAATACCAGAGCAGGGAAGTTGTCTACGAGCATATCTTAAACGATTTTATTAAATTAGGGGTTAATCATGCGGAGCTGTTCCTGTTTCCTGAGTCTGTGACCCTGATCGGCGCCAAATCCTTTGCCATTTCCGACCATGTGCTGCATATCGGATTTATGAAGGACGGCAAGGTTACAATGACAGGTGAGAGGGAAGTGGATCTTGACAGGCTTCTGGCAAATGTTTCAGTCCGCAATCAGGACGCCTTAAGCTATACCGTGTGCGGTCTGATGGCAGGAAGGGAGCTTTTAGGACTTGCCGTACTAAATGCGGGGCGTCTGGACAGCAACGGCCAGCTGATGGCTTTCCTCAATATAGGCTTTGCCTTAAAGCATCTTCAGATGATGGCTGTTGAGAGGGAAGTAAACGGCATCCTCCGGGAGAACAACCTCATCCTTGCAAGGCAGTCAATGATGGATGATATGACAGGACTCTTAAACCGAAGAGGCTTCATGGAGCGCATATCCGCCGCGCTGACGACTCCCGGCAGCGGTTCGGGAGCGATAGTGTTCTTTGATCTGGACGGTCTTAAGGCTATAAATGATACCTATGGGCATGACGCAGGCGACGAAGCTATCATCGCCACTTCAAAGGTGCTGGCGGATGTCCTGTCCTTTGGCGGCTTTGTAGGCAGGCTGGGAGGAGATGAGTTCATAGCGTTTTTATCCATCGACAGCGAGGGCGGGATCGAACGCGCCGGCAATGAAGTGCGGAGCAGGCTGGAGGAGATCAATGCAAAGGACAGGAGGCCGTATACGTTATCAATCTCCTACGGTGGCAATTTCTTTACAATAGATGACGATTCAGTGAACAATATCAACAGCCTGATGATAAGCGCGGATGACAGGTTATACGAGATGAAACGCGCTAAAAAGGGAGATGAACGCTTTGAAGCGGACAAGCTCCGGTGATATTTTGAAGGATTTGTGACCGAAAATGGCAGAAAGTGAGCAAAAATGATAAAAATTCTTTAAAAACTATTGATTTTTGTCAGAATATTGCATATAATCTTCTTATGATCATATTACTTCCCGGTTATGATTATTCGAACAAATTGCACTACCGGGTTAGAGCATGAACCGGCATCGTAGGAGGAAGAGAGAAATGGGTTCGACAAAAGGCAACAGCAACATGAAAAAATGGGTTTCCGAGATGGGAACACTCTGGGCTTTGTTAGCGCTTTGCATTGTAGGCTGTCTGGTAAGCCCCAGCTTTATGACAGGGGCTAACATCATCAATGTTATGCGCCAGATCTCCATCAACGGCATCATTGCCCTGGGCATGACCTTCGTGTGCCTGACAGGCGGCGTTGACCTTTCCGTAGGATCTCAGGTTGCGGTATACGGTATCATGATCGCCCAGATGCTCAAGAACAACATCAACCCGGTGATCGCCATCGGATCGGCTCTCGTGGCTTCCCTTGTTATCGGCTTCCTAAACGGCCTTGGCGTTTCCAAAGGCAAGCTCGCTCCCTTCATTATGACCTTAGGCTCCATGACAGCTCTCCGCGGTCTGGCCAAATACATTTCTAACGGCTCTCCCCAGAACTGGAGGACGACCGGCATCGACATCAAATTCATCGGACAGGGATATGTTGGTTTCATCCCCACACCCGTCATTATTTTCCTTATCATGTTTTTTGTTGGATTTTATATCCTCAAATATACCAAGTTTGGCAGAAGTGTTTACGCTATAGGTGACAATCGTGAGGCGGCGCGTCTGAACGGTACTGATGTTGAGAAGACGCAGCTTATCTGCTTCATCATCACGGCCTTTGTTTCATTCATGTCCGCCCTGGTTCTCACCTCCAAGCTTTCATCCTGCGACCCGACAGCGGGTGAG
Organism: uncultured Lachnospiraceae bacterium; assembly: GCA_905233905.1. Classification (GTDB taxonomy): domain Bacteria; phylum Bacillota; class Clostridia; order Lachnospirales; family Lachnospiraceae; genus RGIG4930. The sequence goes on from CAJOFN010000063.1 coordinate 4,302, forward strand.
GGCTACGAGCTGGACGCTCTTTCCATGTGCTACATCGGCGGTATCTCAACAATGGGCGGAGTTGGAAAGATTACCGGTACATTGATCGGTGCCTGCCTTCTGACTGTTCTTTCCAATATTATGAACCTTGTAGGTATCAATTCCTACATGCAGAATATCGTCCAGGGTCTTATCGTTATTTTCGCCGTTCTTATCGGCGGACTTTCCGCAAGGAAGAAGGACTGAGACTGAATTCATTGCAGACCGGGATCTGTTATGGGTCTGCTTGAAGATACGGCAGCAGGGGCAAAGAGGAGAAGAGCTTCTGCTGTGTGCAAACTATCAATTATCATTAGGAGGTTTTTATGAAACGCAAATTTTTATCATTTGTACTCGCAAGTGCAATGGCATTGACGATGGTTGGCTGTGGCGGAGCATCCGCACCTGCAGCAGATACTTCATCCGACACAGCGGAAGAGGCATCATCAGATGAAGCAGCAGAAGACACAGGCGACTCAGCGGGCGGTGACGAGAGCTTTACCATAGGTTACGCACAGCGTGCTACCGATGCTGCTTATACCATCGCTATCAAGGAGCAGAATCAGGAATACGCAAAAGAGAATTATCCCAACATCGAGTGGGTTGAGACAGACGCACAGGGCGATGTTGCTACACAGGCAGCCAACATCGAAGACCTTGTAACCAGAGGCGTTGATCTTATCATGGTTTCCCCTCTTACCTCTGACGGTCTTACAGACGCTGTTGCAGAGGCAATGGACGCAGGCATCCCTGTAGTTACAATGGACCGTGAGGTTGATACAGACGTTACTGTTAAGGTTGTTGCCGACAACAAGCTTATGGGACAGATGGCTGCTGACAAGCTGGCTGAGATGCTTGACGGCAAGGGCAACATCATCGAGCTTTGCGGTACTACAGGTTCTTCCGCAGCTATCGACCGTCAGGCAGGCTTCGAGGAGACTCTTGAGGAGAAATATCCTGATCTGAAGATCGTTGACAAGCAGGACTGCGACTTCAGCTCTGCTGACGCTGCTTCCTATATGGAAGATATGCTTCAGAAGTACGGCGAAGGCGAGATCCAGGCAGTATACGCACACAATGACCCCATGGCAGAGGCTGCTGCTGAGACGATCGCTGCTGCAGGCCGTGACGGCGAAGGCATTCTTGTAACAGGTATGGACGGTGAGGAAGCTGCTTTCCAGATGGTAGACAACGGCCAGATGGCATTCACCATCATTTATCCTACAATGGCACCTGAGGCTATGATCGCTGCTTACAACGTACTTACAGGCCAGGATCAGGATTCTGTTGTAAACTGCGAGCCTACATTGGTTGACGGCGACAACGTTGCAGATCATCTCGGAACAGGACTTCAGTAAAACAAGATATTCAGAGGGGATGAACCCATGCTAAAGATGAATCATATTTCCAAGTCTTTCCCCGGTGTTAAGGCGTTGGATGACATTTCCATAGAGCTTGATGACGGTGATATTCTTGGTCTGGTTGGAGAGAATGGAGCAGGCAAGTCAACGCTTATGAAGATCCTTTCCGGAGCCTATACACTGGATGAGGGTGAGATCATTATCAATGGCGAGAAGATCGAGCATCCCACACCGGCTGCCATGATAGAAAGAGGCGTTGCCGTAATCTACCAGGAGCTGATGCTTCTGCCACACTTTACGGTTGCTGAGAACATCTATCAGGAGAGATATCCGATGACATCCTTTGGCAGGATTGATTTTGCCAGGATGAACGCGGATGCCCAGGAGGTGCTTGACCGGGTTAATCTTCCGGTTGATCCCAAGGACTATGTCAAGGATTTAAGCGTAGCCAAGCGCCAGATGGTGGAGATAGCCAAGGCTCTTTCCAAGAACGCGAAGATAATCGTTTTGGACGAGCCCACGGCGGTGCTTGCGGATGAGGAGCTAAAGACCCTTTTCGAGCTGGTCAAGAAGCTGTCCTCCCAGGGTATATCCTTTGTCTATATTTCACACAGGTTGAAGGAAATATTCGAGCTCTGCAACAAGATCACCATAATGAAGGACGGAAGGCTTGTAGAAAACGGCGTTACTGCCGATTACGATACCGACAAGCTCGTAGAGAAGATGGTTGGTCGTGAAATGGGTGATATCTACCCTCCGAGAGACGTCAAGATAGGCGATGTGGTTCTCAAGGTTGAGGGGCTGACCCGCAAGGGAGTCTTAGACAATGTTTCCCTTGAGCTTCGCCAGGGCGAGGTTCTCGGGCTGGCAGGGCTTGCCGGAGCCGGACGTACAGAGACCCTTCGCGCTATCATAGGCGCAGACAAGATTGACGAAGGCAGGATCACGCTTTTTGGCGAAGAGAAGAAGTTCGGCACCATTAGCGACGCGCTTCTGGCAGGCTTCGGAATCGTTCCCGAGGAGCGCAAGACCGAGGGGCTTCAGCTCAATAACAGTGTGGTATTTAATATATCACTCCCCGCGCTTCATCTTTACAGCAACAAATTCGGCAAGATTATCATCAAAAAGGAACGGGATACCGCTGATGAATACATAGACGTATTCCAGATCCGCCCGGGTGACAAGGATCTTAATGTTAAGTTCATGTCCGGCGGCAATCAGCAGAAGGTGGTTCTTGCGAAATGGATCGCGGCAAACTGCAAGATCCTTTTAGTAGACGAGCCTACCCGTGGTGTTGATGTTGGTTCCAAGAGGGAAATCTACACGATCCTCAATTCCCTTTTAGAGCAGGGGCTTTCCATTATCATGGTAAGCTCAGAGCTCCCTGAGCTTATCGGTACCTGCGACAGGATCTGCGTCATGAACGAAGGCCATATTGCAGGCGAGCTTACCAAAGACGAATTCTCTGAAGAGAAGATAATGAAATACGCCACAAGGGATGTATGATCGTCCCGATTCGGATGTGAAAAGACAAAAAGGGCTGGATTCCTGTGAATCCGGCTCTTTTTTACATTTTTGTAAAAAATCCGAAAAAAATATTAAAAAAATCCTAAAGTATGTAAGAAGAATTCCGATATATATATTGCAAGGAAGGAAAAGAAAACTTACTTACAGAAGGAGAAAACAATGTTATTAAATGCATATATAATAATTTTTATAATAATGGCTTTCGTAGCAGCAACAATCATAAGCTCAGGCAAGATGCTTGAAGTTCAGCGTTCAAAGGTAGTTTCCATCGCATTATCAAGCGCAATGCTCGTAGGCATGACATTAGCAGTATTCTCCGTATTCATCGGCTGCCTCTCAATCTGATAAGAACTGTACAG
>CAJOFN010000064.1 GCA_905233905.1 uncultured Lachnospiraceae bacterium
CTCATCTTCTCCATGGAATCTGAGATAACGTTCATATTGGACTGAACCTTATCCATATCCTGCTGTCCCTGCCTTGCCTTTTCAAGAATCTGATCCATTATCTCTCTGGTGTTCTCACCCTGATCAGTCATATCACCGACAGCCTGTGCAAGGTCTGTAGCGTTGGTAGCAAGCTCGGTAACAGAATTAGCCACACCCTCCATAGCCTCATGAATCTGTTCCATGGATCGACTCTGCTCATCTGCCTGGGCACTCATGGACTCTGCAGCGGAGCGGCTTGTACCTGCCTCTATGGACAGATCCTTGGTAACCTGCTTCATGTCTCCAAGGGTAGAGCGCATCCTCTTAACATAGTCATGCATGCTATTGTTCATTGTGCCGATTTCATTGGTACCGCCCTTCTCGATGGACACGGTAAAGTCACCGTCAGCAATTCTCTGGATAGTATCCGTAAGGCTCGTTACAGGTGATGTGATCATCCTCTTGATCAGGTACATGATGATAAGGGTACTTATGACAAGCATAAGTATTACAAGTATAACCGTAATTACGCTTAGGGAATTAAGCTCCTTCAATACGTCATTCTTCTTAACGTAGGAAACTAAAATCCAGTCCGTTCCGTCAACATTGTCAAGTGAAACAAAATAATCCCCGCCGGAATTCTGCGCCGGCTGAAGCCTTGCTGTAAACCTCCTGAAGGAAGGCGTCGGAAGAATGTTCACTTACGTCTGTACCAACATAGTCAGCCTCGGGAGAAGCTACGATGGTGCTGCCGCTAAGCAGCATGCTGCTTCCGGTACCGGAGGGCTTATACTGGCTTACAGTCTCGGATATACCTGAAAGCACGATATCCGTAGACATAACACCTTCACGTCCATCCTTCATCTTCATTGATCGTGAACCGCATACAACCATCTGTCCGGTTGTCATATCAACAGAAGGAGCTCCGAGTACTATCTCTGTAGAATCCTTTCCAGTCTCATACCAGCCTCTTGTGGTAGGATCATAATCCGCATCGGGAACCCAGCCTCCCCCGTCAAAGAAGCTCTTGTCAGAGAATGCGATATAGCAGTCAATAACTACATCCTTATACTCTTCCATGCCGGGAGCGATAGCTGCAAAGAGAGCCTTGTCATTCTCATAGGATGATGTCTCTATTGCATCCGCAAGACCGTTATAGTATCCTTTGATATTGCCGATGGTGCTCGAAATATCATTGGCATTGGACATCGACTCGTTTTTCAATCCGGTCTTGCCCCCATCAATAATAACTGCTCTGGAATTAACAAAAATAATAAGCGCAACTGCTATGATAAACAAAGCTATCATAGGAACAAGGATCCGAAGCAGCTCAAAGCTTATTTTCTTTGTCTTTCCTTTTGATTTCCTCTTGCTCATTTCCCCTCCTCTTTCTAAAACTTTATAAAACAAATATAGTGTAAAACTATAGATATTTAGACACTAAAGCTTATTTTATCACAGTTATCAGGTTAGTTATATACCATAATGCTATTTCTTTTATCACTCTTCAAATGGTCTTATCCTAAGTGTTACTCCTAATCTATCACAGATATTCCTGCATTTTTCAATCTTTTCCTCTGACATAACCTTTTCCACAACCGTCATCACCACGTTTGGAACATACCTTTTTGCCAGAACCGCAAATTCCTTTACGGCATCAAAGGAGCCTATTCCGAATTCAGATCTTGTAAGCTCGTAGAATTCTTCCTTATCCGGAGCATTCAGGGAAATTGAGACCGTGTCCACCCTCCCCTCCAGCTTGGGCGTTATATCCCTTTCATATATCAGGTTTGCAAGTCCTATGGTATTCACTCTGATCTTAAGCGCCGGATACTGCTTCTTCAGCTCATCTATGATCCTGCACATATCCCAAAGCCTCTCCGTTGGCTCCCCATAACCGCAAAAAACCAGCTCGTTTATGCTGCTAAGATCATAGCGCGAAAACTCATCAAGTACGGCTTCCACATCCGGTTCACCGTCCTTAAGCCACAAACTGCTGCCCTCCATCAGTTCTTTAGTCTGACGCAGGCAGAAAACACAGTTGCACGGACATCTGTTGGTCAAGTTGACGTAAATATTCTTACCTGAGATATCCCCGCTCTTTGCAATATCAAGATATCCCTCATTACCGGCCTTTCCGGTAACGGTATACAAGATCATGCCTTAATCCTCCATCAGTTCCTTAAGATACATTTCAAAGCACAGTCCCCAATGGGCAGGAACCTGATTGTCTTCACAGTACTTAATACATTTTGACGCAAATCCTGCCGCCTTCCTAACAGACTCATAAAAGCTGTGTCCGTTTAAGAACATCCCGGCAATAACAGAGCTGATCACATCTCCGGTACCGCTTCGGTCTGCTCCGATCCGGTCTACCATAACTATCCTTGGATCAGCATCCTGGCTGTATATATAATTCATTATCTGGTCACTGTGAAAGGGAATACCTGTAACCACTATATGCCTGGGTCCTTTTTTTGCTATATCGCGGCACATATCAAGCAGCTCGTCCGTACCGAATCTCCCTTCTCCGTATTCAATATCCAGAAGGGTGCAAAGCTCCGTAAGATTTGGAGTCAGTATATCGGCAAATCCTACCAGCTCCTTCATCTTCTCGCACATCTGCGGAGTATATGTTTTATAAAGCCTTCCGTAATCTCCCATAACGGGATCAACAAGCACCATGGCGTCATTGACACCGAAGGTTCTGATAAAATCGCTGACTATATCCACCTGCTCCTCTGACCCCAGAAATCCTGTGGCTATACCGTCAAACTCCATATCCAGCTCCTTATAGGTCTGGATATATTCCCTCATATGCGGAGTATAATCGTCAAAATAGTATTCCGGAAACTGGGTATGTGTTGAAAGGATCGCCGTAGGAACAGCAACAGCCTGGATCTTCATGGCTGAAACTATGGGCGCCATTACTGCTACAGAGCATCTTCCAAATCCTGTTACATCGTTTATAAGCGCCATTTTCTTTTGCTTGTGCATCCTGGCTCTCCTATGCTTTAATTTTTGCTATCGCGTCCTCTTTAAGCTTTACAGAGTCTATCTTGCCCGTTCCAAGCATTGGGAATGCATCATAGAGCACATAATAAGAAGGTATCTTAAACCTGGCAAGCTTCTTTGACAGCTCCTCCTTTACAGCCTCCTCGTCCCATTTTGCGCCTTCCTTTAACAGTATGCATGCTCCGACCTCTTCTCCGAAGAAATCACTGGGTACTCCGATGACCTTTACATTGTCGATCATATCCAGCTCTGATATCGCTGCTTCTATTTCTCCGGGCATGATATTTTCTCCGCCGCGGATTATAAGCTCCTTCAGCCGTCCTGAAAGTGAAAGGTAACCGTCCTCGGTCATCATTCCCAGATCTCCTGTATGCAGCCATCCGTCCACATCTATGGACTGCATATCAAGGCTGAGCTTGTAATATCCGATCATCTGGTTGAAGCCCTGTACCAAAACCTCTCCGGAAACCCCGGTCGGACATACCTCACCTGTTGTGGTGTCACGGATCTGTATCTCAATATTCTCAACAGGCTTTCCGACTGTATAGAGCACATGATCCTCTGTGTCGTCATATTTTGTTATGGATACAGGAGCCATCTCACTAAGCCCGTAGGAAGCAAGAAAATGATCATTGGGAAGCATTTCCTTAAACATCTTTATCTGTGCTTCTGTTGCCGCTGCGCCTGAAATAATGGTACAACGCAGAGATTTTAGCTTTTCAGGTGTGAATCCTTTATTGTTCATCATGGCAATAAGCATCGTGGGAACCGAGTGGAAGATCGTACACCTCTCCCTGTATATCAATTCGATCAAGGTGTCCGTCCTTAGATCCTTTGGTATGAACACTATGGATCCTGCCATAGCGTTTGCGAACAGTCCGGCAACCAATCCGAAAATATGAAACAGGGGCAGTATAAGACAGGTTCTGTCATTATCATTAAGTGTCTGGTCCTTGTAATTGATATTTGCGGCATTTAAAATATTATACGCCGAAAGCATAACGCCCTTGGGATTGCCTGTAGAGCCTGAAGTGAATATCATTACACAGGGGTCGTCCTCTCTTACATTCAGCGTGAATTTATCCTTTATGTTCCTGTATTCATTGCGGCGTTCCCTTATATCCTGCCTGTCATTCCTTATGGAAATGAACTCTTCAAGCGGGCTGTCATACCCCTGCAGCTCATCAAGGAACTCATCCTCATCCTTCATTTCCGGCATCTGTCCATAGCAGAAATGAGTAATATCTCCCACAGCCGCAAGGCGCGCCACCTCAGAAGCACGCACGTTGAAATTCAAAAGCTGTGCCATGGCTCCAAGCTTCTGGATCGCAAAAAAGGTAAGTACCCAGTTGACGGAATTGCTTCCGCACAAACCTACATGGGTTCCTTTTTTTACACCCTTTTTCTCCAGACCGTCCGCTATTATCTGGGAATAAATATCCACATCCTCCCATGTAAAAGCGCCTCTTTCATCGACTATGGCAACCGCGTCCGGTGTCTTTTCCCTCTTTTTCTTCAGGAAGTCTTTAAAAGACAGGTGAACATAGGTTGATATCTCGTCATATGACACCTCAATGGGTATCATGGTGTGGAAGCCTGTCATTTTAAAGATCTCATAAACCTCAGGAGATACATTGATTATCTGCATCCGGTCCCCGTCAAACCTCTGGCGGCAGATCAAAAGCTCCCTTAAGCCTGCTGAAGACAGATATTGCAGATCCTTAAAATCCATTATGACCTTTTCGGTATCCGGATCTATCAGACTGATCTTCTGGCGCAGCTCCGGAGCTGAATTGGTATCAATCTCACCTGATATGTATATTTCCACGCCTTCCGTTGTTTTTTTCTCACTATAAAGCACTATCTTCCTCCTTTTTGCCTTTGTAGATAAACGCGCACATTGTTACATCATCGAATCTGTCCGCACCATTCATAAAACTGCTTATGTCCTCTGTTACTGATTCAACAGTAGCTTTTGGGTCGTCTCCGGCTGCTTTATAAAGAGCGTTTATCAAGCCCTCTTCTCCAAAGCTGTCTCCCTGTATATTTCTGGCATCCGTAACCCCGTCGGTATAAACAAATATCTTATCACCGGGATACAGACACGACTGCCTGTTAGTATAAGGAATACCTGGCATGAATGCAAGCGGAGGCAAGTGGGGATATTTCACCAGCCTGTAATTTTGATCCCTGCATAGCGCCGGATGCTCGTGGCCTGCATTTGTCTCAATCATATTTCCGGTTGACAGTTCAATTATCGCAAGCCATACCGTTACAAAAAGCTTCTGATCGTTGCCAGCGCATAATGTATCATTTACATCGGTCAATATCTCTGCCGGCGTTCCGCCCTGCATCGCCCGATCCCTTATCGATGCCTTTGACCTCATCATAAACATCGCGGCAGGTATTCCCTTATCCGAAACATCCGCCATCACTATTGCCAGATGGTCATCATCTACAAAAAAGAAATCATAGAAGTCTCCGCCAACCTCCTTTGCCGTACTCATATGAGCATATATCTCAAACTCACTTCTTTCAGGATACGGCGGGAAAATATGCGGAACCGCGGAATACTGTATATCCTTTGCCAGCGCAAGCTCTTTGTCTAACCTCTCTGCCGCTTTACGGATATATCTTTTCATGGTAAGTATCATGATATTTATATCATCCGAAAGCATGGAAAATTCCAGATTGCTTGTTTCCTTTAACCGTACATCAAGATTTCCCTCGCTTACCGCTTCAACCTTAAGGGTCATGCCCTGGATCGGCTGTATCACATTTTTCTTTAAAAACGCGTAAACTATTATACCCATAAGGGCAAATAAAATATAGCAGGTTACAGTGGTTATCATGAAATTAAATGCTGTATTTTTTATGATATCAGCTTTGGGGATAATTGCTGCTATTATAAACTGATCATGCACCCTGTACATGCAAAGGTATTCTCTGTCATTATAGCTGTACGAAAACATCTCTCCTACAGGATATTCATCCTCAGGAAAACCTTTTTCCCTGTCGATTATCAGACATTTTCCCGTTGATGAGGGCTTGATTATTTCTGCGTAAAGACGTGCCTTTTCCTGTGAGCTGCCCACAAGCATATCAACCTCATGCAGAGCATTTAAAATATCCTGCCTGGCTTCCAGCGTTTTCCTTTTGCTTATCAAAACCCAGGCTACGATATTTAGCATAATAAGTATAACCACTATAACAGCAAAAATTCCCCGGATAAGAACTGCCTTAAGAGAAATATCTCTGTTATTAATACGCATTATATTTTTTAAGCCGCTCCACATAAACCTTATCTCCCTGCACCTTCCCGGCATTGGTACATACTGTCTTAATACCCAGACCCTCAAGCTCACGGCGTATTCCATTCACTAAACGGTCAGAGTCAAATCTCTGGCACACCCTGATACGAAAATCGCTGCCATACGACCCTGCAAAGAGGAAAAATCCATTGGTTGGAACATACGGCTCCATATTAAAGCCCTTTACCACCTTACGGTATTCCTCCCCAACCTCAAGCCTGCCCGGATAAGTCAGGGCGAAGGTTACGGGTCTTGCGCTTGCCGCCGATGCCGCGTTGGTAAGCTTTTCGTTAAGCTCCTTTATGGTTTCTGTTCCCTCTTCGTAGCCGCGTACAGTACGGACCTTTTTTGCAAGAGTTTTGGCAAAATTTTCTCTTTTAAGCTGGTCATTCATGCTTTTGCGAAGAGCAGCGCATTGATCTTCAACCGGCTCGCTGCGCAGGGCTTCATCGACTGAAAGAACCAGGCTGTCTGAAAAATTAGCCGTGGTATTCGTTTTAAAAAGCGGCCTCAGATTTGCGGGGATCTTAACTACGACCGGTTTACCATCAAGCTCGTACAGTCCGTCCAGTGCCCTTGTAACCGCTACCACAAGCAGCGGGGCAACGGAGGTTGACAATTCATGAGTCTTATCCAAAAGCACCTGCAGCTCCATGGAAAGCTCGTAATTCTGCAAATGATCCGTCTCATCATTATACAGCTCTTCCATGATCTCAAATGCGCCCTTATCCTCATATACCCAGGAAGGAATGGCATCCTCATCCCCAAATTTTCCGTAAGGATCATCCCTTTCCTGTTCATCCTTGCTTAAATAAACATCCGCCGTCAGACGCACTGCCTCATCTGCTCTTACATCTTTTTCTCCCACCTCCCGTACATAATGCCATACCAGAGTCCGGATAAAAGACCAGTTACCCACAAAATCCGATAAGCCATGATAAAACGACAGAATAATGCTATTACTGCCACATATCAGACATAACAGGTAACCGTTTGTCTCGTCACTTCCCAGGGCATGCGGCTTTTCGTTTTCATCAAAGATGGCGACAGGCTCGTTATTATCCTCATAATAAAGCCTTCCATCCCCGCCTATCACCGGACGCACCGCAAATTCCGGGAAAACAGCCATTGTCTTTGTCACCGCTCTCCTTAGAGCTTCCTTATCCGGTTTTTCATTGAGATTGATCCTCATGCGGAAATCATAGGTTGTCGAATGTCCTGCGCCGTTATAATAAAATACCTTATTGGAATATCCTATTTCTCTCATATCAATGTCCCTTAACCTTCATCAAACTGGCTGTAATAAAGCTCTGAATATAATCCGCCTTTTTCAAGCAGCTTTTCATGTGTTCCCATCTCAACAATATCCCCATCCTTCATGACAAAGATCACATCCGCATCCCTGATGGTTGAGAGCCTGTGTGCAATTACAAAGGATGTACGGTCTTTGGTAAGCTTGTCGATAGCCGCTCCGATAAGCTTCTCCAGACGCGTATCTACAGATGAGGTTGCTTCGTCTAAAATCAGTACCGGAGGATTTGCTGCCATTGCCCGGGCTATAGTCAAAAGCTGTTTTTGTCCGGCGGATACCTCTGTCTTCTCGGAAAGCACCGTATCCACACCATCAGGCAGCGTCCTTACAAAATACTCAAGTCCAGTCTCTTTTATTATCTCAAAGAGCCTTTCATCTGATACTCCTTCAGTAGAAAAAACAATATTTTCACGTATGGAGCCCTCAAAGGTCCAGGTTTCCTG
>CAJOFN010000065.1 GCA_905233905.1 uncultured Lachnospiraceae bacterium
CTTGGACACAGCGATTTCTCAACTACAGCAAATATATATTCTCATTTGAGCAGTGAAACCAAGAAAAGCACTGCCGCTTCCATGATGGCAAGCCTGGGATTAAGTAAGACCAGCTCAATACCTGAAGATAACGAACCGGAGCATGGTGACTATGAAAGCAAAGCTACAGCAAACGTAAAGAGAAAAGAAGAGGCTGCAACCACAGATGCACCCCCTTCAGAAGCAAAGGATTAAGCATACACCTACCACAGCATCTGCTTAACCCAAACAATCTTTAAGAGAAAGGAGTTCTCCCCTGTTCTCTCCTGAAAAATCGTTCAAAGAGGTTTTAATAACTTCTTTGAAAGCGCAGAGGGTGGGATTCGAACCCACGCACCGTTGCCGGCCTAAAGCATTTCGAGTGCCTCCTCTTGGACCACTTGAGTACCTCTGCATCTTATTACTCGCACCATAAGACATAGTCCCATTCTTACAATGCGCTTAATATCCTTATCATGTCTATTTTCCAGACCAAACTATTCTACACCAACTATTATGGATTTACAAGATTAAAAAATTATATTAAAATAAACTGCATGCGGTTATTAATGTCATATAAAAAGGGGGAAATCACATGAGAATAGGAATGCTTACAAGCGGCGGTGACTGTCAGGCGTTGAACGCAGCAATGCGGGGCGTGGTAAAGGGTCTTTCCAACAACATCGAGGATCTCGAGGTTTACGGCTTTTTCAACGGCTACAAGGGGTTGATCTACGGCAACTACAGGCTGCTTACCAGCGAGGATTTTTCAGGTATACTTACCAAGGGAGGCACGATCTTGGGCTCTTCCAGAGAACCTTTCAAGAACATGCGTGATCCCGGTGAGAATGGCATAGACAAGGTAGAGGCGATGAAGACCAACTACTACAAGCTCAACCTCGACTGCCTTGTGATCTTGGGCGGTAACGGCACCCAGAAGACAGCCAATCTTCTTCGTGAGGAAGGACTCAATGTAATCCACCTTCCCAAGACCATTGACAACGATATCTTCGGCACGGATATGACCTTCGGATTTTATAGTGCTGTCAATATTGCGTGTGAGGCAATAGACTGCATCCACACCACAGCAGCATCCCATAACAGGGTATTCATAGTAGAGGTAATGGGCCACAAGGTCGGCTGGCTTACCCTTTATGCCGGAGTAGCTTCCGGAGCGGATATCATTCTGCTGCCGGAGATCCCTTACGACGATGATTCAATAATTGACGCCATCGAGAAACGCCGCAAGGCAGGCAAGGGCTTTACAATACTTGCCGTAGCAGAGGGCGCCATCTCCAAAGCAGATGCAAAGCTCTCCAAAAAGGAACTCAAAAAGAAACGCGAGCAGGAGAACTACCCTTCAGTATCCTATCGCATTGCAGATATGATCACCGAGCGGACCGGTTCAGAAGCAAGAGTAACAGTTCCCGGTCATACACAGCGCGGTGGAAGCCCCTGTCCTTATGACAGAGTGCTTTGCTCAAGATTGGGATCGGCTGCTGCCAAGGCTATAATGGATGGCAAATTCGGCAATATGGTAGGCATTGTAAACGGAGAGACCAGGCTTATTCCTTTAGAGAAGGTTGCAGGCAACCTCAAGATGGTAAAGCCCGGCTGCAAGATGATCAAAGAAGCAAAACGCATGGGAATATCCTTTGGTGACTAATGGCATATCAGGCTTTATACAGGCGTTATCGCCCTCATACCTTTGAAGATGTCAAGGGACAGGAGCATATCGTCCGCACACTAAAGAACCAACTTCATACAGACCGCGTAGGGCATGCCTATCTTTTCACCGGGACCAGGGGAACCGGCAAGACCACGGTAGCAAGGATTCTTGCCGCAGCCGTAAACTGTGAAGCTCCCGGAGAGGACGGCAGCCCTTGCGGTAAGTGCCCTTCGTGTGAATCGATTGCGTCCGGCAGCTCCATGAATGTCATCGAGATCGACGCGGCATCTAACAGCAAGGTCGATGAGATGAGGCAGCTTATTGAGGAGGTGGAGTATCCTCCCACTATGGGACGGTTCAAGGTCTACATTATCGACGAGGTTCACATGCTCTCGCCGGCAGCCTTTAACGCCCTCCTCAAGACCCTGGAAGAGCCGCCCTCATATATTATCTTCATCCTCGCCACCACCGAGGTACATAAGGTTCCCGTAACCATAATGTCAAGGTGCCAGAGATATGATTTTAAGAGGATGACCACGGATACCATAGTTGACAGGATGCGTCAGCTTGGTGCTTTGGATGGCTACGACGCTGAGGAAAAGGGGCTATATTACATCGCCAGGCGTGCCGACGGCTCAATGCGTGATGCCCTTTCGCTGCTGGATCAATGCATATCTTTTTATCCCGATGGGACTTTATCCTATGACCAGGTGCTTTCCGTCCTGGGAGCCGTGGATACACAGGTTTTTTCCGATATGCTCCGCGCAATAAACGCGAAGGATGTGGCAGGCGTTATCCGGCAGATTGGTGAAGTGAGTATGGCAGGAAGAGAATTAGGACAGTTCGTAATGGACTTTACCTGGTATCTGCGCAACCTGCTCCTGCTCAAATCCGCGGACAACATGGAGGATGTTCTGGATATTTCCACGGAGCATCTTGCCATGCTAAAGGAAGAGGCCAAAGCGATAGAAGCTCCTGTGCTGATGAGATATATCCACATAATGTCTTCTCTTTTGGAGGAGCTTAAGGGTTCATCCCAGAAGAGGGCGCTTTTGGAAGTGGCAATGATACGCTTGATGCGTCCCCAGATGGATGAGGATTATACATCTGTAATAGAACGCCTTGTCAATATCGAACAGCAGCTTGAATCGGGCGTTATTGTATCCCCCGCGGATCAAGGCGAAAAGCCGCAGGCAGCAAAAGCCGAGCCTCTCAAAAAAGAGCTTCCCGAGAATATCGAGGAGACTGTAAAAAGTGCTGCCGGCATGTGGAAGAGGATAGCGGCAGATGCCGACCGTCTTATGAAGCATTCCCTGAACATGGCATATGTCAGCATTTCAGAGGATGGCAGGAGGCTGCTTCTGGTATATGACGAGGCAGACAATGAACAGGCGACCATTTACAAGCAGCTTTCACAGCCGCACAATATAGAAATATTAAATAATCTTGTTTCAGACCATGTCGGGGCAAAGGTTGATATAGAACTGGTCCTGAATAATTCACAGCTTGACAGAGTCCATCGTTATCCTGATGCCCTGTCGAGATTTGAACAGCAAACAGGAATAAAACTCGAAGAGGAGGATTTTTAGAAATGGCAAAAAGAGGAGGATTTCGTGGAGGCGGCGGGATGCCGGGCAATATGAACAACCTCATGAAGCAGGCGCAGAAAATGCAGCGCCAGATGGAGGAAGCGCAGAAGCAGGTGGAGGAAATGGTAGTATCCGCTGCTTCCGGCGGAGGAGCTGTTGAAGTCACGGTAAACGGCAAACACGAAATGCAGTCGATCAAGATTGACGAAGAAGTAGTTGATCCCGAGGATGTTGAAATGCTCCAGGATCTTATCGTTGCAGCCACAAATGAAGCAATGCGCAAATTATCTTCGGAGTCAGAAGCTCTCATGAGCAAGGCTACTGGCGGTATGGCAGGGGGTCTTCCTTTTTAATTCATGGAATACTATAGCAGACAGATAAGTCAAATGATAGAGGAGCTTTCCAGGCTCCCCGGGATCGGCAGCAAATCCTCCCAGAGGCTGGCGTTTCATATTTTGCATATGCCCCTGGAGGATGTAAAAAGGCTTTCGCAGACCCTTATAGATGCCCGGGAAAATGTCCGGTTCTGTAAGGAATGTTTTACACTGACAGATGAGGAGACCTGCCCCATCTGCGCTAACGCCAAGCGTGACCACAGGCAGATAATGGTTGTGGAGGACAGCCGGGATCTGGCAGCCTATGAGAAGACCCAGAAATACGAGGGAGTATACCACGTTCTCCACGGCGCTATTTCGCCGATGCAGGGGATTGGTCCGCAGGATATAAGGCTGAAGGAGCTGATGCAGCGGCTTCAGAGGCAGGATGTGGATGAGGTTATAATCGCGACCAATTCATCTCTTGAAGGTGAGACCACCGCAATGTACATTGCCAAGCTTTTAAAGCCGACAGGCATCCTTACAACCCGCATAGCCAGTGGCGTGCCTGTGGGCGGGGACCTGGAGTACATTGATGAAGTGACCCTTCAGAGGGCTTTTGACGGCAGAACAGAGATATAATAGACTAAAGATACAAAGGAAGAAGTCCGATATATCCGGTAGGATGTTAGACTTCTTTTTTTTAGGAGAAATGTATGCAGATAGACGATTTTTCAAAGCTTAATTCAAATAATCAGGTACATATTTCAGGCAGAAATCTTTCTGCCGCGGGTAATCCGGCATCAGTGGAAAAGCAATCAAAAGAGCCTGCCGTCACCGGGGATTCAAATGTGTTCTATGCCGCTGATTTTAATTCAGGTGCAAATACTGCCGGCTACGACAAGAATTCCATAAAAGACGAGTCACTGGCAGAGGAGATAGAGCGCAAATCATCAAGCTTTACCGATGCTGAGACCACAAAACGCAATCTGTCCATGGCAGTAGCAGGGTTTTCCGTTGAGGATATAAATGGAGCAAGGGAAGAAGGCTACGATACGGAGGAAATGGAGCCGGATCAGATAATAACAGTCATAGACCAGATAAAAATGCATCTGGCATTAGGTGGTCAGGACATTTCTGCTATGGGCGGACTTTCAAGTGAAGAGATAGAAGGCATGGCAGGGAGCAATTCGGCGCTTTCGGCGGCGGTAGAGCAGGCGCTTGTTTCGGCAGACCTTCCTGTTGACGATAATATAATATCAGACGGAGTAACTGCCCTGAAAAAAGCGTCTGAGCTGACACAGCTTGAGCCCCAGACGATAGAATATCTTCTCAAAAACGAGTTAGAGCCTACGATTGAAAATGTTTACGTGGGATCATTTTCTCAGGGCTCTTATGCGCAGCAAACGAATACTATCACGGAAGAAGATATGGATTCGCTGATGCCGCAGATAGACAATCTTATCAAAGAAGCAAACCTTCCCCTCGATGATAACCGGCGTGAAGCTGCAAAATGGATGCTTGAAAGGGAGATACCGGTTACTCCTGAAAATCTCAAATATTTAAACGAATTAAAGACCAATGAGCCTGAGCTTTCCGTGGAGAAAGTGGTAGAGCGCATGACGGATTCGGTTTCAGAGGGAAAGCGTCCGCAGGAAGCATATGTGCTCCCCGGATATTCAATGAAGGATATGGCGGAGAGTGCCTATGAAACAGTAAATTCCGCCACAAGGGAGCAGGTATATGAGGTGGTTGACGAAGACCTGCCTCTTACGGTTGAGAGCCTAAGAAATAAGGCAGAGACAGAAGCAAGGACACAGATCATAATCCCCGGGGATGCACAGCCTAAGACAGCAGAAAACATTTCTGCTCCAATATCTTACGAGATACCGGAGGATACCTCAAAGGAACAGGCTCACGCCATGCGTGTTCTTGAAGAGACCAGGCTTATCATGACAAAGGAAGCGAATCTGTCCCTTTTAAAGCAGGGCTTTTCCATTGATACTTCAGAGCTTACAGAGGTTGTTGACAAATTAAGGGATTTTGAAAACAGTTTTTATATAGCAAATCTTTCCCCGAAGGATGAGGTAGTCGATGAGTCCGAGCTTACCGTAAAGATCGACATCTTCAATGAGACCAATACCAAAACCAGCGAGCTTTCCGAAATGCCGGCGGTTCTTCTTGGCAAGGTTCCCGTTATCAGGGATGCTACGCTTAACGACCTTCACAGACAGGGGGTTGGGCTTAAAAAGCTTTTCGAGGATGCCGGGGAACGCTACGAAACCATGAGGACCGAGGTTCGCCGGGATCTTGGAGACTCCATACAAAAAGCCTTCCGAAATGTGGATGATATTTTGGAGGATCTTGGTATGGAAGCCACCGAACAGAACCGTAGGGCTGTCCGTATCCTTTCCTACAACGAGCAGGCGATAACCACTGATTCCGTAAAACTTATGAAGGCAGGAGACGAGCTGGTCACAAGGACAATAAAAAGCCTGACACCGGGCGTTGTGGCGAAAATGATCCAAAACGGAGAAAATCCATTAAATCTTTCAATGCAGGAATTGAAGGACAAGGCTCAGGAGATAAAGGCAGCTTCGGCAAGCGACAGTCCCGAAGAAAAGTTTTCAAGATTTTTATTTAAGGCGCAGCAGCAGGGGGAATTTTCACAGGAAGAAAGAGACGCCTTTGTGGGAGTTTACCGCCTTATATATCAAGTGGAAAAAACTGACGGAGCGGTTATTGGACAGCTCATTGCACAGGGCGCGGATATAACGCTTAAGAATCTTATGGGTGCAGTCCGCACCAGAAAGCATGAAAACCGGGAATATGCCGTTGATGATAATTTCGGTTTTGCAGAATTTGACAGGAGCAGCCTATCCATTACGGAGCAGATCGAAATGGCGTTTGAAACCAACCGGATGAGGGATGCCGGAGAGCTTGCAACTCCGCAGAAGCTTGCTGCCATCGGCGAAGATAGCTATCTGGAAATGACACCGGATCGCTTTGCAGATGCTCTTGAAAATATGTCAGAGGATATTAGAGAAATGCAGCTTGACAGGGATTATGACAAGCTAAAGAGGACAGAGCTTGAAAACGCGGTTAAAACCGAAAGCAGGATATATGAGCTTTTGTCAGAGTATGATATTCCACAGAGTCCGGCTAATCTCGAAGCGTTTTCACGTATGCTTTCTGACAGGAACGGAATGTTCAGAAGGCTTTTTGCACCTGACAGGCGCCGAGATGAGAATAGGACAGCTCCGGAGAACGAATTGATAAACAGTATCGCTGATGAGTTTCTTGATGCGTTGAGTGACCCGGAGGAGCTGCAGAATGCGTCCCAAAGGCTTCGCAATACCGCGGAAAATATGATGGAAAATATGCTGACAGACGAACCCTCATCCACGCTTGACATCAGAGCCTTAAGGATGTCTGTTAAGCAGATTTCTCTTGCAGGCGACATGGGACGAAGAAGTGAGACATATTCCATTCCAGTAGTCATAGACGACCAGGTGGGGAATATGACCCTTAAGGTAATACGCGGTTCCTCGGCCGAACAGGGGCAGGTGGATATGTCGGTTGAGACAGAAAGCCTGGGAGCTATCAGGGCAACCTTTAAGGTTGAAGCTGATCAGATAGCCGGAAGGATTACTGCTTCCACGGCAGAGGCGGACAGGCGCCTTAGCCGGGCTGCCCAGGATATTTCAGCTTCATTACAGGAAACAGCAGAGCTTCCGGTAAGCATAGATATTTCAAGGAACCACCGGCTTGATGCCAACAGTATTTTCAGAAATGACCGGTTGCAGGCTGCTCCGGGAGAGGATGGGCAGCGCCCTCAGGTTCAGACGAGGCTGCTGTATGGAATAGCAAAAAGCTTTATCGGGGAATTAGGAAGCATCTGAGGCTAAAGAAACAGGCATTTTGTCCGATATATTAAGTAACAGGACATGGAAGTCCCGATCACAGGAAAATATTTCTTGTAAATAAGACGCACGGATGCGCTCGTCGCAATAAAGACAGCCATCGTGCGCCTTAAGGCGTTATAAGGGGTAAAATCATATGAAAATTAACAACAACATTTCCGCAGTCATTTCTAACAAACATCTTCTTCGCAACGAAGAAAGCCTCACGATCCACATGGAAAAGCTTTCCTCCGGCTTCAAGATCAACCACGCCGGAGATGATCCTTCAGGCATGGCAATTTCCAGCAAAATGCGCGCCCAGATCAGGGGACTTGATCAGGCGTCAGACAATGCTTCTGACGGCATGAGCGTGCTTGAAACGGCCGACGGCGCCTTAAATGAGGTTACGGAAATGATCCAGCGTATGAGAGAGCTTTCCGTACAGGCTGCTAACGGCAC
>CAJOFN010000066.1 GCA_905233905.1 uncultured Lachnospiraceae bacterium
AACTTGGATTCTCCCGGATCTCCCTGACGGCCGGAACGTCCGCGGAGCTGGTTGTCAATACGTCTGGATTCGTGACGCTCGGTTCCGATTATCATAAGGCCGCCTGCGGCTCTGGATTCCTCGTCTAACTTGATATCCGTACCACGGCCTGCCATATTGGTTGCAATGGTAACCGCGCCGTGAATACCTGCCTCTGCAACGATCTGCGCTTCCTTTTCGTGGAATTTGGCATTTAAGACGTTGTGGGCTATTCCTTCCTTGGATAAGAGCCGGGATACAAGCTCGGATACCTCTATCGTGATCGTACCCACAAGTACAGGCTGTTCCTTTGCATGAGCTGCCTTGACCTGATCGACAACTGCCTTGTATTTCTCGGCCTGGGTCTTGTAAACCGCATCCTCGTGATCTATACGGGCAATGGGTCTGTTGGTAGGAATCTCGATAACGTCCATCCCGTAAATATCCCGAAACTCCTGCTCCTCTGTAAGGGCAGTACCGGTCATTCCGGATTTCTTCTCGTATTTGTTGAAGAAGTTCTGGAAGGTAATGGTGGCAAGAGTCCTGCTCTCGCGCTTTACCTTGACATGCTCCTTGGCCTCTATCGCCTGATGCAGGCCGTCGGAATAGCGCCTGCCGGGCATGATACGTCCGGTAAATGAGTCTACTATGAGTACCTGCTCATCACGTACCACGTAGTCCTGATCCCTGTGCATCAGGTTATGGGCGCGAAGAGCCAAAATAACATTATGCTGGATCTCAAGGTTGTCGGGATCAGAGAAATTATCTATCTTGAAGAAACGCTCTACCTTTTCCACACCGGACTGGGTGAGGTTTACTGTCTTTTCCTTTTCGCTGACAATAAAGTCCCCTGTCTCCTCCTGAACTATTCCCATGATGGCGTCCATCTTGGTGTATTCGGGAAGATCCTCACCTCGCTTGAGCTGTCTGGCGAGAATATCGCACATCTCATAAAGCCTTGTGGACTTGCCGCTCTGTCCGGAAATGATAAGGGGAGTCCTCGCCTCGTCGATCAGAACAGAGTCAACCTCGTCAATAATGGCGTAATGAAGTCCTCTCTGTACGCGCTCCTCCTCCCTGACTACCATGTTGTCCCTTAAGTAGTCAAAGCCAAGCTCGTTGTTGGTAATGTATGTGATGTCACAATTATATGCCTCACGGCGCTGGGCATTGTCCATGTCGTTAAGGACCACGCCTACGCTTAATCCTAAGAATCTGTGGATCTGACCCATCCACTCCGCGTCACGCCTGGCAAGGTAGTCATTGACTGTGACGATATGCACGCCCAAGCCTGCAATGGCATTGAGGTAGGCAGGAAGGGTGGACACAAGGGTCTTACCTTCTCCGGTCTTCATCTCGGCAATACGTCCCTGATGCAGGATGATGCCGCCTATGATCTGGACTTCAAAGTGCTCCATATCAAGCACTCTCTTTCCGGCCTCACGCACTACCGCATATGCCTCTGGAAGCAGATCGTCAAGGGTCTCTCCTTCAGTATAACGGCGCTTGAATTCTGTTGTCTTGCCGCGGAGTTCCTCATCGGAAAGCTTCTGCATGTCCTTCTGAAGAGAAAGTATCTTATCTACCAATGGGCGGATACGCTTCAGCTCGTGCTCACTGTGCGTACCAAATAATTTTGAAAAAACGCTCATATGATCCTCCTATACACACAGAGTGTATTTTAACACTAATATAAGGCAAAAACAACTAAATATTAGTGATTTGTTGCCTGAGGATCTCCTGTAAGCTGCTGTAGCGTTCGCTCTCGGTTGCGTTATCTATCATCCCGTTAAAGGTTGCCTCATCTCCTATTATGACAACACACTTCCTTGCTCTTGTAACTGCGGTGTATAAAAGATTCCGGTTGTAAAGGAGTCTTGGACCGGGCAGAAGCGGTATTATGACCGCCGGATATTCGCTTCCCTGGCTCTTATGGATCGTAAGGGCATAAGCAAGCTCCACCTCATCTAACTGATTGAAATCATATTCCACGGTCCGCTCATCATCAAAAATGACCGTCATTACCCGGGCAAAGGTATCTATTTCGGAAACAACTCCTATGTCTCCGTTAAATATGCCCTCTCCCTTTTCCACTGCTATGCCGTATTTCCCTCTGACCTCCCAGGCAATATCGTAATTATTTTTGGTCTGGATCACCTTGTCACCTTCCCGGAAAAGCCTGTGGGTAGTCTCATATTCCTTTTTGTCATAGGAGGGAGGATTAAGCTGCTGCTGCAAAATGTGGTTGAGACGCTCGACCCCTAAATTGCCTTTTCTTGTGGGGGTAAGGATCTGTATGTCCAGAACGTCCGCCGACACATAGCGCGGAAGCCCCTCCGGGCGCAGATACTTGCAGGCTCGCTCTATTATGCGGTCGGCATCGTAGCCCTTTGCAAAGTAAAAATCATTGCTTTTATTGTCAATGGCAACATGCTCTCCGCGGTTGATGCTGTGGGCATTTACCACAATGTCACTTTTTTCGTTCTGACGGAATATCTTTTCAAGCTCAACTACCGAAAAGGCCTCTGACCTTATCATGTCCCTTAACACATTTCCAGGTCCCACGCTGGGAAGCTGATTGGCATCTCCCACCAGTATGAGCCTTGAGCCTATTGGAATGGCCTTGACCAGTGAATACATCAGCAGGATATCCACCATAGACATCTCATCCACAACTATGACATCCGCCTCCAGCGGGTGGGAGGAATTATAGGTGTAGGAGGTTTTGCTGTTTGCGGCTGCCTTATCTTCGTTTTCGTCTGATGACTTTCCTATTCCAAGCAGCCTGTGTATCGTGCGCGCCGGATAGCCTGTAGCCTCACTCATGCGCTTTGCCGCCCTGCCTGTGGGAGCGCAAAGCTCAATTTTCAGGCCTTCTCTTGAAAATACTTCAAGCATTGCCCTGATGGTGGTGGTCTTGCCGGTGCCCGGACCGCCGGTAAGTATAAAGACTCCGCGGGAAGCTGCTTCCTTTACCGCCCGTCGCTGAACCTCATCAAGGCTTCCCCCAAGCTTCTTTTCTTCTTCGGATAAAATACGGTCTATCTCCCGCTCATCTATCGCATACTGCTCGTCAAGCTCTAAAAGAAGCCTTGCCGTACCTGACTCAGCCTGGTAGAATACCGGAAGATAAACCCGTTCTCCCCTTATTGCAAGCTTTTTGTCAATCTGCATATCCGGATAACATTCTTTTATGTCGCCGGCAGCTACTCCCAAAAGCTCAGATGTCTTTGCCGCAAGCTCATCAGCAGGCATGTAGGTATGTCCGTTTAAGGACATCTGATTCAGTACATACAGTATCCCACATTCTATCCGAAAACGCGAATCCATGGCAAAGCCGTTCTGTACCGCTATGGAATCCACAGTCTTAAAGCCTGCCCCTTCTATCTCGTAGGCAATGCGGTAGGGATTTTCTTTCAGGATATTTGCCGTATTGCTGCCGTAGCGTTTAAATATCCGCATGGCTACCGTGGAGCCTATGCCGTATGAGGACAGCAGGATCATGGCACCCCGCTGGTCCCTGCGGGAAAGCACCATGTCACAGATATCCATCGCCTTTTTCTCACTGATGCCCCGAACCTCGGCAAGCCTCTCTGGACGGGTTTCCATGATGTGGAAGGTGTCATCCCCGAACCTGTCAACTATGCGCTTTGCCAGCGCCGGACCTATACCCTTTATGGCGCCGGAGGAAAGATATTTTAAGACCGCCTCCGCATCCTGCGGCATTACAAGCTCATATGCCTTTACCGCAAACTGGAGGCCGTAGCTTTTGTGGGTCTGGTAGTCGCCGCTTAAGCGAAGATGCTCACCGGGGGCAATCTGCGGCAGGCTCCCTATACAGGTAAGGTTGCCATTGCCGTCAAGGGCGTCTTCGTCTATTCCCTCTTCGGGATCGAGCAGAAAAACAGTGTAGCCGTTGTCCTCGTTCCGGTAGATAATATGGTCTACAAAGCCTGAAATATCTTGCAAAATCTTGTGTCCTCTGATAAAATCCATACTATATTTTGTATCAAGAGGAATTATACCACAAAGAAAGAAGTGACACTATGAAAAAAACAAAACAATTAATAGCTCTTTTTATGGCGGCATTATTCATATTTTCTTCCGCCATTGTTACCCCTCTCCCTGAGGTAAAGGCTTCCGCTCCCTCCGATGAGATGCGCGGCATATGGGTTTCCATGATGGATTTTGGTCCCCTGGGTCTTAAGGACAGGACAAAGAAGGTTTACAGACAGAATGTCAAGAAATTCCTAAAGAACGCAAAGAAATACAAGACTAACGCCATCTTTCTGCATGTGCGCGCCCATGATGACGCTTTATGGAAAAGCAATACCTTCCCTGCCATGAAGGAGATTACCGCCAAGGCCACATCTGCCAAAAAGGCTTCAAAGGTTTATTCCTATGATCCTCTGGAGGAGTTCATTGACTGCGCTGATGATTACAATATGGAGGTTCACGCGTACCTTAATCCTTACCGTATCGAAGACAGCAAATATCTCGATCCCGCCCTTGCTTCCAGCCGCAGCCGCGTAAAGAAGGCCGTTAAGGAGCTTATGGATTATGATATAGCGGGCATCCACTTCGACGACTATTTTTATCACTCCACCGGCGGATATGTAAACACCACCAAGCGTAATAAGGTATATTCGGTAAATATTTCCGCTGAGGCAAAGCGCGCAAATGTCAACAAGCTTGTAAAGTCAGTTTACAATCAGGCTCACAACGAAGACCTCGTTTTTGGCATCAGCCCCCAGGGCAACTACTCCAACGACATGAACTCCGGAGCGGATGTCCAGAAATGGCTGTCAACCGAAGGTTATGTTGATTATGTGGCACCCCAGATCTACTGGACCAACAGCTCAAAGAGCAATCTCTACTCTGAGCGTCTGGCACAGTTCATGGATCTTAAGAAGGCCTCATCCGTTGATATGTACATCGGTCTTGCCCTGTATCGCAGCGGTTCCAATGTTGCAGGTGATTCCGGATGGATCGAAAAGAATTATAACCTAAGGGATCAGGTTGCAATGCTTCGTTCTGCAAATGCAGACGGTTACATAATGTTCTCGGCAAGGTTCCTTACCAGCTCCGCCGCAAGGAATGAGCTTAACAATCTAAAGAATCTGTTAAATGAATAAACGGTGATATGAAAATCCCCGGGGCTTCGTAAATGGCTCCGGGGATTTTATATTATATAATATTTTTATTTTATGATTCGGTTATGTCAATATTCTCTATGGGTTCTTCCGTATTCTCAGCGGCGCTTTCCTCTGCCGCCTTCTTCTCATCCGGAATCTCAACACCCACGCTTCTTGCCATCTGGTCTGTAAGCTCCTTGGTGAGGCGCTGTCCGTACTGGCTTACCATAGTCTCGGCTATGCTCTGGATGGTCTGATCCATGAACACGTCCGTCATCTGGGATACTGAAGCATCCCCGGAATCTTCCTTCATGGCATCCAAAGACTTCTTAAACTCTTTTATCACAGTCTCAAGCATATAGGCCTCAAACTGCTTGGAGGCATCTTCTATCTCCTCATAGGTAGAGTCCGAATTGATGCCGCCTGCCTTGGACTGGATCTTGCTTGCGCCTGCTGCGGATGAATACTGATTCATCCCGGTCACATAACCGTTAAGGACTGAATTAGAAAGCTCCATATATCAGCCTCCTTTATCTCTTAAGCTCATTAGCTGTCTGGAGCATGGAATCACTTGTGGTGATGGCCTTGGAATTGGACTCGTAAGCTCTCTGTGATACGATCATGCTGACCATCTCATCTGCGATGTTTACGTTGCTCCCTTCGATGTAGCCCTGTGAGATGGTGCTGGGAGTGAGGGTTGCGTCTGCATCCCACTCCGCGATCGCCGCACCGGATGCAAGGGTAGGCGAGGAGAGGTTGTTGGCTGTCTTTTCAAGGCCTGTGGTGTTGGGGAACTGATAAAGGGCGATGAATTGGCCTGTGTCTGTAAAGCCGTTCTCGGCTGTGGGATCACGGTACATTATACTGCCGTCAGTGCCAATGGAAACATTGTTGCTTGAAATATTCTCGGGAAGGAATATCCTCTCACCCTCCCTGTCCAGTACGGGATTGCCGTTAGGGTCTGTCAGTACAAGCTGATCGTCTTCGTTGCTGGTAGCCCAGAGGAAATCTCCTGAACGGGTGTAGTAGGTCTCCTGGTCAGGACCCATTACAGCGAAAAAGCCGTTGCCGTTGATACAGCATGCCATGGGGTTATCGCTTTCAAGCTGTGCACCCTGTGTATAGCTTGCATTGATCGAAGCCACTCTCGCACCAAGACCTACCTGTGCGGACGACGGCTTGTTGGTGCCATTGGCAGTGGTAGTCTGTGCCTGAAGGTTCTGGTACAGAAGCGTCTTAAACTGCGCTGTCTGCTCCTTGTAGCCTAAGGTATTAACATTGGCAAGGTTGTTGGCTATGTTGTCAACAGCCGTCTGCTCTATCTTCATGCCGGACGCTGCCGACCAAAGCGCTCTCATCATAATGTTTACTCTCCTTTCATTTCAGATTTATGAAACCTGTCCTACCTGACTTATTGCCATCTCCAATGTGCTGTCTTCTGTCTGGATCATTTTCTGTCCGGCGTCATACGCCCTCTGGATGGTGATCATATTGACCATTTCGTATGCGATATTGACATTGGCCATCTCAAGGCTGCCCTGTTCGATGCTGCCTGTACCGGCAACAACCTGCCCGCCGTCTTCAAGGTCATACAGATTCTCACCATACTTGGATAAATAGTTACGGTCCTCAACATCAACAAGGCCTATTGTGCCTAACTGCTGGCCGTTCTGGGTAACAGCGCCTGAAGCATCAACCTGGAATGACTGCATGGGATCAACCCGGATATATCCATCCTCTCCCGTCGCGCCTGCCAGGGCCGCCTGCTGATTGAGTACGTGATCTCCGTCTACGGTCACCAGATAACCCTCGTTGTCAACATCAAATTCCCCGTTGCGGGTATACTTGACAGAGGTATTCTGGTTCTTGTCGGTAAATTCAATGGCGAAAAAGCCTTCGCCCTGAATAGCCATATCAGCCTGATCATCCGTAACCTTAAGGGAACCGTCCGAATAATCGGTGTAGGTCTCTCCAACCTTGACACCCATCTTGATGTTGCCAATGCCGCGTACACCGGGACGCTCTGTGTCCTTGATACGCAAAGCAAGCTCGTCACGGAACGATCGTGATGTGGCTCCTTCCTTTTTGTAACCAACCGTAGTAGAATTTGCGAGATTATTCGCTAAGACATCCAGTCTTCTCTGCTCCTGCACCATCCCTGTGTAGGCTGTGTATAGTCCCTTGACCATGATACACCTCGTCTGGACATTTTCGGATACTATCAGAAAAACTTTAGTGTTTTTCAAAAATAATATCTAAAATTTCTGTATATTCTTTGTAAACAGGCTCTTCGGAAAGCTCACTTACGACTTTTGCAACCGCATAGTAGTACCATTCCTGCTCTGAAGGGTCTTTCATGTTGAACTTGTCCCATACGCCCGTGCCTACCTGATGATAATCCCTTAATGTGCTTCTGACATTGGAAAGCTTGTCTGAAAGCATGATAAGCTTTGCTTCCCTGGGGGCAACGCGTTCCCTGATAAGGTTTTCTTCCTTGCGCTCCCTCCAGGTATCGCTGGCCGGACGGTGGCGCTTTTTGTCCTCTGATTCCATCCCCACAAGCTCGGCGACTCTTCTGCCAAACCTCTCTTCTATATCCCTGCCAACATACTTTGTGTCTTCTATTACGTCATGAAGCGCAGCGGCTGCCAGAACCTCCGGGTCCTCCGTCATCCTTGAAACTATGCTCATAGTCTCCATTGGATGGATGATGTAGGGCAGACCATTACCCTTGCGAAGAGCGCCTTTATGCGCCACGGCAGCAAACCTGATGGCATCCTGCGGCATCCTGTCATATACTCCCCTAACAGGCTGTGAAGGCTCCCAGTAAATGGGAAACTCATCATCAGAGTCGGCATACCGGCATTTAACGCTTATTATGCCCTGCTCCCCGTTCTCTTCGGTTCCGGCGCACAGAGGGCAGTCCCTGCACAGCCAGGTACAGCCCCTGGCCATCTGGTTCATGGCACGACAGTAGTATTCACTGTCGTTGTCTGTTTTTACTTCATGGATCGTAATCTCACTCTCACTCATGGCAGTTACTCCATCATAAATCCAAAGGGATCATCGTCGGGCGCGGATAAAAACATAAAACACAAAAATGCCGCCCTTACAGACATTTTCTCTTCTTCTAAAATGCGCCGTACCTCCTGCTTGTCGCAGAGCATCGGCCTGATCCACTCCGTGCTTTCATTAACGGCTGCATTGTCAAGATCCGTCACTGTTCCAAATACCGTGCAGCCCGGTTCATCTGAAAAGCCCGGTACCAAAAAATGAGGTCTCCTGTAAAATGCTGCTCCCCTTTTTGTCTCCCTGAAGGTAAAGCCACATTCCTCCTTCATCTCCCGCACAGCAGCCTGCGCAGCAGTCTCACCGGGATCGATAAGTCCCGCGGGAAGGGTATATAATTCCTCGTCAACAGGAAAGCGGTATTCCTTTATCATCACAAGTCTCGGAACCGCTTCCTCGGTAACAGCATATATGCATATCCCCTCCGCGTCAAGGGAATGGGTTCTGACCTTTATCCTGTCGTCTGAATTCCTGGTGCAGAAATAATAATTGCCGTCCCTGCCATCCCTGTCCGTAAAGGTAAGATGATACATGTTCAGAAAGGGATTGTCTGTCTGCTTCTCGATAGAATGAATCCGTCCCATTATCACGCTCCTGCCTGGTCTTTGTGCTCATAAAGCTCTAACTTTATATCATGAACCGGAACCGTGGTGTATAACGGTCTGGAGTTCATATATTCCCGGATCTGGGAAACCGTTATGCCGGGCTGATCGAAATCGAAATAGATCGCTTCCAGCTTCTCTCCGTATAGGCTTATGTCATTAAAGGACTCCGTAGCGGTCTTGCCCTCGATAAAGATATAATCGCTGCCACAGATCTTTTTGACCGCTTCCCTGTGCTCTTTGACGGGAGAGGATATGTAAATTATCCGGTTGGTCTGGGGTACTATATGCTTGGTGGACCAGATTATGTACTGGGCCTTGCCCCTTGCCTTTGCTTCGTAGAGAGCGTCGTCGCATACCTGATAAAGTCTCTCAAAGGAATAGCCCTGTGGATCAATAGCCACCCCGATACTGCAGGTAAAGCCCTTGGCGTCGCCGAATCTGGCGGTGGCAAGCTCCATAAGAACGGAATTAAGCTGCTTGATAAGGAAATCCTCTGATACCGGCTCCCTTGCAAGCACCATGAATTCATCGCCCCCCATCCTGCCTAAAATGTCAGAGGTGCGGAAATTCCTGCGGAGTATCTCTCCGAATTTGCGCAGGGCATCATCTCCGATCTTGTGCCCGTAGGCATCGTTGACATGCTTGAAGTTGTCAAAATCAAGCATTATCATGGCACAGGCCGAGCCCTCTTTGCGGTGGGACATGTAATGCCGCATCTCTTCTTCGGCGGATACCTTGTTTAAAAGACCGGTAAGACCGTCCTTTGAGCTTTTTTCTTCTAATACACGATTATCACGGCGCTCCTCTGTATATATGCCAAGCACGGACCAGTATATGGCAAAGGAAACGATATAGGGTACCACGCCTGTATACAGCCTTGCTTCATTGAACTGCCCGGAAAAAACAGCTAGAAGCTCATACACCAGCACATATACTCCCTCAAATGCCGCTATCACCGAAAATCTGTCCATGTAGTAGACACTGAATATTAAAAGGAATATGGGAAAAAGAGCGACCTTGGGGGTATCGCTTACCGGAAACAGGTCTATTACTGAAATACCTGTAAGGAAGCAGAGAAAGAAAACAAAAGAATACAGGCGTACCTGCTTAAAGGACAGCTCAGCATCAGCCAGCCTGCTCCTTTGATTGAAAAAGAAGATATAAACCGGAACCATTATAGCATCGGTCCACGGAATCCGATATAAATGGGATATAAACTTAAGAACAAGCAACACAAAATAGATGACGCCCGAATGAAGAATGGCCTCACGGAGCATATGGGTATTGCTCTGGGCTAACTGTTCCTGTCTGAAATCGAACAACCGCCCCGCTTCGTTAAAACGCTCCCGTATATCATCTAACATAGTATCTCCTGTAGAGACTTATACAAGTATGACAATAATGATACACATTTTGGGTCAATATTTCAAGCTGTCAATAACAGATTTCCACAAGAACAAGACCTTTTGCCGGGGCTGTGGGACCAGCTGCGCCTCTGTCCCTTGCCGCGAGTATCCCGGCTGTACATGAGGGTTCTCTTTTGCCTGAACCCACCTGAATAAGTGTTCCCGCGATGATGCGAACCATGTTGTAAAGAAAGCCGTTGCCTGTGACGCGGATTATAACCTCATCCCCTTCTCTCCTGACTCCGAGGGAATAAATTGTCCGCACAAAGCTTTTGGTCTGGGAATGAATAGAGGCAAAGGATGTGAAATCATGCTCTCCGATAAGAGGCGCGCAGGCTGCCCTCATTTTAGCTTCATCCAACGGATGGTGGAAAAAATAACAGGTGCGCATTTTCAGTGGCTGCTTGTGCTGCCTATTTAAAATATGGTATTCGTAGGTCTTTTCGATGGCATCATAGCGCGGATGAAAATCAGCAGGAACCTCTTCAGAGGACTGTATAACTATATCCTGTGGCAGCCTCGCATTTAAGGCAAAAGCGATCTTTTCAGCGGGCATTGCCGTATCCACGTCAAAGGCACAGACATTTCCCATGGCATGCACTCCCGCATCTGTACGGCTTGCACCCATTACCTGAAGCTGTGTATTAAAAAGCCCTGATACAGCTTCATTTATCCTTTGCTGAATACTGATACCGTTCTTCTGTACCTGCCAGCCGGAATAATCAGTCCCATCATAGGCTACCACGAGCTTGAC
>CAJOFN010000067.1 GCA_905233905.1 uncultured Lachnospiraceae bacterium
TGGATCAAGGATTACTGCCGCTATATGGCAATAAAGGATTCCTATGGCGGCAAGAGCTACCAGGAATGGGATGAGCCTCTCCGCGTTCACAACAAAAAGGCCATCCGCAAATTCGGCAGGGAACACAGGGACGACGTTCTGTTCTATGCATGGCTTCAGTATGAGTTCTTTTCACAGTGGAGGCGCTTCAAGAAATACGCCAACAAAAAGGGCATCAGGATAATCGGGGATATCCCTATCTATGTAGCTCCGGACAGCGCGGATACATGGGCGAACCCCGAGCTCTTCCAGTTTGACGCAGACCGCAGGCCTGTCCGTGTGGCGGGCTGCCCTCCCGATGGTTTTTCAGCCACAGGCCAGCTTTGGGGTAATCCTCTCTACAACTGGGATTACCACAAAAAGACCGGCTACAAATGGTGGATCAAAAGGATCGAAGCATGCCTTTCCATGTACGACGTTATCCGCATAGACCATTTCCGCGGCTTTGATGAGTATTACTCCATTGACGCCGAGGCGGATACAGCAATAGACGGATACTGGGTAAAGGGACCCGGGGCCAAGCTTTTCAAAAGGGTGGAGAAAAAGCTGGGGCATATAGACATCATAGCCGAGGATCTTGGCTATATGACTGATACCGTCAAGAAGATGGTGGCAGATACCGGCTACCCTAATATGAAGGTTTTGGAGTTTGCCTTTGACGCCAGGGATCAAAAGGATGATTCTTCAGGACCCAACGATTACCTGCCCCTTTCCTATGGCAAGAACTGTGTGGTATACACGGGAACCCATGACAATGAGACTCTTTGCGGCTTCCTTGGCTCCATTACCAAAGCCGAAAAGAAGCAGATAAGGGATTATCTTGGAGCTAATAGTAAAGCAAGTGATGAGACTCTGGTACACGGGCTCATAAGGGCGGCAATGGCATCCACGGCAGACTGGTGTATAATACCACTTCAGGATTATCTGACATTGGATAATTCCGCAAGGATCAATACACCTTCCACCATTGGAAGCAACTGGCGCTGGCGTGTCAAAAAGGAACAGTTGACATCAGGTGTATGCAAGGAGATGAAGCAGCTTACGAATACATATTGGAGGTAAGGAATCATGGATAACAAAGCTATAAACGCTGCAAAGCTTTCAGTTGAGGAGCGGATCGAAGCAACACAGAAGAAATATTTTGGCAGGGGCATTGATCAGTGTACCGATCAGGAGATATTCCAGGGACTTATGATCATGACCAAGGAAGAGCTGGAAGGCCGCCCTTCCATTGCCGGGGATAAGAAGCTTTATTACATATCCGCGGAATTTCTGATCGGAAAGCTTTTATCCAATAACCTTATCAATCTTGGACTTTATGATGAGGTAAAGAAGGCTCTTGAGGCAAAGGGCAGGGACATAGCGGCAATAGAAGAATGTGAGCTGGAGCCATCTCTTGGCAACGGAGGACTGGGAAGGCTTGCCGCCTGCTTCCTTGATTCCATAGCGACCTTAGAGCTTCCGGGAGACGGTATAGGGCTTAATTACCACTTTGGTCTGTTTGAGCAGAAGCTGATCGACCGCAAGCAGAAGGAAGTCAAGAATTACTGGATCACCGAGCGCAACTGGCTGGAAAGACGGGACATATCCTTTGAGGTGCCCTTCAGGGCATTTACGGCTCACAGCACGCTTTATGATATAGATGTTCCGGGCTATGGCGTGGAGGGGATCAACCATCTCCACCTGTTTGATCTGGACACGGTAGATGATAATATTGTCGGCAATGACAGCATTGATTTCAACAAGAACGACATAGCCAAGAACCTTACACTGTTTTTGTATCCCGACGACAGCGACAGGGCCGGACAGCTACTGCGCGTATACCAGCAGTATTTCATGGTATGCTGCGGCGCACAGCTCATCATCAAGGAGGCTCTTGACGCAGGCCATGACCTGCATGAGCTTGATAAGCACGTTGCCATCCAGATCAACGATACCCATCCTTCAATGGTTATCCCCGAGCTTATCAGACAGCTTGGCATCCGTGGCTTTACCATGGACGAGGCTATAGATGTGGTTACAAAGACCTGTGCTTATACCAACCACACCATCCTGGCTGAGGCTCTTGAGAAATGGCCCATGGACTACATGGAAGAGGTTGTTCCCCATCTTCTTCCCATCATCCGTGAGCTTGACAACCGTATCAGAAAGACCTGTGATGATGAGTCAGTTTATATCATAGACAAGGATAACCGCGTCCATATGGCTCATATGGATATCCACTACGGACATTCCGTAAACGGCGTGGCTGCGCTTCATACAGACATATTAAAGGATACCGAGCTTTCCAATTTCTACAAGCTCTATCCGGAAAAGTTCAACAACAAGACCAACGGTATTACCTTCCGCAGATGGCTGCTGCACTGTAATCCGGCCCTTTCAGATGAGATCGAAAAGCTCATAGGAGACGGCTTTAAGCGTGATGCCGCGGAGCTTGAAAAGCTAATGGAATATGTTGACAATGATGAGGCTCTAAATGACATCAACGCCGTAAAGCATCAGAACAAGATAGTCGCTGCCCAGTTCCTTAAGGACACCCAGGGCATTGAGATAGATACCCATTCTATCTTTGATATTCAGGTAAAGAGGCTTCATGAATACAAGAGACAGCAGATGAATGCCCTCTTTGCGATCCATGAATACTTAAAGATCAAGGCCGGAGAAAAGCCTGACAGCCCCATTACCATGATCTTTGGCGCAAAGGCTGCTCCCGCGTATGTGATCGCAAAGGACATAATACATCTAATCCTCTGCCTTCAGGAGCTTACCTTAAATGATCCCGAGGTTGCGCCATACTTTAAGGTAGTATATATTGAGAACTATAACGTTACAAAGGCTGCCAAGTTCATACCTGCTGCAAACCTTTCCGAGCAGATATCCCTTGCTTCACAGGAGGCAAGCGGTACCGGCAACATGAAATTCATGCTCAACGGCGCCATCACCATAGGAACCTTAGACGGCGCAAATGTTGAGATACGGGATCTGGTAGGAGATGATAATATCTATATCTTCGGCAAGAAGCCTGATGAGGTATTAAAGCTCCGCGCTTCAGGGAAATACTGCTCAAAGGACATATATGAGGAGGATGAGCATATCAAAGAGCTTGTGGATTTCATCATAAGCGACGAGCTTCTTGCCATAGGTGATGAGGTTAGCTTAAAGAGGCTCTACAATGAGATCGTAGGCAAGGACTGGTTCATGACCCTGCTTGATACCGCGGAATACATCAAATGCAAGGAAAAGGCATATGACGACTACTGCCACAACAAGCGTGACTGGATCAGAAAGGCTCTTGTAAACATAGCAAAGGCAGGCTTCTTCTCATCCGATCGTACCATAGCTGAGTACAACAGGGATATCTGGATGCTTAAATAAGAACTGTTACAGGATAATAACTCTATGGATGACGCCATCAGAATAGAACACGTAGGAAAAGAATACAAGCTCTATAAAAGCAACAAGGCGCGCCTGCTCGACAGTATCGGGATCAGGCGTGCCGGGCTGTATGAGACCCATCATGCCCTTTCGGATATTAATTTTAATATTAAAAAGGGTGAAACAGTTGGCATAATAGGTACTAATGGGGCAGGCAAGTCCACGCTGCTTAAAATAATAACGGGAGTTATCACCCCAAGCGCTGGCAGGCTCTTAGTGGATGGCAGGATATCCGCCCTTCTGGAGCTTGGAGCAGGCTTTAACTACCAGTATACAGGCATAGAGAACGTCTATCTTCAGGGCACCATGATTGGCTTTTCCAGGGAAGAGATAGAGGCCAAGCTGGACGATATTCTATCCTTTGCTGATATAGGCGACTTTGTGTACCAGCCTGTGAAGATGTATTCTTCCGGTATGTTTGTAAGGCTTGCTTTCGCGGTGGCGATAAACATAGATCCCGAGATACTTATCGTTGACGAAGCCCTTTCTGTTGGAGATGTCTTCTTTCAGTCCAAATGTTATAGCAAGTTTGAAGAATTTAAGAGATTAGGAAAGACAATTATATTTGTAAGTCATGATTTAAGCTCGGTATCGAGATACTGCGACAGGGTGATGCTTCTGCACAAGGGGCACAAGCTCGACGAGGGCTCTCCGAAGGCTATGATAGATATGTTCAAGAAGGTGCTTTCGGAGTCTGTGGCAGCAGGGGCAGGGTCCAGAGGCAAAGAGGTGAAATTCTCTGAAAAAGACACCTGGAAGGAGCATTTTACCGTCAACCCCGAGCTGAACGAATACGGCAACGGGGCTGCAACTATCGTGGATTACTGTGTTGTGGATGAATCCGGCAACCTTACCTCCACCATCGAAAAGGGGTCAAGCTTCACTATCAAGAGCAAGGTACTCTTCCATGAGCTCATAGAACAGCCGATATTTACATTTACATTTAAGAATATAAAAGGAGTTGATATTACAGGCTCAAATACAATGATTGAACAGACGCCCATAGAACCCGCGAAGCAGGGTGATGTCTATGTGGCAAGCTTTACCCAGTCCATGAGCCTCCAGGGAGGAGAGTATCTGCTTTCCATAAGCTGTACCGGTATTATAAACGGCGAGGTCATTGTATATCACAGACTATACGATTTGTTAAATATAAGCGTAATTTCCACAAAGAATACGGTGGGTTTATATGATATGGATTCGGAGACTGAAGTGGTCCGTCTCCGGGGGGCGTGATCTTGAAGGATTATCAGAAGGAGAGGCTCACCGATCTGCTGCGCCTTATTGATCAGCCCAAGGCAACCGGTTTACTGGTAATAACCCTTCCTGAAGATGCCAATCTCCGTCAGCAGACTGACCAGAAGGAATTTTTAGGTGAGCTTGAAGCCTTCTATACCACAAGAGACATTACTATAGAAGAGTTTTCCATAGCTTCGCTCCAATCCATGTGGGATGACAGATATTATGATATAATTTTATTAAGGTATGTCCTTTGGAAACAGAGAAACAGCGCAATGAACCCCGGCAGGGTGCTTCGTCTTCTGGCAAGGCATTTAACTCCGGGCGGCAGGATCATAATTCTGGAAAATAACGGCATGGGCATCCGTTCTCTTACGGGTGACCGTTATGACGGATTGGAGAAGGCGTCCGGGATGCGCAGGAGAGAGGTTTTGGATGCTGTTTCCTTTGCGGGGCTTTATGCGAGCTTTTATTATCCGCACCCTTACGCGGAGGATATGGAGTATCTGTTCTCAGATGAGAGACTTCCGCAGGGGGAGAGGCTTTGCATATCTGTAAGAGAGGGCGAACCGCGGATAGAATTTTACCCTGAAGAGGAGCTGGCGGCCGGAGTGGTAAGTGAAGGGCTTTTTCCTTCAATGGCTGCACAGTTCTTTTGCATAGCTACAAAGGATAAGATACGCCAGGCTCTTTTGTACAAGCATTACGTTACCCACAGGGATAAGCGGTTTGTACTGACAAAAAGCCTCTACTCTACGAACAGCGGCAGGGCAAGCTTCGTATATGAGCCTTCCTCTGATGTTGCCGGGGCTTTTATTAAAAGTATATTTGACAACTATCAAAAGCTCGTTGATACATATAAGGGATACACACTTCAGATCACACCCTGTTCCTATGATGATGGCAAGGTTATTGCTCTTGTTCCAGATGGGGTTTCCTTTGAGGAGCTGTTGGACAAGACCTTAAGGGATGAGGATAAGGACGGTTTTCTTCAGCTTATCCGAAGACTGTCCGATATACTTACTGCACCCACCAGGCTTGACGAAGCAGCCCGGGGAGGAGTGCGGTTTTCTGATGAACCCCGGTTTATCAGGGCCTTTGGTGAATTTTTCGGAAGTGAGGAAGAGCTTTTTGCTGATGAGCCGGCTCTTCCTGTGTCACCGCTGGAGGGGGCTTTTTCCGATTTTAAGGTCAGTGAAAAGAACTGGACCCTGATGCCCTGTGTGTGGACTGTTGATTTTCCTGTGCCTTTTTCCTACATATTATACAGGCTGTTAAGGAAGTATTTTAGCGAAGGCGCATGGCGTGATCCGGGACAAGTAATGGAACAGGCCGCCTGGCAGTATCTTTCCATTTCAGACGGGATGATCAGGGTTTTTGAACGTATGTATGAGCATTTTATCTCCTTTTCAACCGGAAGGGCAATGACAATGGAGCGTATCCGGACAAGGGCTATAGCGGAGGGTGAGTTTTTGCCTGTTGGAGAGGTTGCGGCAGCCTTTTTGGATGGAAAGGGCGTGCTTCCCACATCAGTGGCAGAGGAATATGAGAATGTTGATACCGGGTTCCTGGACAAGGTAAAGCAGCTTATGGCAAGGATGTTTAGAGACTGGGAGTGATCGGGCTCTTTTTGCGAGGTGACATTATGTACAGCATATACCGCACATCACACAAGAAAATGCAAAAGCTTACAGAATTCACACAGGGTTCATGGATCGAGCTTACGGCTCCTTCGCTGGAGGAGTGTACGGCTGTTGCGGAGGAATACGATATTGATATAACAGACCTTCGCGCCGCGCTGGATGATGAGGAGAGCTCCCGTATCAGCATGGAGGATAATTACACTCTCATACTGGTGGATATCCCGTCTGCGGAGATCCGTAACAATCGTAACAGCTACACCACCATCCCGCTGGGCATTTTGCTTCATCCTGATGCGATCATAACGGTCTGTGCCGAGGATACATCCATCCTGAAGAGGTTTACGGATCAAAGAGTCCGGGATTTCTCAACAAAGAAGCAGATGCGTTTCCTTTATCAGATACTTTACAATACAAGCATGCTCTATCAGGCGCTGCTTCGCAGCATAGACCGCAAGCGTACCGAGATAGAGGAAAGGATCAATCAGGAGGATACCGAGGATGCGGATCTGGTGGATCTTCACGAACTGGAGTCCAACCTTGTATACTTTGCCACATCCTTAAGGGCCAACGGAGTAGTAATAGACAGGCTCACCAGATACGGCAGACTCAAGATGTATGAGGAGGATCAGGAGCTTTTAGAGGATGTTGTGATCGAGAACCGCCAGGCCATAGAGATGACGGGTATATACAGGGATATAATAAACGGTACAAGGGAGCTGCTGTCAACGGTCATCAATAACCGCCTGAATAATGCGATGAAATACCTGGCAGCCATAACCATTGTTATGTCCATCCCTACTATAGTCTCCGGCCTGTGGGGAATGAACGTCTTTGTTCCGATGGCTGAAATACAGCATGGCTTCGCTATTATAGTGATATCCACGCTCATTATGTGCATAGCTGCGCTGGTTGTCCTTCACAGGCGCAAAATGCTTTAAAAAATATTTTTAAAAACTGTTAAGATTATACTCAAACTGCCGATATATGTAGTGAAATCACATTTAAC
>CAJOFN010000068.1 GCA_905233905.1 uncultured Lachnospiraceae bacterium
TCAATGGTCTTACACCCGAAAAGCTCGATTACATTCTGCTCGGCAAAGCAGATTTCTTCATTGCCCCTGGCGTTATAAATGAAAAATCCCCCGGGAAGCCCCGTCGGTATAAAGTTTTCATCCTTTGTGATCTCGCGATTATTCTCATCCATATCAGTTATGCTCCCCTATCCCCCTTAATATGAAAATTCAAACAACTCATCCAGCCGGCGCAGGGTGGCAAAGCTGCCCT
This sequence comes from uncultured Lachnospiraceae bacterium, assembly GCA_905233905.1. GTDB lineage: Bacteria > Bacillota > Clostridia > Lachnospirales > Lachnospiraceae > RGIG4930. Next base: position 233 of record CAJOFN010000068.1, read on the forward strand.
TGACCGACATATCCCCCACGGAAAAAGCTCTCTGGAAGGTCATGCGTCCTGCAACTATAGAGTTCATGATGTCATGGGAAAGCGTGCAGGTGACATCCGCGTCGTCTGCCATTTCGTAACGGCAGTTCACATGGGGCCCGTCCACGGACACAAGAAGCGGCTCATCCTTGCCGTTGATCCGGAACAGGAAATTAAGGACATCATCACCGGCCCCGATATAGGCACGGTTAAATTCACTGATAAATTCTTCCTCCGGCTTCTCGGGCGCAGTCTCACCGATCATCTGGCTGAACATACGCGAAAGCTCCAAAATATCAGCCTTCTGCTGCCGTACCTTGCCTTCGTCCGCGGCAAGCTCGGAAAGCTGCTCGGATTCCTGGGGGGTGAGCTGCATCTGCCGGCTGACCTGTACGCTCTGGGTGACAGCCTGGCTGCTGGTGGGAAGGCCTGTCAGGTGCTTTTCGATGGACTTGTACAGATCCTCTGCCTTTTTCTCGATGAAAAATTTGTAATCACCGTTGTGCCGGAAAGCGGTAACATCCTCCACATAGCCGCATAATCCGCCTGTTAGAAGCCCGCCGAGGGACTCCCAGGCATTTTCCAGGGTGAGCATCCCCTCCCGCTCGCCGTAGGTAGTTGACATCACTACAGGCTGCATGTAAAGGGAAGCCATCTTGTCCCTGTCGCCGTAAAGCCATAGTGCGTCAAGAAACTGGGTCATATACCCGCCAATACCCAGCCATTCCACAGTGGTGGCAAGTATGATCCCGTCCTTGTCCCGGACAGAAGAAGGCAGCCGGGATATTTCGTTCTTGTGTTCGTAAATATTGTAGCGTTCAACGGAAACATTAAGCTCATCAAGGACCTGCTCCATGACATCCAGCACGTATAATGACGGGTCTTCGATTATGCCCCTTCCGCCGTAATAAATCCCTACCTTCATCCGTTACCTCGTCATTGCATACAAACATACTATTATATTTTAATGTAGTTATAACTAACTTTCAAGATTATCATTGTGCATTTTACAAAAAGATTGACTTACAATGGAGAATATAATCCAACATAGTGACAATAGCGCGCCTGCGTATCTTGTTGTAAAATGTTATCCTGAATGTATAGTTGAGCAGAGGAGGAGCGCTCATCATGGAAGCAATATTCAAGCTCAAAGAAAACGGCACAACCGCGCGAACTGAGATAATCGCCGGCCTTACCACCTTTATGACAATGGCGTACATAATCGCCCTGAACCCCAACCTTCTCACAGGCTTTGACGTGGGAAGCCCCCTTTGGAACGGAGTATTTCTGGCAACCTGTATCGCCTCAGCCATCGGAATGTTCTGCATGGCATTTATGGCGAACAAGCCCTTTGCAATGGCGCCCGGTATGGGACTAAACAGCTTCTTTGCCGTGGTCGTGACCAATATCGCGGCAATGCTTGGAGTTTCCTACACTGAAGGCTTTCAGGCGGCTCTCTGCATCATCCTTGTAGAAGGCATAATCTTCGTCATCCTTTCCGTATTGAATATCCGTGAAAAGATAGTGGACGCCATCCCTTACGGAGTGCGTATGGGTATATCGCCCTCTATCGGGCTTATGCTGATGAATATCGGCGTCGGCTCCAATGTCGGCATCTACGCAGAGGGTAATGATTATTCCAGCCCCTTCTATGTGATGCGTGACTTCTTCGGTGCCCTTACCCCTTCCGTTATCCGCAACAACATGGGCGCGGAATACGACACAATGGTACTTACGGTAGTCACCATGTTTGTGGGACTTTTCATTATCGTGGTATTAGCTCATAAGGGGATGCGTGGCGCGGTTCTTATCGGAATGTTGTGCGCTTCGGTTGTTTACTGGGCAGGAGACGCCTTGGTTATAGGCAACAACCCCTTCGCCTCACTTCAGACAGCTTCATGGGTGCCTCCGGTGAGCGATATGGTTGAAACAACATTCTTCAAATTTAACTTTACGTCCTTCTTTAATATAGGCTGGTTCACGGCTATAACGCTTATCATTACCTTCTGTATGATAGATATGTTTGATACCATTGGAACCTTAGTCGGTACAGCCACAAGGGCAGGGATGGTTGACTCACAGGGCAACATGGACCATATGAAGGAAGCCCTTCTCTCTGACGCCATAGGTACGGTAAGCGGCTCCATCTGCGGCACATCTACGGTCACCACCTTCGTAGAGTCGGCTTCCGGTGTTGAGGCAGGCGGAAGGACAGGACTTACAGCCGTTACCTGCGGGCTAATGTTCCTGCTGTGTACCTTCATTGCTCCCATAGCTGCAGTGATCCCGGCGGCAGCTACATCCTCAGCGCTTATCTATGTAGGAGTGCTGATGATCTCGGGTCTTAAGAATGTTGACTTTGACAATATAGAGGAGCTTACCCCCGTTGCGCTGATGCTCATCGGTATGCCCATCTCAGGCTCTATCGGCCATGCCATCGGACTTGGAATGATCTCCTACACCGTTATCAAGATCTTCACAGGCAAGGCAAAGGAGGTTTCACTGCTTACATATTTTATTTCAGTCCTTTTCCTGATAAAGTTCTTCGTAGTGGTATAAAGCCATAGAACAATATAAAAAAGACCCTGCGGAAAACGTGATGCGCTCCGCCGGGTCTTTATATTTATAATTAGAAATTAAAGATATTTCTTTAATACATCAGCCTTGTCCGTCTTCTCCCAGGGGAGATCAACGTCGGTACGTCCGAAATGTCCGTAAGCCGCGGTGGCGCGGTAAATGGGACGGCGGAGATCGAGCATCTTGATAATGCCTGCGGGACGAAGGTCAAAATTCTCCCTGATGATCTCTACCAGCTTCTCGTCGGAAACCTTGCCGGTACCAAAGCTGTCCGCCATTATGGATGTAGGCTGGGCCACGCCTATGGCATAGGAAAGCTGGATCTCGCACTTGTCAGCAAGCCCTGCCGCCACGATGTTCTTGGCAACGTATCTTGCGGCATAGGCAGCGGAACGGTCAACCTTTGTGGGGTCCTTTCCGGAGAAAGCGCCGCCGCCGTGACGCGCCATTCCGCCGTAGGTATCTACGATTATCTTGCGGCCGGTAAGGCCTGCGTCTCCGTGAGGCCCGCCGATAACAAACCTGCCGGTGGGATTGATGTAGTATCTGGTATCATCATCCAAAAGCTCACCCGGAAGAACGGGGTCAAAGACATACTTTTTGATGTCAGCGTGGATCTGTTCCTGAGTAACATTGGCGTCGTGTTGTGTGGAAAGAACAACAGCCTCAAGCCTCTTGGGTTTGCCGTTCTCATCATATTCAACAGAAACCTGGGTCTTGCCGTCGGGACGCAGATAATCGAGGGTGCCGTCCTTTCTGACCTCGGTAAGCCTGATCGCCAGCTTGTGGGCCAGAGCGATGGGATAAGGCATAAACTCCTCAGTCTCGTTGGTGGCGTAACCGAACATCATGCCCTGGTCACCTGCGCCTGTATCCAGCTCGTCAACAAGCGTACCCTCCTTTGCCTCCAAAGCCTTGTCAACGCCCATGGCTATGTCCGCGGACTGCTTGTCAAGAGCTACCATAACTGCTATGGAATTGCCGTCAAAGCCCTTTTCCCCGCTGTCGTAACCGATCTCATTTACGGTATTTCGTACTATTGCGGGTACATCGAGGTTGGCGTTGGTGGTGATCTCGCCGGTGACAAGGACGAAGCCCGTGCAGGTAGCTGCCTCGCAGGCAACACGGCTCATGGGATCTTCCTTAAGACAGGCATCAAGCACCGCGTCGGAAATGGCATCGCAGATCTTGTCAGGATGTCCTTCCGTAACGGATTCGGATGTAAACAACAACTTCTCCATTACAAACTCCTTTCGTAAAAGCGCCAGTCCCTCTCACCTTTTATAATGAAATAAAAAACCGCCTCAACAACAAGGCGGTCATACTATCATCGTGTCAGCATTACCTCTTATTGTTCGATGAAAACCTTCAAAAGAAGATCCTCCCGCTCAGGTTGGCACCTACCGGCTGTCCGGGGTTGCCGTGGCTTCATCGGTCCTATGTACCTCCACCACTCTGAATAAGAGAGACTGTATTCAATTAATCCTTACATAGCATAGTAGCATATGAAGTTTTTGTCAAGGGCTTGTATACAAATAGTTTTTTTGATATAGTATACAAGCCAAAATTTGAAATTTTACAACAAAGGGGGATTTGTAAAATGACCTACACGATAACGGTTGCCGGTGTTACGCGCGAGCTCAAGCTGCGCCCTTTAGGCGAGGACAAGATGCTTGCGGCCTTCGTAATCTTCGGGGATGTGGAGCTTACCTGCGCCTGCGCGGCAGAGCTTCTCAAGAAGGCTCCGGAATTTGACTATATGGTAGCTCCCGAGGCGAAGGCCATCCCGCTGATCCATGAGATGGCGCGCCAGAGCGGACGAAATGAATATTTCCTTGTCCGCAAGGCAAAAAAGCTTTACATGGACGGCTATATTGAGGTTGAGGATCGTTCCATCACCACCGAGGGCAAGCAGATGTTATATATGGACGGAGCTGATGCCGAAAAGATGAAGGGCAAGCGCATCCTGATCCTTGACGATGTGGTTTCCACCGGAGGTTCCATCGCCGCTGTTGAGAATCTCGTAAATAAGGCAGGCGGCAATATCGTCGGCAGGATGGCGATCTTAGCTGAAGGCGACGCCGCAAAGCGGGATGATATTATCTATCTTGAGCCGCTGCCACTGTTTGACAAGGACGGTAAAAAGATCAATTAACACGCAAATCGGTCGCCACATCCTAAAGTGTGTTTGAAGAGCCTACCGGCGCGCTCTGTTGAGGGGCGCGTCAACCACACTATAATAAAATACCAGGAGGAGAAAATGAAGATCAGATTAATGTCACAGGCTGCCATCATTGCGGCCATCTATGTAACCATCACTTATTTTGTCAACGCTTGGGGTCTTGCCAACGGCGCGATCCAGGTACGTCTTTCCGAAGCCTTGTGCATACTTCCCGTATTCACTCCGGCGGCTATTCCGGGGCTGTTTTTGGGCTGCTTTTTATCCAATACCTTAAACGGCTGCGTGATCTGGGATATAATCTTTGGTTCCTTCGCGACCCTCATAGGTGCCATCGGCACGTATTACCTTCGCCAGACCAAATTCCTGTTCACCCTCCCGCCGGTGATCGCCAACGCCATCATCGTTCCCCTTGTATTAAGATATGCCTATGGCTTAAATGATGCCATGTGGTTTCTGGTGGTGACAGTCGGATTGGGCGAGATAATCTCCATCTGCGGTCTCGGCATGATCTTCAAGCACGCGATCGCCGCCCACAGACGCGCGATCTTTGAGAATGCTTAATTTGCGACAGTTTAGAAATCTGCACGTGCCCTGAACTTGCAGATTTCTGGAGTGTAACCTAAAATGCTATAAAACTGTGGCGAGTTTCTGAAATCTGTGTTATACTCACGAACACAAATAACAACCATAATTGTTAATGAGGATGTACTTCGCCTATGAAATATATAAACACACTTCAGGAAGGCGCACAGGTCAAGGATATCTACCTGTGTAAAAAATCAAACAGGGCCCGTACCAAGGCAGGCAAAGCCTTTACCAATGTCACGCTCTGCGACCGCACCGGCAGCGTTGATGCCAAGATATGGGAGCCGGATTCTCCGGGGATCGGGGAATATGACGAGCTTGACTATATCTGGGTCATGGGCGATGTCACGGTATTCAACGGCAAGAACCAGGTCAATATCAGACAGCTCAGACGGGCTGCCGAGGATGAATATGACCCGGCTGATTATGTTGCCGCAAGCAGCCGCTCAGTAGATGTTATGCTGCAGGAGCTTTCTTCCTATATTGAGTCAGTTGAGGCTCCCTATATGAAGGCTCTGCTGTATAAGTTCTTCAAAGAAGATAACGCGTTTGCCGCGGCATTTTCCAGACATTCAGCTGCCAAGAGCGTCCACCACGGATATATTGGAGGCCTGTTGGAGCATACCCTTTCCGTTACGGGCATATGCAGTTATTTTGCGGAAAATTACCATTTTCTGGACCGCGATCTGCTGGTGACAGCCGCGATCTGCCATGATATTGGCAAGATCCGTGAGCTTTCCCCATTCCCGCGGAATGATTATACTGACGAGGGACAGCTTTTGGGGCATATTATGATAGGTGCCCAGATGCTTACCGATGCCATCAGGGAGATACCGGATTTCCCTCCTACCAGGGCCAACGAGCTGCTGCATTGCATCCTGTCCCATCATGGAGAGCTGGAATTCGGCTCCCCCAAGAAGCCGGCGATTCCCGAAGCGGTGGCTCTCTCATTTGCGGATAATACTGATGCCAAGCTTGAGACGATGAGGGAGGCTCTATCCGAGAATCCGGGCAACGATCCTCTCAAGTGGTACGGCTATAACCGTTATCTCGACAGCAATATCCGCCGCACCAGCTCCCCGGAAGGAGCTATAGATTACGACTGCTTTTAATCAGACGACATGCACAAGAACGAAACATTTCAGACCACAATTACAGACATGAGCATAAACGGTGAGGGCATCGGCAAGGTTAGCGGGATGCCCTTTTTTATCGCCGGCGCGGTTATCGGAGATAAGCTTACAGCCGCCGTTACGAAGCTCAAGAAAACCTACGGCTACGCCCGTATTATTTCTATAGATGAGCCATCGATCAACCGAGTTGTTCCCGCCTGTTCCATAGCGGGAAAATGCGGCGGATGCAGCATAATGTCCATGTCCTACCGCGCGCAGCTTTCCTGGAAGGAGGGCTTTGTGGCAAATGCCCTCGAGCGTATCGCAGGCATTTCTCCCGAAGAGGTCAGCCGGGCAAAACGTCCCATTGCCGGCATGGATGAGCCCTGGCGCTTCCGCAACAAATCCCAGTACCCGGTAGGCAGGGATAAAGACGGCAATATAACAGCCGGATTTTACGCGCCTCATTCACACAGGATAGTGCC
>CAJOFN010000069.1 GCA_905233905.1 uncultured Lachnospiraceae bacterium
GCTCTTTAAGGCATGAACCTTGATGGTGTAGTTGGTGATGTCGCCTGACTTATGGTAGCTCTCTATCTCGTCAGCCTTATCAAGCATGGTCGAGTAGTAGACCCCCAGGGCTTCAACATAGCCCTCTGCGGAACCGCAGTTTTTGATCCCGACCGCTTTGTCAAGGGAAGGACCGGTCTCGACCGCTGCATCGTCATATGTATCAACTTCATTTAACAATCTGTTTATCGCTTCTGTAAGTCTACGATATTCTAAAGGTTTTTTCAAGATGCTTATGCCATCTGATCCATTTTGTTCCCTGTCACTCATCATAATAAACGGCAGATCGGGTTTTATGGCAAGAATGGAGCTTATGGTGTCCCATCCATCCTTCTTTGGCATCCTTTCATCCACGATAACCACCGAGTAATCGTTGGCACGTACAAGATCCACCGCCTCATCCCCGTCTGACGCTTCATCCAGACGCATACCAAGCTTTTCCAAAAGTCCTCTTTCGAAATATCTTTCCAAAACATTATCATCAACCAGCAGAACGTCCGACTTCATATGGTCACCTCCTGGCAAAGATCAAACCAAACGTACCCGGACCGAACATTGTAGAGCTGGAGGAAGATACCTTTTGGCGTATCACTTTATCAAATTTGATCCTGTCATTTACCTGTTCTTCGATTGCCCTTAAGTCCTTTGAGGAAAGCCCGGAATAAGCTATGAACAGAAGGCTTGTGTCTATATCGGAAGAATCCTTGAAGGTAATGGCAATATAGCGCTTCCAGACAAAATCCCTCTTGCCGGAATAGAGCTTTTTCATTCTCATGCCCACAGACGTCATAACCACGCAGGGGTGAAGCATGAAAGCCTCGCACATGACATTTGCCCTGGCGGGAATCCTGCCGTTTCTCTTTAAGAATTTGGTGCTTTCAAGAATAAAGCTTGTATCTATGCGTCTCTTGAGCAGCTCCACATTCTCGATTATCTCCCTTGCAGCCATTCCCTGCTCAGCCATCTGTGAGGCTCTGTAAACCAGCAAGCCCAGACCGCAGGAAATCTGTTCGGAATTTATTACAGTCACATTGTCAAAGGTCTGGGATGCGACGCTTGCCTTGGGGAAGGCGCCGTTGGTACCCTTGCCTATGGCAATATGTATCACCTGCTGGGCCTGTTCGAGAAGCCCCGCAAAGAAGCGGATATATTCAGGAACCTCCGCCTCCAGGGTCCTCGCGTCCTTGCCCTGCTGTTCTATGTAGAGCAGGGTGGCGTTGGAGTCTATTTCCAGACCGTCCTGGAAATCCCCGCCCTCTGTACGGATGGAAAAAGGAAGGACGCGGACATTCTGCTTTGCCAGATACTTGGCAGGAAGGTCGCATACGCTTTCCGTGCTGATGATGACGGGAATACGGTTGCTGCGCCTGCTGACAAGCTTTTCTTCTTCATCATATACCGCGTCACCCTCGGACATGATCACAAGTGAAGGCGGAAGGTATTTTATGACTGTTTTCTCAAGCTTCTCGCTGCTGATGGGCTTTAACAGGCAGTCGTCAAAGCCTTCCCTCTCATATTTTGCCACAGCGTCACTTCCGGCATTCGCTGTAAGCGCCACTACAGGAGTCTCCTTGTTAAGCCCGCCGTTCTGGGAACGGATGCTGTGAAGACATTCTATTCCGTCCATTTCCGGCATCATATGATCCATGAAGATAAGGTCATAATGCAGACGCATGGTATCCTTTAAGGCGTCAGCGCCATTTGTAGCCATATCGATCCTGACCTTGGTATCACGAAGCAGCTTGCCCGCAACTAAAAGATTGACCTCATTATCGTCAACTATGAGGATCTTGGCGTTAGGCGCTTCAAAGCTGGAATTGTAGCTGTAGGTCTTGCCGCCTATCCGTCTGGAGTTGATATTGAATTCTCCGATCTCGGTCTCGTCGTCGATATCCTGCTCTAAAGTGAATACAAAGGTTGAGCCCCTGGTATAGATACTGTCAACCGTAAGCCTGCCGCCCATAAGATCGGAAAGCTGCTTGACGATGGAAAGACCAAGCCCCGTACCTTCTATGTAACGGTTCTTCTCTTCGTCTACTCTCTTGAAGGCGTTGAAAAGGTGGGGGAGGCTTTCGCTGGAGATACCTATACCTGTATCCCTTACAGCATAGGACACCTCAACCCTGTTGCCGCTCGTCCTCTTGCAGGTTATGGAAAAGGTTACCGAGCCTTCGTTTGTGTATTTGACGGCGTTATTTAAAATATTGATCAGAACCTGCTTGATCCTGACCTCATCCCCCACAAGCCTTGAGGGCAGGCTCTCCGCCACATCCATGTGAAAGGCCAGTCCCTTGTCCCTGGCGCGTCCCCAGATCATGTTCACAAGCTCTGAAAGCATCTCTCCCACATCATAAGGGTACTTTACGATTGCCATCTGCCCGGATTCTATCCTTGACATATCGAGTATATCATTGATAAGTGATAAAAGTATCCGGCTGGCGCTTTGGATATTCTGGGCGTTCTCCGCAACCTCCTCGGAAATATCCTCGCGGAGTATCATTTCATTCAGACCGATGATCGTATTTATGGGAGTACGGATCTCGTGACTCATTGACGAGAAGAAATGATTCTGGCTCTCGTTAAGATCCATGATCTCCTGCTTCTGCTGATTAACCAGGGCATTTTCTCTTTCAAATGCAATCCTCTGGAATATTATCATGACACAGATCAGTATGGAAAGCATTACTACCGAGAAAAAGGAATCCAGATAGGCTGCTTCGCCGGGATGCCCCGATACATATTCCGGATGACGGTAGGCTATGTAATAGCATGAAGCCGTAACCACAAGAGTCAGTGCCGCATAGATCCTCCCTGTAATATTGTTCATAAGGGGATAGATATATACAAAGCAGAATACAAACCACACCGGTGATCCGCCATTTAAGCCTCCGCCGTAAAAGAAGCCTATGGGCATTACAAACAGGATGAGCATTGCGCCGGTCACAAGCACCGGTATGCCAACCTTTTCGGTACGGACGGAATAATATCTCGCTGCAAGTAATACGATAAGGGTTGCCGCCAGTACGATCGGAACCTGTATGGGCTCTCCTATCAGGATGCAGACTATGAGTACAGAAAAAAGAACAACTATTCCCACAGCGGACAGCAGCCAGAACATCCTTGTCTTTAAGTCTATATTTACATCATCCCGGTTGTTTTCAATTATAATTCCCCTTAACAGAGTATTTCGTAACTTTTCAGTCGGCGCGAGCAGTTACAATATTTCAAAAAGCTCAGATGAAAGTGAGGTCAATATGGAAACTGTCTTTTTGATGTCACTGTCCCGCGCAGCATCACGCAGAGCGCCGGAACCGATGAGCTCGCCTATGGAGGCAATGGACGCAAGCAGGCAGTCTGTTTCTTCTTCGCGCTGTGACTGCTCGTATTCATTCAGCTCCTGCGCGATGTTCTTTGCCTGCTCACTGAATTTTGTAAGTATATCAAGATAGAACTTCGGATCATCCGCGCAGTATTTTAAACCGGCATCCACATCCAGTCCCATTGTGCCAAGCTCTGAGGGAATGATGTCCTTGTCTGTGTGGCCTTCTTCCTCTTCTGTTATCTTGTAGCGTACCTTTGACGGAGGAAGAAGCTTCTTTAAAACCCTCTCAAGCTCCGCGTCTTCTAAGGGCTTTGCCAGAAACTCGTCAAAGCCTTCTTCAAAGAACATCTCTCTGGCACCGCTTACCGCGTTTGCGGTCAGGGCGATTATCTTTGCCTTTCTGCCGTAATCCATCCGGCGAAGGCGCTTCATTACCTCAACGCCGTCCATCTCCGGCATCATATGATCCATGAATATAAGGTCATATCTATGCTCCTTGCACATTTTTATGGATTGCGCCCCTGAGGATGCTGTCTCAACTTCAAGCTGGTATTCCTTGAAGATACCCCTTGCCACCACAAGGTTCATAACATCATCATCCACTACAAGGGCACGCACTCCGGGGCATATCATCCGTCTGGAGAGCCTTTCCTTTGCCCTGTCCTCTGAAACATGCTTTGCGGTAAGCATTGAAGCTATGGTAAAGCTTGTGACCGGCATGCGAAGCACACGGACACCGCTGCCCGGCAATGGATCAAAGCCTTCATCGGCAGAAACGATAACCAGAAGCTTTGAAGTGAGGGCTTCTACATACTGCCTCTCCTCTTCGTATTCAGCCCACCCCAGGAACAGGTGGGTAAGCCTGGTGTGTTCTGAAAGCTTTTCTATCTCACGAAGCCTGGTGATCCTGTGAACCGTCACATGGGTGCCTTCAGACAGGCTTGCGATCAAAGAGCTGTAATAATCCCATACTTCGGAGATTATATAGGTCTCGGGACGGTCATAAAATACCACTCCAAGCTTTTCGGGCTCACGGAAGGAAATGCATTTAGCATCATCCGTCACGCTTTGGGGGATGGAAACCCGTACAGACGTACCCTGCTCCTTTTTGCTCTTTATCTGGATGAAGCCTTCCATTGCGCTACAGAGTCCCGCCACTATGGAAAGACCAAGTCCCAGTCCTCCGGCTCTTCGGTTGCGGCCTCTGTCAGACTGATAGAACTGCTCGGTTATACGGTCAATCTCGTCCTCTTCGATACCTATACCGGTGTCCCTGACATCTATTATAAGGTTGATTCCGTAGTCCCTGCTGATAGAGGAGAATTTCACATATACGGCACCCTGCCTGGTGAATTTGATGGCATTCTCAATGAGATGACGGCAGATCTTTTTGAGCTTCCTTACATCACCTGACAATACCTTGGGAATATCGGGAGAAATATCAAAGATCAGTCCAACGCTGCCTAATTTGTATGTGGGATAGATCTCGCTCCTCAGATCGCTTACTACAGATGAAAGCATGTAGTTGTCTTCGTTGAGCTTGAGTCTGCCGGTGGAAATCTCAGTATGGTCAAGAATATCGTCTATCTGCTCAAACAGACGGTGTCCCGCGTCCTGAATCGCTGAAAGATCCTTGATCCTGCGGGGTTCTTTCTCGCCACGGAGCATAACCGCGGAAATGCCTGTAACGGCGTTGATGGGCGTGCGCAGCTCATGGGAAACATTGGTAAGGAAGTCCTCAGTCCTCTCATTGGTCTCTTCGAGGTCCGTTATCCTCTGCATGAATTCATCCCGAGTGGACTTGCGCCTCGCTATCATGGTCTTGGCGATGATGCAAACCAGCCATACAATGCCCACATGGAGAAGAAGCCTGGTGACATGAAGGGCATCAGGAATGAACTGCTCCCTTGATCCGAATAGGAGACAGTAGATCAAAGTGATATAGTAGGTCGCTGCTCCGGCGTAGATGATCTCCATCTCGGAGGTCATGGTATATACCATTATAAGGACGAGTATAACAAGAGACATATCGGAAAAGCTCGTCTCATGTATCCCATAGAAAAAGAAGGTGACCATCTCAAGAACAGCATAAATACGAAGCCGGGCTCCGGGGCTGAAGGTCTGGCTCAGATGCAGTGACCAGCATAAAGCTATCTCAAGCAGTATAAGGGGGATCATCCATAGCTCCCACCCTAATAACGCAATCTCAACCACAAGAACCAGGCAGAAGATGGTATGGGTGAAGAGAACTATCAGGTGTGTACTCCACTGATATTCGTGTTCGTTGCGAATTTCTTCCATTGATATTATCCGATTATAATAATAAGAAAGGCAGACATTGCTGTCTGCCTATTGCACATGCTATCCTGCACGAGGTGGGACTTGAACCCACACGATGTAAACCACCACAGGCACCTGAAGCCTGCGCGTCTGCCAATTCCGCCACTCGTGCTGACATATATACATTACGACTCCACACAACATCCCATTATACGGGGATATAAAGCAGAAGTCAAATATAATTTAAAATATTATACGGAGTAATCCTCCTGAGCCCAAAAGAATATGGACATGGGTTCATCCATGTCCGTATTCTTTGAGATTGCGGAGGATGGGACTTGAACCCACACGACATTGCTGCCACTAGATCCTTAGTCTAGCTCGTCTGCCAGTTCCGACACCTCCGCATACGTATTCAAACGCAAAAGATATAATAACAAAGTCTTTTTCTCTTGTCAACAAATAATTTAAAAGTTACAAAGTTACAAAAAAGTTACATAATAAGAAAAAATTTTCCATATGCCTGTAAAATGTGGTATAATCTCTACGGTTTTCAGATATAGGAGAAAAATTTTGGCTATTACACAGAAACGGGTAAGCATACGAAAACTTGAAGAAGGCATGAAGCTGGGGCAGCAGATCCGCGACGCCACAGGCCGCGTCCTGATCCAGTCCGGAACCATGCTGGAGGGGCATTACATCAAATACCTGGAGGAACACGGCATCAATTCCATCATCATCCAGGAGGGAGAGGATGACGGCGGTCCTGATGTTCCCCTGTCTGACAGGGCCAAGCGCGCCGTAGAGCGTACCAGGGTGGATGATCCGGTAAAGGTATCGCTCAGGGAAGACGTCAAGAAGAGAGTCGGCGAAGGAGTCCAGTATCTTTTTGACAATACAGAATCCAAGAACTTCCTCGAAACCACCAACAACGTATCTGATGAGCTTACAAAGGCCATTACCAAGTACGACGCTGTCGCCATTGATATCGCCCAGCTTAAGGTTTCAGATGAGTACACCTTCAAGCACAGCGTTGATGTGGCGAGCCTTGCAATGATAATCGCCAAGAAATACGGCATGAAAAGGGACGAGCTCCGTGAGATAGGCATAGCGGGACTGCTGCACGATGTCGGCAAATCCAAGATCCCCAAGCAGATCCTCAACAAGCCTGCAAAGCTCACAGACGAGGAATTTCACCAGATGAAGTTCCACTCGCTTTACGGATATAAGATACTTGAGGGCAACAACGGTTTTTCCACGGCGGTTAAGAGCGGCGTGCTCCAGCACCACGAAAAGATGAACGGTCATGGGTATCCCATGGCAGTTGACGGCACAAGAATACATCCCTACGCCCGGATAATCTCTGTGGCAGATGTTTATGACGCGCTCGTTACTGAGCGTCCCTATAAAAAGGGCTTCCCTAAAAAGGACGCCATCGAGATCATTATGACAATGACTGACGATCTGGATATCAAGGCTATGAAAAGCTTCCTTACCAGCGTCATTCTTTATCCTGTTGACAGCATAGTCCGTCTTTCAAATGGGGAATACGGCAAGGTGGTGGAGAATAATCCCGATTATCCTTTAAGACCCAAGGTAGTGGCTACGGAGACCGGAATAGTTTATGATCTGAATAATGATGTGAAGTGCCAGCATCTGGTTATTATGTAGGGGCTGTGAAAAAATGGGATTGAAAAATCCCAGGCTTCACAGCCTCTTCTATTTAAACTGAGCTGGTGCTGATTTATAACAAAAGGTTGTCAGAGGATATTTGTTTTTGTTGCTAAGGTTTTAGAGAAGTAAATGGCACTATGTATATTCCCGTCTCAGGATCCCTCATTACCGATTCAAGGTGACCGATAATAACACACATATATGACGGTTTCTTTTCTACGTTCTCGTAGAATCTGGACAGGCTTTTAATTCCATCCTGTATGCTTCCATCGCTGAGTTTTATTTCAAACGCTGCATATTCTCCATCTTTGAATTCTACGATTGCATCCACTTCATCTCCTGATATGTTGTCTCTGAAATGATAGAGATGTCCCTCAAGGTAGTCTGCGTAGATCCTCAAATCCCTCTCTACCATCGCTTCAAACATAAGCCCGAATGTTGCATGATCATTCATCAGTTTTTCGGTTGTAAGCTGTAAGCAGGCACAACTAAGCGAAGGATCAACAAGATGCCGTTTTGCTGTTTTGCCGATCCTCGTTGACGACCTGTAATGTACGCTGTAAGCTTCCTGATTGGAGATAAGGTACAGACTGTCAAGCACACTTGTGTAATCGGCGATGGTTGCCCTGCTTTCAATCAACTCATCACTCGTCTCATATTCTTCGATATCCTTAACGAGTGTCTGATCTCCTGCCAGCGAGGCTTCGTGGCGTGCCAGTGCCCTGAGCAGCATACGCATTTTCTGAGGACTTCTTTTCTTCGGCTGTCTCTCATGCATATCTTTCGTCACGATCGCTTCGATGTAGCTTTCCGGGATAACACCTATATCCTCATCATCCATATCAATGTTTTCAGGCCAGCCTCCGCGAATAAGAAGTTTTGCAAGCTCATCAAGTTCAACCTTCTTTACATAACCTTCTTTGACGTCGTCATCCCTCATCCCTGATATGGATGCCTCCCCCGTCGAATCTCCTGATTCATACAGACTCATTGGATACATTCGCAAAGGTGCGATTCTCCCTGTCCCCGTATGGTAGACCTTTGTCTCTTTGTATTTTTTCTCCAACGACGTTGATCCGGTCAGAATAAACTTTCCTTTTTGCCTGTCACTATCACATTCATGACGAACCGAATCCCAAATCTGCGGAACAACCTGCCATTCATCAATGAGTTGAGGCCGCTCTTTCGTAAAAATATACTTGGGATCAACCTCTGCCAGATTTCTGGCACTTATATCTGTCAAATAAGTCACGCTGTTGGCGTGATTAAGGCTTGTCCATGTTTTTCCGCACCATTTGGGTCCCTCTATGGAAACTGCGCCAAAAATCCTCAGGCACCTTGCAACCTTTGTATCAATCAGCCTTGGCCTGTAGCCTTCCTTAGTCAAACTCATGATATCCACCTCCTACAAGGAAGGATATCATATCACTTAGCACTTTTCAAGCGTTTCGTTGCGCACTTTTCAAAGCTTGTATTTTGCATTTTTCAAGCATTTTGCTTTGCACTTTTCAAACACAGGAATCTTGACCACAACATGCGGCTTATGATGGTACAGCTTGCGGACGCTAAACATCACAGATTCGGTCGTTCTTCTGAAAAGCTTGACGTCATAGATGTCATAAATATATATCGGGAGGCAGATAACATCCTTGGTTTCCTTGTCGACGATCTTGATGGTAATCCTGTTTCCTGTTGATTTTCTCGTGGATACTGAACACCACCTCTACGTTTATTGCTTTCTTGTTGGGGGCGTTTTTATCAATTCTGATCCTTCCGGTCTCAACAAGTTCTTTCGTGTAACCTTAAAAAGCAACTATAGGAAGTTTGTCTACATCGTAACGCTCTATTCTGAGGCATATAGCGATAACGTATTATGAGGCGTTTACAAATTCGCTCGTATATGGGTACTTATTCTATCCCATTGCTATTCTTGTAAATTGATTCATACCACGCGAAAGCAACCCATCTCGTACAAACCCATTTATTTCTTTTTCAATTATACTCCTAGGCAAAGGCATACCGCTATTCTTCAACTCTTCCTCAATTTGATTGATTGTAAAAGATTTCCCTTTTCTAGAATACAAAAAGTTATATAATACAAAGCCAGCATTATCCTCTAATTTTCCATCCAGCAAACCGTTCAATTTTCATTCTCCTTTTGAATTCTGTCAACAAGTTTTTTAAACATTTTTCCTAAATCATCTCCAATACATTTGCCTATATCCGATAATAATTCGTTTTTTCTCGGAATAATCACCTCGTCCTTCCCCAGAACATAAACATAAAACAGTGGGCGAAACCTATTTTCGGTTTTCAGGTTCCTGTGAATATTACTTATTTCGCTTAATGTCTTTACTGGTTTATTATCCTCATAAAAATACACTTCCTCCTTTTCATCAGAAACACCTGTTGAAATATCTTTAAAAACAATAATAACATCTCCAATTATATCTCTATATTTACTACTTTTACACAGTTCTCGAATATTATCTTCAATCATTGTTTCAAAACGATTAGTATCGTCTCTAAACTGTAAAGCTTTCCTGTTATCCATTAGATAATTGATTAAAAAAACCAGCTTCGTTCTTGGGTTCAGAAGTTGCCGTCCTTATTCGAGGCTTCATGTCTTTAAATCTTCTTTTTATAGAATCGTTTTGCTCGAAACTCGAAAAGGACAACCCCTGATCCACTTTAGTAAACAACTCGGCTGGAGAAATAGAGCGATCAATGTGTTGAATTCCCAACAAATGATGAATACAAGTCTCCGAAAATTCTATATTCACTACAGTATCATCCTCGAGTAAATACTGAAATTTCCTGTTAATGAGTATATCTTGGCTGAAATCTTTGTAAAGTGACAATGACACATCGTCCATATTTGGAAATGAATCCAGATTAACCAAATCGTTTACAGACAACATAAAAAACGCCCCTTTCTATGACGTTTTTATGATATGAGCCGCGCCCGATAAGTCGGTATCCTAGAGTATATTTAATGTCCCCCCTTGGGGAAGCTGAGGCGGCTCCGTCTCCCTTT
>CAJOFN010000070.1 GCA_905233905.1 uncultured Lachnospiraceae bacterium
ATGATGCAGGATGTTCCACAGGCTGATGTTGTTATCACCAACCCTACCCATGTGGCGGTTGCCATTAAATACGACGCGGAGGAAGCCAATGCTCCCGTGGTCATAGCCAAGGGTGAAGGGTATGTTGCTGCAAGGATAAAAGAGGTGGCAGCGGAAAATGACATTGCCATAGTGGAGAACAAGCCCCTTGCAAGGTCTTTGTACGCAACCGTGGAGATCAACCAGCAGATCCCGCCTGAGCTTTATCAGGCTGTAGCGGAGATCTTAGCTGTAGTATTTACAGACAGACGTAAGAAAAACAGAAACGTTCAGATATAATTGATATGGGGAAGGAGGAGAAAACGTGGATGCTGCATCTACCGGTTCAACCGGATTGTCGCGTGCTGACATTGCTATTGCCGGATATATCCTGGCGGCAGTATTGTTCTTTATCATTCCCATACCCAATTTTTTGCTTGACGTCATGCTGGCGGTCAACCTCTCTGTTGCGCTTGTCATCATGATGAATACTCTTTTCGTCAAGGAAGTTCTTGATATGTCCTTCTTCCCGACGATGCTTTTGTTTGCGACTATTTTCAGGATCGCGCTTAACGTTTCCTCTACAAGACTTATCTTATCCACCGGTGATCCGGGCAATGTTGTGCGGACCTTCGGTAATTTCGTCGGCGGCGGTGATATTATCATCGGTGCCATAGTATTCATCGTACTTGTTATCATCCAGTTTGTTGTTATCAATAAAGGTTCCGAGCGTGTATCCGAGGTTACGGCGAGATTTACCCTCGACGCTATGCCCGGTAAGCAGATGGCTATCGACGCAGACCTTAACACCGGTGCCATCACAGATGAAGAAGCAAAGCTGCGACGTGAAAAGCTCCAGGAGGAATCGGCCTTCTTCGGCTCCATGGACGGTGCTACGAAGTATGTAAAGGGAGATGCTACCGCAGGTCTTATAATCACGGGTATCAACCTAATAGGCGGTACTATTATGGGCGTGGCGCGTCAGGGCATGGAAGTCACAGACGCCCTGAACAACTATGGACTTCTGACCATTGGTGATGGTCTTTCCTCACAGATCCCTTCTCTTCTGATCTCTCTCGCAACCGGTATTCTGGTAACCAAGGGATCAAAGGCAGCGGATTTCTCAGGTCTACTTGTCAAGCAGCTCTTCGGCATACCCAGAGTGCTTATGCTTGTAGGCGGAGTGCTTATTATACTTGGAGTGTTTACGCCTCTTAACCTTGTTTTGTTCATGGGATTTGGTATAGCCTTCCTTGTTACAGCCAATTCAATGAATCAGACCATAGCTGAGGCTGAAATAGAAGAAGAGGTAGTGGAGGAAGAAGCAACAGAGGCCGAGGAGATACGAAAGCCGGAGAATGTGGTCTCGCTGCTTTCCGTAGATCCAATCGAGCTGGAGTTCGGCTATGGTATCATTCCTCTCGCGGACGTGAACCAGGGCGGAGACCTGTTAGACCGAGTCGTAATGATAAGGCGGCAGATCGCGTTAGAGCTTGGTACCGTCGTGCCCATAATCCGCTTAAGGGACAATATCCAGCTCAATCCCAGTCAGTATATCATCAAGATCAAAGGCATACAGGTCGCAGAGGGCGAGATAATGTTCGATCACTACATGGCCATGAATCCCGGCTATGTGGAGGAGGAGATCACAGGTATCCCCACAGAGGAGCCTTCCTTCCATCTGCCTGCGCTGTGGATAACAGAGGCGCAGCGTGAGAGGGCGGAGAGCCTGGGTTATACCGTAGTCGATCCTCCTTCCATCATCGCTACTCACCTTACGGAGATCGTCCGTTCCCATATTGCGGAGCTTTTGACCCGGCAGGATGTACAAAATCTTGTCAACAACCTTTCCGAGACAAATCCTGTACTCGTGGAGGAGCTTGTTCCTGCCATGATGTCTCTTGGCGATGTACAGAAGGTATTGCAGAACCTTTTAAGCGAAGGCATTTCCATAAGAGATCTTTTGTCCATATTTGAAATATTAGCGGATCACGCGCCGGCAACAAGGGATACGGACGTCCTTACGGAATATGTAAGGCAGGGTCTGCGTCGGGCTATTTCCGGAAGATATTTCATGGTTGGAGAAGGCCAGAAGAACAGTGTCGTTACCATTGATCCCAAGGTTGAGCAGGAGATAATGTCTTCCGTTAAGCAGACGGAGCAGGGGGCTTATCTTACAATGGATCCGGAGAGGATCAGACAGATAATGGAGGCCACAAGAGAGCAGGTCAATAAGCTTGAAGAGCTGGGACATAACGCGATCATAGTCTGCTCACCAATAGTCAGAATGTATTTCCGCAAGATGTCCGAGGATTATTTTGAGGATCTGATAGTTGTGTCCTATAATGAAGTCGAGCCGGGAGTCGAGCTTGAATCTGTCGGCATGGTTACGGCATAGTTAGAACTCATAATGTATGACTATTAAAAAATATCTGGGCAAAACAAAAGAAGAGGCTATGGACAGGGCCAGGCAGGAATTAGGACCGAATATGGTCGTAATGAATGTCAAGGAGATCAGGGGTTCAGGACCTTTAGCTGTATTTCAGGCTAAAACCTATGAGGTTACCGCTGCCGTGGAGGATGATTCGCCGGCGCCAAGCTATATGGAGGTGGTGGAGTCCGCCAGGAATACCCAGGCAGAGGGAATGAGGCGTTTTGAGGCCGTAGCGGACCAGAAGCTGAACCTTGAACAGCTTTCAGGCGAAAACAAGCCTGTTACCACCGGTGTTCAGATGGCGCAGAGCTCATCACCGAGAAGCATGCCGCAGCCCATCCAGCAGCCGGCAGGTAATAATGAGGCTGTTGTAAGCCCTAAGGATGAAGAGAATTTAAGAGAGGCCTTCCGTGAAATAGGCCAGATGGTAAAAGCCGCGGACGCGGACGGAGGCTTTAACAGAGCCGCTGCTTCAACCTATGACAGGAATGCTACCATAATCAAATACAATGACCCTGCTTCCGATGAATACACAAGGGAAGGAAGAAGGGTGAGGCATGTAAACCGTTATGAGCCTGCCGAGGTAAGGGAACCGGAGCGCAGGCAGCCGCCTGTAACGGCTAAGCTTAGGGAAGAATTATCCGATATAAATACAGGGACTTCTTCAAATGCCATAATAAAAGCTATCTACAATATGCTTTTAGATCACGAAGTAGATGAAAGATACATCAACCAGGTCATGGCAGATCTGGATGTGGATGCTATGGGAGACAACATAGAAACCGCGTTAAATCTTGTCTACCAGAAGCTGGTGCTTAAATTTGGCCCGATCAATCCTGTAACCATAAGGGAAAAGAAGCCAAAGGTTGTTTTTTTCGTCGGGCCTACGGGTGTGGGAAAGACTACCACCATTGCCAAGATAGCATCAGAGTTTAAGCTTAACCAGAAGCGGAGGGTTGCGCTTTTTACGGCAGATACCTACAGGATAGCGGCCCAGCAGCAGCTTTCCGTGTACGGGGAGCTCATGCAGATTGATGTTGTGGTAATATATGAGCAGGACGACATAAACGAAAAAATTTCCGAAAAGTATTCCAGGTACGATCTTATCCTTGTGGATACTACGGGATTTTCCCACAGGGATGAGGAGCAGAGAGCTTCCATTGCCGCACTGCTTTCGTCTTTAAGCGATAAGTATGACAAGCAGGTTTATCTTCTTTTGTCCGCTACAACAAAATACAGGGATCTTAAGGAGATAGTGGACACCTACAAGGAGTTTACGGATTTTGACCTGATCTTTACCAAGCTTGACGAGACTAACGTGCATGGAAATGTATTAAATATCAGGCTTTACGCAGACAAGCTGCTTTCCTATGTTACGACTGGTCAGAGCGTACCAAGTGATATTGAGATCATTGATACGCAAAAAATGGTTCGTAACTTGCTTGGAGGTGCGTAAAGGGTGTATTATAGAGATCAGGCAGAGGAGCTGCGCAACATTATCAAGCAGCAGAATCAGATAGATGTGGCGAACGCCAAGGTAATCACCATCACCAGCGGCAAGGGCGGCGTAGGTAAGTCCAATACGGCGGTGAACCTTGCGGTATGGTTTCGGAGGATGGGAAAGCGGGTTATCATATTTGACGCAGACTTCGGGCTTGCCAATGTTGAGGTAATGTTTGGGACGGTTCCCACTTACAGCCTTAAGGATGTGATATACGGCAGTATGCGTATATCTGATATAATAACGGAAGGTCCTATGGATATAGGCTTTATCTCCGGAGGATCAGGTATAGTCGGGCTTAACGATCTGGGACACGATCAGGTTGAGGGACTGATCCGTTCCCTTTCGGAGCTTAACAACCTTACGGATATCCTGATCATTGACACGGGCGCCGGTGTGGGCTCCAATGTAATGGATTTTGTGGTTGCCAGCCCGGAGGTGGTTTTAGTATCCACTCCGGAGCCAAGCTCGCTTACGGATTCTTATTCGCTTGTCAAGGGACTTTATAATGATCCACGGTTCATCGAGGGCGGCACAAATATCCACCTTTTAGCGAACAGGGTCAGCGACAGCGAAGAAGCCAGGGCAATTTATGACAAGCTTTCTTCCATCGTGGAGAGATTTTTGAACGGAAGGCTTTCATACCTGGGAATGGTGCCTGCGGATACGGCTCTTGAAAAGGCTGTACGATCACAGGAAATAATATCGCTCTCAAATCCTTCCTCCCGTGCCTCAAAGGCCTTTGAAGAGGCTGCGGCGAAGCTTTTGGACGAGGAGAGCTCGGTACAATACAAATGGGGAATATCACGGTTTTTCAGATCTTTTATACCGGTTAAGCAAAGGGGATCATAAGGATGCTGTATTCAGAATTAACTCTACACCCCGGGGCAAAGGTGGATATGCGCCCGGTTCAGCTTGTAAGCAGGAATGGAAGGGTTGACGACAACGAGCATTATGTGTCGGGAATCCACGACATAGAAGAAGACGGAACGCTTTTGCTGGACATGCCCATGAGAGCCGGCAAGGTTGTATTGATCCCTATGGGCTTAAGATATGAGCTTGTATTTACAATGGACAGGCTGCTCTTAAAGGCCGAAGGCGAGATGACAAAGCGCATTAGAAAGGGCGGTTTTTCGCTGGTATGCGCAAAACTCGTCACTCCCCTTGAAAAGTTCCAGCGCAGGGAGTATTACAGGCTTAATGTTACTGTTCCCCTCTCATTTCTCACACTTGACGACAGGGCAGGGGAAGCTGCGACCATGGCAGAGGTCAGGCAGATAATTGAGTCGGCTGACGGTATTAAAATGGGAGAAGGTACCATAGTCAATATCAGCGGCGGCGGCATGAGGTTTATCACGGATTATGAATTTGAGGACGTGCAGTACCTGTTTTTGAGATTTGCCATAGATGTTGCCGGAGAAAGCAGGATGGTGGCGCTGATAGGGCAGCTCGTAGGAAGCGGAATGACAGAGGACAGGCAGCATAAGGCCTACAGGGTCAAGGTCCTGTTTAAGGATTCAAGGCTGCAGGAAGTGCTGATAAGATATATTTTTGAAGAAGAACGAAGAATCCGCAGGAAGGTTATGGGTGGATAAATGTATAATATTTTAGTTGCGGATGACTCTGCACTCATGAGGAAGCTCATGTGTGATATAATCAACTCCGTACAGAATTTCTCTGCGAAGGATGTATGTACAGACGGAGAGATGACCTATAAGCATCTGTCAGAGAACAAGTACGATGCCGTTACGCTGAATATGCTGATGCCAAAGGCTTCAGGCAAGGAGATACTCCAGAGGCTCAAAAAGGACGGCAACCGTACTCCTGTCATTGCCATCAGTGTTGAGAATGAAATGCTTTCCCAAACGGCTTTGGGGCTGGGGGCAAAGGATTTCATGGTAAGGCCCTTCAGGCTTTCCCCTACGGAGAGGCCGGATTTTGAGAAGACACTTACTGACGCTCTTCACTACGCGGTAGGTGACGGCAAGGTTGCTTCCAGGACATATCAGCCCGGCAAGAGGTCGTCTTCCGATGCTTCTGCCGCATCAAGGAACAGGAGAGTTCCCACAGGCAATGCTCCGTCAAGAGACATACTTACATCCAGAGCCCTGAAGCATCAGAATACCAAGGGAACACTTTCATCACACACAGGAGGCCAGACGCATGTGAGTGCGCCGTCGTCAGGTTACACAGGTAAATATTCGCTTGTTGCCATAGCAAGCTCGACGGGCGGTCCTCAGGCGCTGCACACCCTGATCCCGATGTTTCCGAAGAATATCGGAGTTCCCATGGTGATAGTACAGCACATGCCAAAGGGGTTTACCGCGTCGCTTGCCGAACGCATTGATGCCAAATCCAAGCTTTCCGTAAAGGAGGCGGAGAATGGAGAGGTTCTTGTCAAGAACACGGTCTACATTGCTCCGGGCGGAAGGCATTTAGAGATCGTAAACAATGCTTCCGGGCAGCTTGCGTGCCGGGTATTTGACGACCCGCCGGTGAACAACTTAAGACCTTGTGCCGATGTCATGTATGAGTCGCTGCGCAAGGTAAATGTTGATCATATAATATGTACTGTGCTTACCGGTATGGGAGCCGACGGTTCCGCCGGCATCAAATCTCTTGGCAGGGATAAGGATCTGTACGTTATCACACAGAGTGAAGATACCTGTGTAGTATATGGTATGCCCAAAGCGGCAGACCAGGCGGGGCTTTCCAATGAGTCACAGCCCATCACACAGATATCAAGTGCCATCACAAAGAAATTGGGGGTATAAGTTATGGATGTAAGTCAATATCTGGACATCTTCATTGATGAGACCAATGAGCATCTTCAGGCACTGTCCGATAATATCATGATATTGGAGAAGGAGCCGGAGAATGCTGATACTGTCAATGAAATTTTCCGTGCAGCTCACTCTCTTAAGGGTATGGCTGGTACCATGGGCTTTAAGCGCATGCAGCACCTTACCCACGACATGGAGAATCTTTTCCAGGAGGTGCGCAACGATACCATCAAGGTAAACAGCGAGCTCATTGATATCATGTTTCAATGTCTTGATGCCATTGAGGGGTATCTTGAGACTGTCAAGGAGACCTCCAACGAAGGTACAGAGGACAATGATGTCCTTATCAAGAAGATAAACGCGTTTCTTGAAAGCGGCGGACAGTCCTCCGGCGGTGGAGATGA
>CAJOFN010000071.1 GCA_905233905.1 uncultured Lachnospiraceae bacterium
GTGGTGTAAGCAAACCATCCAAAGCGCTGACCTGCGGTCATATGATCCTGCTTCATGGACCAGCCCTTGAAGTTATAACCGGGACGTGAAAGACCTCCCGCATCGGGAAGGGTTACATTTGCAGAACCGCTGTAGCCGATGGTAGCTGCCATGTCCTCGATAGAGCCGCTTGCACCGTTTGCATTAAAATGAAACACATACCCCTTAACGTGGATGTTGTATGTGTCTGTGTATTCATTCTTCCCTAACTTGTAAGTGAAGGTAACGGCAGCATCCCCTGATTTGCCGCTGGTCTTGATACCAACCGAAGGAGCCGTTTCCGACTCCTCAGGATTGGTGTTAGCTCCTTTTGCAAAGGATACAATATCATCGCCTGATGCTACTGCCCAGGTTCCGCCTAAATACTTTCCCGCTGTACTCTGGACATTGGAGGTCAGGGTAAGGCTGTCGCTGGGCTGGATGTTGTATTCGTAGGTGTGATTATCGGCAGTCTGCGTTGTCCCACCTACTATGATATATGTAGAAAAGCTTGTAGCCTTAAACTCAGCACCGGTTGATGAAGAATCACCGCTTACGGTGTTAGTGTCTCCGGAGTCTCCCACATGAACTATGGTCTGATCTTCGGTACTCATAGGCTGGCTCAGGGTCAGTGATACACTTACCTCTGCGCCATTGTAAGGCTGGATCTCTTCACCCTCGGCGTTGTAGAAGGTAATGTCCACACCCCTTGCTTCTGTAGCATTATCAACTTTGCCGCTTACGGCATCAAGCGCTTCCTCATTGGACAGCTCTGTAACCTTCATGGTAGTTCCGGGAGGGAATACCTTTTCATCGTAGGCAACATTGACCGTGATACCGCCTGCCGTAGTCTCGGAAAAGTTTCCTGCTACATAGGTAGACAGAAGCTGCTCTTCTTCTGATGCTTCTGTAACAACCTCTTCGGCTGCCTGCGCGTCAGTCTCTTCGGTCTGCTCTTCGGAAGCTTCCTCCGCGGACTGTTCCTCAGCAGACTCCTCTGTCTGCTCTTCGGAGTTCTCTACTGTCTCTTCGGAATCATCCTTCTTGGATTCGTCTTCGGAGTCCTGATCCTCTTTGTCTTCTTTGTCCTCGGATTCTTCGGCCGTCTCTTCCTCTACGGTCTCTTCCCCGGTTGTCTCCTCAACAGCCTCGTTCTCCTCAGCCTCTTCTTCGGTCACTTCCTCCGCGACCTCTTCCTCGACAGTCTCTTCCTCGGCCGTTTCTTCCTCTACAGCTTCTTCGGCTTCCTCGGAAACCTCTTCCAGGGCTGTCTCTTCTTCGGCAGGCTCTTCCTGCTCCCATACGGCGTAGAGCGCAACCTCATCAGAGCCGTCCCAGTAAAACTCTGTGTCAGGCTCGGAGGCATTCTCTGTAAGGCTCCATCCAACAAATACATGCCTTACATTGTCACCATCAACATAATCCTCAAGCGCGGGAAGCTCGCCTAAAAGCAGTCCGCCGTCCTCTGCGACCTCGGTATCAACCGTATCCGGCTGATTGCCTTCGCCGCCGCTCAAGTCAAATCTTACGGGCACGGAAGCAGTCTCGTTACCCTCTTCTGAGGTCTCTTCCTCGGCAACTTCTTCGTCCGCCGCTTCTTCTTCGGTGACTTCTTCCTCTGCCACTTCTTCTTCGGAGTCGTCGTAGACTTCTTCGGTGTATTCTTCCTCCTCAGAGTCTCCGGTGTACTCCTCGAAATCCTCGGTTACCTCATCTTCATAGCTTTCATCATCGGTCGCCTTGAATGACTGCGTGGTGACAAAGACACCACTTGCCATTACCATGGCAACTGCCATGAAAAGAGCCAGGAATTTCTTCAGATCCCTTTTCTCCTTCATATAAGGTCCTCCTTTAACTAAAACAAAACAGGCAGCAAGCCTGTATACTATAAGTACAAGCTTACTGCCTATTATAATAACTCCTGAGAATCCCTGCTGCAATCATTTGGCAAGAACGTGCCTTAATCTGTCATTAAAGTCAGTTCCCGTCATCCGGCATAGTCTTCAGCCGCTCCATTTCGTAGAGGATACTGTAGTCGTCTGAGCCGAAAAGCCCGCCCCATGCACTTAAGATACGGTTTATGACCTCAATGCACTCCTGCTCATTCCTGACGGTAAGGAGTACAAGGTACTGTCTGCCGTTGCGGGTCATTATATCAGTTTCCCTTAGGGTATCCGCCACAAGCTCACCTATGCCCTCGATGATGGGCTCGGGGATATCTATGACATCCTCTCCCCGGGCATTATCCTTGATGGTAAGCCGTACCAGATGGATCTGGGAGTGCCTGCGTCTGGCGTAACGCACAAAATACCGGTAAACGATCTGCATCTCGTCAAGCTCCAGGAAGTAAGCGCCTTTGCCCTCCCCGCGTTCTCCCATTATGGTCATAAGCTTGCGGATGCTGGCTCCGTCGTCAAGAAGCTTTTTCTCTTCGGCATTCTTGCGGTAGAAGGAATAACCGTGCTTGCCGTTCTGCTTGACCATGTAGAGCGCCTTGTCCGCCTTGTGGAAGAGACCGCCAAAGTCTCTCTTGCCCTCATCGTCAGGCACCTTTATGGCTCCAATGGAAGCGCCAAGGGGGATTTCCATATCCTCTCCCATGTATTCCCTGGCGGATATTAGAAGCTCTTCATTTAACATCCGGGTAATGGCTTCCATCCTCTCATTGTCACATTCGCCCTTTACATAGGCTATAAACTCATCACCGCCCATACGGCCTGCCAGATTGCCTTCACCAATGGCAGAGGTGATTAGCTGCGAAAAACGGATAAGTATCCGGTCGCCCATGCCGTGGCCGTAAATGTCGTTGACAAGCTTAAAGGAATCAAGATCTATTGTCAGAAGAGTACCATCCGTGTTCTGGCATAATTCTTTAAGCTTGATTATAGAAGCATTCTTGTTGTAGAGGCCTGTCATGGAGTCCATTGCAACTTCTTTTTGCAGACCTCTGACGCGGGCTGCGTTCTGGCGGAGATTCCCCACATACCAGCCCAAAAATACCAGAAGCATTACACATACAAACATCAGATAAAGCTTGAAATAAAGCTTTTCATACATGAGGGCTTCTTTTTTGACGGTAAACTGCTCTTCTCGTATCACGCTGCCATCCTTCTCATCAAGAACCTGCACGCACAGCTCATAATCGCCGCCGGGAAGCTTGTTAAATGTAAGCGGAGCAAGCTCGTTCTGGAAGCAGGTCATTCCCTCATCCCCGCTTCCCTTAAGATATACATGCAGGAGAGGATTGGAGAAGGTGTAGTTTAAGACAGCAACCTCCATCCTGATACGTCCCGTAACAGCAGGGATGATGTATCTGCCGTCTGTCTTTTTGACTGGCTGATCCTCTGCACTGATGCCCGAAACATCTATGGGGTAGGCTTCGTCAAAGGAATTGTAGTTGTCGGGGGAAATCCTCCGCATACCGTCTGTACAGCATAGATAAAGCAGGCTGCCATCCCAGCCGTTCCAGGCATTTGCCGTGAATGTGGTGGAAAAGCCGCGGTTGCGGTTGAGAAGCACATACCGGTAATCGCCATTTGCAAGCAGATCCTCTTCGCGCACGATATATATTCCCGCGCTTGAAGTGATCCAGCACATACCGTCGTCGGTGATGAAGATGTCGTAGTTGTTGCTGTAGGGAAAGCTGTCAAGCCTTGTAATGGAAGCGCCATCGTCATGATAGAGGGCATTGCTGGTGACGTAAATAAAACCGTCAGAACAGGGAACAACGCGAAGAACCACAAGGGTCTCCAGACCCTCTTCCGTGCCAATATGTCCGGTTATCCTGTCATCTTTTATAATGTAGATCCCGTCACCGTCAGAAGCCGCAAGAACAGAGCCATCCTCCTTTTCGTACATAGACAGGATCTGAGGCGTGTAAAGCCCGTCTTTTTCACCGATGGTGGCTGTGACAACCCCTTTGTCGATAATGGAAAGACCCATGTTGCCCGCGGCAAGTATCCTGCCGTCCTTAAGCTCTATGGTGGAGCGGAACCTGCCTCCCATGGTGCCGTCCTTTTCATTGTAGATATCTGAAGCCCCATCGGGATGAATACATACCAGGCCGTCCTGTCCGTAGGTGGACACCCAGATATTGCCGGCAGAATCCTCCATCATATGGCGGACTCTTACGCCCTTAAACTGCTTCAGATAGTCAGGCTTAAGCCTTTTGTGCTTTTTAAGATCCATGGCGATCACGCCGTCATCGGTCCCGGCGTATAGAATATTGCCGCTGATAAGAAGGGCATTGGTAACATCGCCGTCCATGCCTGCTTTTTTGAAGATGTTGTCAAAGGGGTTCCAGGAAAAACGCATCATCCCCTGTTTATTGGAGCCAAACCAGATATTGCCCTGTAAATCCACGCACACATCGCATATGGAGCTGTCGAAGCCATCCTTGGTAAGGATCGTCACCTTGTCATCAGAGGCATCCCAGAAGCCCATGCCGTTTTCCGCACAGACAAAATAACCTCCGAAGTCTCCGGCATAGTGCAGGTCATTGATATAGGTGAGTCCCCCGGAACCGATAGTCTCCCTGAATACAGGTCTGCCGTGGCGGACAATATATTTATCAACCTCTCCGCCGCTGGTGCCGGCTATTACATTGCCAAAGCCGTCACTTCCTACGGCTGTGTAATATATTCCGTCATCCGTGCCCCTGGGGTGCTTATAAACAAGATTGCCGTCCTTTACGAAAAACAGGGTGCCGCCGTTGGTAACACCTGCCATCAGACCTCCGCCGCAGCTTGTAAGGGACTGGACACCGTAGATATCGCTGTTGTGGTCATAAGTGGTGACTTCGCCTTCGTGGGTTATGATGGAATCAAAGGAGACCGTACCGATACAGATATTGCCATTCAAGTCCTCACAGATTCCCCTTATGGCATTGGCCGCAAGCCCGTCATCCATGGTATAAAACCTGATCCCGCCGGTCGCGGTATCGTAGCACGCCACGCCGCTGTCATTGGTCCCTATCCAAAGGCACCCCCTGGAGTCAACATAAAGCCGCATGACATTATAGATACGCTCATCAAGGGTTATCCTCTCGAATTTGCTGCCGTTGGATCTGAAAAGCCCGGAATAAGTACCCGCCCACATAAAACCATCGGGGGTCTGGGCTATGGCGTTGATCTCCGCCGTATCAAGGCCGTCCTGGGTATCATAGGTGACGGTTTCATAATCAGCCTCAAAATCCTCTGCATTACTCTCAAAGGCAAAGAGTCCGGGCAATGCGAATGATATTAAAATTATCTTTAATAAATCCGGCTTTTTCGCAGCTCCCGTGATGATATCCGCTATTATCACCGCAAGAATAATGGAAATGGCTTTGTCAGGCATATCAACGAAGGCCTCCGCAAAAAAGCTGTTAAAGGCCGGGATGGAAATATCAATGGAAAGCAGATCAAAGAGGGCATCTCCCCAGAGATTGCCTGTGTAACCATTGTAAAGGAAAACATTCAGGGGAGTGGAGATGACAACCGCAATAAAGCCCGCGGAAAAGGCAGTGGATACAACAGAAAACAGCTCCCTGGAGCGATCCCTGGGATAAAAATGTCCCACAGAAGCACCGACAGCAACGCTGACTACGGCATAAAACCAGGTCACATGGTCAGGGATGCCTATGATAAGGTTGGTAAGAAGGCCGGCAAGGGCTCCGCCCACTGTCCCCATAAGAATAGCCGACAAAAGCGTGCCAACAGAATCAAGCCATATCGGCAGTGAGAGCTCTGACGCAAAATACCTGCCGATAAGGTTTAAAAAGACAGAAAATATAAGTAAAATAATACTTTCCCGCTTCTTCAAAGAAAACATATAATAACCCCCATACCCGTAAAATTATAACATTTTTTATTTCATATAACAATGCTGTCATTGACGGTTGGGGCATAAAGATATAAAATAAAAGCATGAATCCAACTAAGAATGAGATAATGCTCATCGGGGAAAAGGAATCTTTTCTGATCAGGGTATTATTCAAAAAACTCGAAGAAGCTAATATAAAGGCATTTTTTGTACCGGCAAAGATAACCAATATCGATGCCGCTTTTAGTCGTGCCGCGGTTCTTGCATATTATCTGGATAATTCAGAGCATGTAAAGCCCGATCTTATGCACTATTTAGCAGACAAGCTGACCGAAACCGACAAGAAGATCGCCCTTATCGGCGAAAAGTCAGACGCCGAGGAGACCGTCGCCTATCTCTCCTCCGATCTTATATTAAAGACTTTTCTGCGGCCTCTTGATACCTCTGATTTCATCAGTACCATGTCCGCCCATATGAACAAGCTCTCTTCGGCAGAGCGCAAAAAGAGCATACTCATAGTGGATGACGACCCCTCCTACATGGGGCTAATCAGGGAATGGATCAAGGGTACCTACAAGGTTTCCATGGCAAATTCCGGTCTTCAGGCTATTAAATGGCTTGGAATGAATACAGCCGACCTGATCCTGCTTGACTATGAGATGCCTGTCACCTCCGGCCCCCAGGTGCTTGAGATGCTAAGAAGCGATCCTGAGACCGCTTCCATACCGGTATTCTTTCTCACAGGAAAAAGCGACAAGAACAGTGTTATGCAGGTAATGAGCTTAAAGCCCCAGAACTACCTGCTAAAGACCATAGAAAAAGAAGAGCTTCTCCACAATCTGGATCAGTTCTTCTCAAAGAAAAATTAAATTTTATTTTAGCATATTCAGTGCAGCATGCACTTCTCCATCCTTATCCACATCTAATATCATAAAGGTCGGCTTCCTGCCGCTCTGCCTCGGAAGTGATATGCTTCCGGGGTTGTAGATGGTTATGCCGTCCTCTTCGGTTATCTCAGGGACATGAGTGTGTCCGAACATAGCAATGTCGCAGTCTGACTCTTTTGCAAATTTTACAAGATTCTCCAGGCCAAAGCCAACT
>CAJOFN010000072.1 GCA_905233905.1 uncultured Lachnospiraceae bacterium
TTCAGAAGGTCTGCACAGACTACTACGCACAGTAATACATGATACTGTAAGAGTGGTGCAGGATGTTCCGCTGAGGGACAGTTACCCGGACGCACTTATAACCGGTATACGACGGGCGGCGGCAAAGGTCGCCGCCCTTTTTAATCGTATCATACTAATAAAAGGGGGTATACATATGAATGATAATACTTCCGGCAAGCGTGCATTATCAATCTGCTGTCTGGTGGTGGGTGTCGTGCTCATGGTTATGGCACTCTATCTTGATTATATGGCAGGTAAAGAGCTTGATATTTTCTTCCTGGGCTTTAAGCTTTCAGGGATAAGGGGATCTGCTCTTGTTGTCGGTGCGCTTCTGGTATTGTTCGGATTATACAAGTATCCGACAGAGACAAAGCACAGGAATATAATCAATTTTATCTTCCTTTTCCCGCTTCTGTTCACCTTTTTGGTAACAGTTATCATCCCTCTTATTCTTGGTATCGGATATTCCTTTACCGACTGGGATGGTATCAGAATAAAAGAGGTTGTGGGTCTTGCCAATTATGCAAGGGCATTTAAACAGCCTGCATTCATTTATTCGATCTTACTTACCGCAGGATTTGTTATCGTAAACATGATAGTTGTTAATGTGGTTGCATTCCTGCTGGCGCTGCTTTGTTCATCCAAGTTAAAGGGTGTAGGCTTCTTCAGGGCTGCATACTTCCTTCCCAACCTTATCGGCGGTATTGTACTTGGTTATATCTGGCAGTTCGCTTTTTCAAAGGTTTTGGTTAATTTTACAGCCGCGCTGTTTGACTACAGCTATTCGGTATTGTCAGAGACAAAGCTTGCGTTCTTTGCCATAATCGTAGTTTATGTATGGCAGTACGCAGGATACATAATGCTGATCTATATCACGGGCTTAAATACCGTTCCCCGTGAGGTTATAGAGGCTGCCGCTATTGACGGCGCCAATGCGGTTGATACTCTTTTCCGCATCAAGATACCCATGATCGCTTCCACGATCACTATCTGCTCATTCCTTACTCTGACCAACGCCTTCAAGATGTTCGATGTAAACCTTGCATTGACAGGCGGTAACGGTACGGTCACGGATTTCATGGGAACGAGACTTACCAACGGTACAGAAATGCTGGCGCTTAACATTTATACGACAGCTATCAACCAGAATGACTATTCACTTGGACAGGCTAAGGCAGTTATGTTCTTCATCATCCTTGCCGCTGTATCCATCCTTCAGGTACGCCTGACAAGCAGTAAGGAGGTGGAGATGTAATGAATACGGAACCTAAGACTTCGACAAAGGTTATATCATTTGTTATCGCGCTGTGCATCGCCATCTACATACTGTTCCCGTTCTATCTGGTGTTAGTAAATGCCTGCAAGGCTCCCATGTACATTACTGAGGACCCTGTAAGCATGAACGGTGTATCATTATCACAGCTTGGAACCAACATAAACGATGTTATCCACAACGTTCACTTCCAGTTCTGGTATGCTTTGGGATCATCCGTTGTTATTACGGTTATCTCGCTCATCCTTCTGGCGCTGTTCGGCGGCATGGCTGCATGGGTAATCTGCCGTAACAAGACCACATGGTCTACGGTTATCTACTTTACCTTCATAGCATCCATGATCATCCCGTTCCAGGCGGTAATGCTTGCCCTTATTTCCACCTTCCGTGACGCGGGCAACTTTATCGGTATCCCGATGCTAAGGTCGATACCGGGTACCATATTCGCTTACTGCGGATTCGGCGGTGCAATGACGGTATTCATCCTTAACGGCTTTATTAAGGGTATCCCTTACGAGCTGGAAGAGGCAGCATCCATCGACGGCTGTCCTCCGGAGGAGATTTTCTTCCGCATTATCTTCCCGCTGTTAAAGCCGGTTATAGTTACGGTATCCATACTTAACGGTATGTGGATCTGGAACGACTACCTGCTGCCTTCACTGCTGCTTGGTTCAAACAGCGCGGTTAAGACCCTTCCGGTTGCAATTCAGTCTTTCGTTGGCTCATTTGTAACCCAGTGGAATTTGATCCTGGCAGCGGCGCTGCTTACGATCACTCCGATGGTTATCATATTCCTGATCGCCCAGAAGCAGATCATTGCGGGTATGGTAGACGGAGCTATCAAGTAAGAAACGCTTATCATATGCATAATACGGCGGAGAGCTTTGCGGCTCTCCGTTTTGTTTTTGTTATGCTAATTGGAAAGTGAAAAAAGCTGATCGAAGAAATCGGGAAAGGAGATGGATACACAGGCCATATCGTCAATGGTGGTGCTGCCTGTTGCGTTTAAGGCAGCGACTGCAAAGGACATGGCTATGCGGTGGTCTGAGGCGGTACGGATGCTGCATCCTGTAAGGGGGCGTCCGCCGTTTATTATCATTCCGTCCTCTGTGGGAGTGATGTCACAGCCTAAAGCAGAGAGGTTATCCGAAATAAGAGCGATGCGGTCGGATTCCTTGACCTTAAGCTCTGCGGCGTCACGGATTATGGTAGTACCATCGGCAAAGGCTCCAAGAACGGCAATGATGGGTAACTCGTCTATCAGAGTGGGGATGATATCACCCTCGATCACTGTGCCATGGAGAGAAGATGAGCGGATTGTTATATCGCAACATTCCTCGCCCGAATCGGTGTGGACATTGTCTAAGGAAAAATTGGCTCCCATCTGTTCGATTACCTTTAAGATGCCGGCCCTGGTGGGATTTATATTGACATTTCTTATGGTAAGCTCGCTGCCGGGACAGATCAGCGCCGCAGCTATGAAATAAGCAGCGGAGGATATATCTCCAGGAATGTTTATATCAAGAGCATGAAGCTCTGCTGCCGGACTTATGGTTACGGAATTGCCGCTGCGGGTCAAGGCTGCGCCGTAAGCGCCTAACATACGCTCCGTGTGATCCCTTGAAATCGCAGGCTCAGTAACGGTGGTATCACCGGTGGCATATAATCCTGCCAAAAGGATACAGGATTTGACCTGGGCGGAAGCTACAGGAGACTCCCAGGTGATGCCTGAAAGCTTTCTGCCCGTGATACTTAAGGGGACACAGCCGTTATTGTTTACGGATGATATATCTGCTCCCATAGCCAAAAGCGGGTCTATGATGCGTTTCATGGGGCGTTTTTGGATTGAGGAATCGCCCGTTAATGTGCAGGTGAAATCGCCTGCGCAGAGTATTCCGGATATCAGGCGGGCGGTGGTGCCGCTGTTTCCGACGTCGAGTACGGAAGCTGGCGCATTAAGACCATGCAAGCCCCTGCCATGTACAAGAACCTCCCCGCCACCGGTATCAATATCTATCCCAAGGGAACGGAAGCAGTTGATCGTTGAACGGCAGTCCGCGCTGTCCAAAAAGCCCGAAAGCCGGGTAGTGCCTTGGGCAATGGCACCGAACATTATGCCGCGGTGTGAAATTGATTTGTCTCCCGGGACAGTAAGCTCGCCGCGGAGTCCTGATGCCGGATTTACGATGATAGATTTCATTTTATTATTTCCTCAAATAAATGTGATATCCGTGTTCTGTAAGAAGCTTCATGGATGATTTCATGGACTCCTCATCGTAAACCTCTATCTGAAGGACGCCTTCCTGAAATTCACGGTTGTGTATGATCCCTATATTCTTGATGCTTACCCTGGCGGCTGCAAGGATGGTGGCAACTATGGCTATCTGCCCTGATTCATCCTCCAGATTCAGATAGAAATCATAGGTGTGGGGAATGATGCCCTTGCCGGGAAGCTTGAGAGAATCCCTGTAATCCTTGGCATGGGAGAAAAACTCAAGAAGACCTGCTTCATCTGATGAAGCAACCGTGTTTCTTGCCGCGTCAAGAGCGCGGGAGTACATATCCACGAGCCTGAGTATCTCTTCGCGGTTGTCCATACAGATATTCTGCCACATAACGGGAGAGGATGAGGAGATCCTGGTGATATCCTTGAAGCCTCCCGCGGCAATGGTACGCATGAGACCGTCAGGAGTATCATTGTCCCTGATAAGTCCCACAAGCGCGGCAGAAATGATATGGGGCAGATGGCTTATTGCAGCCGTTGCGTGGTCGTGGAGCTTTGGATCGGTTTCCAGAGGAAGTGCTCCCAGTGTGGCTATGAAATCAGAAAACCCGTTAAACTGCTCCTGATCTGTATCAGAGCCTCTGGTAAGAAGATAATAGGCATTCTCTAAAAGAAGAGGATCTGAGTTTAAAAATCCGTCCTTCTCAGAGCCTGCCATGGGATGTCCGCCGATGAAGCAGCGGGATATGCCAAGGCTCTGTGCTTTATCATGTATATTGCCCTTAACGCTTCCAATATCGGTTACAAGAGTATGCTCACCAAGCATGGGGGCAAGCCTTTCAAGATAGTCTATATTAAGCTTTACCGGGGCACAGAGGAATACAACATCCATTTTGGCAAATTCTTCCAGCGGAAGAAATCCGTCATTACGGATCACGCCCTCAGAGTGGGCGTTTTTTATCGTAGAGATCCTGCTTGCGTGACCAAAAAGCTCAATATCGGGATGATGCTGGCGTATTGCCTTTGCAATGCTGCCGCCGATAAGTCCTAAGCCTATAAATCCGATCTTTTTATACATATCAGCCTCTTCCGCTTAACTTTGCATAGGGAGCAAGGGCTTCCATGGCCTCGTCGAACTGATCAAAGGTGAGAGACTGAGGACCGTCTGAAAGGGCGTGCTCGGGGTCATTGTGAACCTCTATCATAAGTCCGTCGGCACCGCAGGCAACGGCTGCCTTTGATAGAGGAGTCACGTAGTTTCTGACGCCTGTGGCATGGGAAGGGTCTACGATGACGGGAAGGTGGGTCTTTTCCTTCAGGACTAAAACAGCAGACAGATCAAGGGTGTTGCGGGTTGAGGTCTCAAAGGTACGGATCCCGCGTTCACAGAGGGCTATATTTGTATTGCCCTCGGACATTATGTATTCCGCGGCGTTGAGCCATTCGTCTATCGTGGCACTCATGCCGCGCTTTAAAAGGACAGGCAGAGAGGATTTGCCTATTTCCTTTAAAAGCTCGAAATTCTGCATATTACGGGCTCCGACCTGGAGCATGTCAACATATTTTACGGCGGATTCGATTGCGTGGGCGCTTGTGACCTCACAGATCGTGGCAAGCCCTGTTTCATCGGAGGCAGCCTTTAAGTATTTAAGCCCGTCCTCTTCAAGCCCCTGAAAGGAGTAGGGCGAGGTACGGGGCTTGTAGGCTCCGCCGCGGAGTATGGTGGCGCCGGACTTCTTTACGGCACGGGCAATGGTAAGCATCTGCTCTAAGGATTCCACAGCGCAGGGACCTGCCATAACAGTAAGGTTATCAGGCCCTATAGAGGTATTTTTCACCTTAAAGGAGGTGGGCTCGGGGTGGAACTTGTGATTTGCCAGCTTGTAGCTTTCCGTTACGGCTATGACGCGTTCCACAAAGGGAGAAGCCTTGAGCCGGTCTATATCCAGCCTGGATTTATCCCCGACAACTCCGACGATAGTGACCTCTGTTCCCTGGGAAATATGGGTGGAGAGGCCTTCCTTTTCGATATGTTCAACAACCCTGTTAAGACCGTTCTCCCCGGCACTTTGTTTTAAGACGATTATCATATATCACACCTCTTTCATGGGATTTCGCTGTATCAACCATCGTATCATACTAATTTTATTTGATTTTGTAAAGCTTGGAGGGGAATATCACACTTGTTTTTGAGGGGGATATATTGTATTATTAACAAGTTGTAGAAAATATATCAAAGGGGGAACAATATGAAGGTTTACACAACTGACAAAATCCGTAACGTAGCTCTTTTCGGGCATTCGGGATGCGGCAAGACGTCTCTGGTAGAGGCTATGGCTTACCTTGCAGGCATGACAAACCGCCCCGGCAAGCCTTCCGAGGGCAACACCATCAGCGATTTTGACAAGCAGGAGTCAGCCAGAGAGATCTCCATCAACACCAGCATAATACCGGTGCCCTGGGAGGACTGCAAGGTCAATATCCTTGACACTCCCGGTTCTCTGGATTTCCTTGGCGAGGTAGAAGAGGCTGCCTCCGCGGCGGATGCGGCGATCATAGTGGTATCCGGCAAGAACGGGGTTGAGAGCGGTACAAAGAGGGCATGGAAGATTTGTGAGAAATACAACCTGCCCAGAATAGTATTTGTTACCGAAATGGATATAGATGACGCTTCCTACCGCAAGGTAGTTGAGGCGCTTCAGGAGCTTTACGGCAAGAAGATCGCTCCCTTCCATCTTCCCATCCGCAAGGACGGAGAGTTTGTGGGCTATGTCAATGTCATCCAGCAGAGAGCAAAGGCATGGAAGGCTGACGGTACTGTAGAGCCCTGCGATGTACCGGATTACTCTAAGGAGAATCTTGAGTCATACCGTGAGGCCCTCATGGAGTCTGTTGCCGAGACCAGCGAAGAGTTGATGGACCGTTACTTCGGCGGAGAGGAGTTCTCAGAGGATGAGATCAGGCAGGCTTTAAGGGCTAATGTCGCGGACGGCTCCATTGTTCCCGTTATGATGGGCTCCAATACCCTTTGCAGGGGAATGTTCACGCTGATGGTTGATATAATCAAATATCTTCCTTCACCTGAGAACCGCAAGTGTACAGGCATCAACGCCAAGTCCAACGATACCTTTGACGCTGATTATGATTTCTCAAAGCCCAAGTCAGCTTATGTATTTAAGACCATTGTAGATCCTTTCGTTGGAAAGTATTCGCTTATCAAGGTTAATTCAGGGGTTATCAAGACTGATGATGTACTCTTTAACCATCACAAGGACGCTGAGGAGAAGATCGGCAAGCTTTACATACTTACGGGTTCAAAGGCTGAGGAGGTTAAGGAGCTTCATGCCGGAGACATCGG
>CAJOFN010000073.1 GCA_905233905.1 uncultured Lachnospiraceae bacterium
GATTTGGGAGATGTACGTTCCAGGAATGCCAGGGTTGATAATGTTTCGCAGGAATACACGGATCTGAACACAACCCTTGAGGTTTATGAGGCGGCATATGACAGATATATGAAGCTTCTTTCAGAGACAACGGATGATGAATACGCCTTAAAGCTCCAGCAGGAGATCACTGATACACAGATCGAGATCGCCAGGATCAAGACCAGGCTTAATAAGATAGATACAGATGTGCTGTATTCATTTGTCAATATAAGCATCCGTGAGGTTTCAAAATATGATGCCAAGCCTCTTCCCAAGGACACCTTTACCCAGCGGCTTGTAAGCGAGATAGAAGATACCTTCTACGGATTCTTGGATTTTCTGGAAGGCCTGCTGTTTTTGATAATACATATGCTGCCATATGCGGCACTGATCGGGATCATTATTGTAATAGTAAGATATATCAGGAAAAAAATGGGAAAGCTTCCGCTAATGGAAGTCTGGCGTACTAAAAGAGAAAAAAGGAAGCTTGCCAGGGCTAAAGCAATAATGAAGAAAAATCAAAATGACGACCAGTCAGACAAAGGAGGAGACCAATGAGAAAATTAACAGCTTTATTACTGTCTGCGGCAATGACGATCTCTCTGAGCGCATGCGGCGGTGCTGCCGGCAATACCGCTTCGCAGGGAGGAGGCGATGCTGAGGAGACCACCTACAATATAGGCGTATGCAATTACATGGATCACGCTTCCCTGAATCAGATAGTAGACAGTCTTGAGGACACTCTTGATGATTTAGAAGACAGTGAGAACGTGGACTTTGACATCCAGTACCAGAATGCCAACGCGGACGCCAATGTAATGGATCAGATAATCGCTGACTTTATAAGCCAGGATGTGGATCTTATGGTAGGTATAGCAACCCCTGTCGCTATGTCAATGCAGGCAGCTACAGAGGATAACCAGATACCGGTGGTTTTTGCCGCTGTATCAGATCCCGTAGCAACAGGTATCGTGGATTCCATGGAAGCACCCGGAGCGAATATTACCGGGACATCGGATTTTCTGGATTCGGATGCTGTAATGAATCTTATCTTTGCAGCTAATCCCGATGCAAAGAAGATAGGTCTTTTATATGACGTTGGACAGGATTCATCCACAGGTCCCATAGAATCCGCAAAGGCTTATCTTGACGAAAAGGGTGTTGAATATGTGGAGCGTACCGGAACCAATGCGGACGAGGTAGCGCTGGCAGCCAAGGCGCTTGTGTCCGACGGGGTTGACGCGGTGTTCACACCTACCGACAATACCATCATGAATGCGGAGCTTGCCATATATGAGACATTTTCAGAGGCTAAGATCCCGCATTATACCGGCGCTGATTCCTTCGCTTTAAACGGGGCGTTTTTAGGCTACGGTGTAGACTATGAGAAGCTTGGAGAAGAAACAGCGGCCATGGTCAATGATATCCTTGTAAATGGCGCAGGTACAGCAGACACACCGGTGCAGACCTTTGATAATGGTACTGCAACCATAAATACAGAGATCTGTGAGGCAATAGGCTTTGACCTTGACGATATCAAGACGAAATTTGAGCCCTTGTGTACACAGATCATAGAAATTCAGACAGCAGAGGAGTTCGACGACTGACAATGAGTATGCTGGTTTCTCTTGTACAGACAGCGTTAGAGCTTGGACTTATCAGCTCGCTGACGGTATTGGCACTGTTTCTAAGCTACAGTATGTTAAATGTATGCGACCTTTCCACTGACGGCTGCTTCACCCTTGGAGCAACCGTCGGCGCTGTTGTTGCTTTGTCGGGACATCCTTATCTGTCCATAATCGCAGCCATGACTGCCGGTGTGATATCCGGCTTTGTGACCGCCATCCTTCAGACAAGGCTTGGGGTAGATTCGCTTCTGGCAGGGATAGTTGTAAATACAGGACTGTATTCCGTAAATATCGCTGTCATGGGCAATGCCTCGCTTCTTAATCTTAACCGCACTGATACCGTGTTTTCCAAGGCAAAGGAAGCCCTTGCCGGGACTCCGCTTTCAGGGCAGTACAAGCTTATTATCGCTGCTGTGGCAGTTATATTTACAATAGCATTTCTGTCCCTATTCTTAACGACCAGATTGGGGCTTGCGATCCGGGCAACCGGCGACAATCCTGATATGGTAAGGTCTTCTTCGGTCGATCCGGCGTTTACTACCATAGTTGGCCTTTGCGTTGCAAATGCCTTTACGGGATTATCCGGCGCCCTGCTTTCCCAGTCCCAGAAAAGCGTAAACAT
This sequence comes from uncultured Lachnospiraceae bacterium, assembly GCA_905233905.1. GTDB lineage: Bacteria > Bacillota > Clostridia > Lachnospirales > Lachnospiraceae > RGIG4930. The sequence goes on from CAJOFN010000073.1 coordinate 2,272, forward strand.
TGACCTGGGTACGGGAATGGTTACTATCGCCTTGGCATCCCTTCTCATTGGTGGTGTTTTCGCGGCAAAGGGAAGCATAGCCGTAAGGGCAATGGGAGCTGTAGCAGGAGCAGTTGTTTTCAGGCTTGTCTATACCATAGCGCTGAGGTTTAATATGCCTGCCTTTATGCTGAAGCTTGTATCATCCGTAATAGTCGTGGCAGCTATCGCAATACCTTACATGCGTTCGCATTATTCAAATCTATACAAGAGGAAACAAAGGGTCTGACTTTGGGAGGCTCCCTATGCTTAGTATTTCACACATCAACAAAACCTTTGACCCCGGAACGGCAAGCGAAAAGCAGGCACTTTCTGATCTTTCCCTTGAAGTTGCAGACGGTGATTTTATAAATATCATTGGCGCCAACGGCGCAGGCAAATCCACTCTTTTTGCCGCGATAGCCGGTGATTTTATGACCGACAGCGGAAGCATTGTTCTGGACGGGGAAGATATTACCTTTGAATCAGACCATAAGAGGGCAAGGGTTATTGGAAGGCTTTTTCAGGATCCCATGCGCGGAAGCGCCCCGGGAATGACCATAGAAGAAAATCTCGCCCTTGCGGCAGGCGGAGGCGGATGGCTTTCGCGCATTTCCGCAAAAGACAAAGAAATATTTCGTGAACGCCTTAAAAGGCTGAACATGGGGCTTGAGGACAGGATGCAGCACGAAGTAGGGCTGTTATCAGGCGGACAGAGGCAGGCTCTTGCGCTTATGATGGCAACCTTTAATCCCCCCAAGCTCTTGCTGTTAGATGAGCATACAGCGGCTCTCGATCCGGGAACCGCCGAAAAGGTGCTTTCCTTGACAAAGGAAATTGTTGAGGGTGAAGGCCTGACCTGTCTTATGATCACCCACAACATGCATCAGGCGCTGGAGCTTGGCAACAGAACCCTGATGATGGACAACGGGCGTGTGATCTACGACCTTTCAGGAGAGAAACGAAAGGGACTGTCAGTAGAGGATCTCACGGCGCTCTTTAAGGAATCAACAGGCCGTGTCTTTGATAATGACAGGATGCTGCTGTCTTAATTTTAATTATCAAGCCTGAATTCTACTATACCGGACACAGAATCATAATCGCTGCCCCAGTCAGCACCCTCTGGTATATCAGATAACTTGCCGTGTATGTAAACATGTGAGCCGTTTACGATGCGGCTTTTTATTTTGCTTGCATTATCCAATATGTAAGGCCTGAAGGCCTGGATCTCGTCAATAACACCCTCCTTCATCCGTATTTCAGTAAAGTCCACATCCACGATGTCGCCGTTGTGCTTTCCGGATGCTTCAACATGAGTGCGGATCTTCTTCCCTACGAGCTTTTTGTTGACATAGGTGCCGATCGGTTTGTTATTTAGAAAAATAATGATCTTTCCCTTTCGATCCAGGCTCATCATCAGGTCGTAGTTTGTTGCGGTTTTGAGCTCGATATTACGGGGACGGTCGTATTCCTGCCCGCCGGGATCGTTGGAGAATACGTTTTCTGTAAGAAGCATTACCCTTCCGGTATATGGTGCCGCAGCGCCGTTGTCATATTGTATTCCAAAGGAAAAAGCGGATTTTGGCGCGGCAAAAACCAGCTTGGCATGGTATCCGTCGCCTAAGCCCATAAGATTTACCTTTGCTGCAACCACATATTTAGCGTCCACTTCCTCAAAGGTATAACGCTTCTGCGGAGGCTTGCGCGCGCTTTTTACCGCATCCGCGTTAATGGGAGTGCCAAGGAATACCGTGATCAAAAATAAAAGACTTAAAATTGAAAGGATTTTTTTTGACATATTTTAATCTCCGTTTGTGTTATGGCCTTTTGCCGAAAAGTTGATTTAATCCCATACAGAGCTTGTCGGAAATGGGAACAAAATCATACTTAATGGTGATGGATACAGGCTGCTTACTGCCTAATCTTATTATAACCTGCGGGTCGGCAGTAGTAAAATAATAATTTCCACGGGAATGTTTTGCAGCATTGGTTTTTGGCCTTTTTATAAGCTTAATGCCGTTTTCATCAAAGATGCCGTGTAACGTCATAAGTCCCGGTCTTTCCGCGGGATCAAAGCGCAGCGCTTTTGCCGGTTTATTAAGAGGGATAACCGCGGTCAGGTGTCCGGCATCTGATACCGGTATTATATCAAGCTGTTCCTCCGGTGAAAAGCCGTTCCCGTTATCAATAAATACCTCGCAGGAGCCGGTAACAATGCCGCGATCAGCGCAGAGCAGGGAGAAAATCTCAGCCTCCGGTATATAATATCCTTTAGCTGTAAGCTCATCCAGCATCATTTTATAGGTTCTGCTGCTGCCGGTGACATACTTATCAAAGCTCAGATAAAATTGCTGATAAAGCTCCTGCAGATTGCGGTTTATTCCAAAGTGTTCGAGACATTTTTGCAGGTTTTTCTGCTCGTGGTCACGGTAAGCGCGGCTGCAGAAATAAAAATAGATCGCCCTGTAAAGCAGAAATGAAAAGGGTATGGGAAAGTCCGCTACCCATTCATAATCCAGCAGGGTCCAGCTATCATCTTTTATGATAAAATTGGAAAAGATAATATCTATATCTGAAAGGGGCAGATATTTTTCACAGGCGATCGATTCTTCCTGTGCCCTGGTAAGCTCTCCGAATAATTCCGTAAATCTCTGGTTTGATCCATAGCTGAAAGAATCAGATGCATCAGCAGGATCGCAAAACAATCTGCCGGATTCTGATAATAAGTCTGTCAGATGTTCGATAAGACGATACAAGCCCTCCATATCATCTGCCTTAAGACGGCTGTCTAACATTGCTTCCAGAGTTACACCGCTGCAATGATCAAACCGCAGCTCGTTGTTTTCTCTGGGGGAAACCCTATTGATACAAAGGGGGCTGCCGGAATAAAGACCGGACAGCTCGTGGTAGTTCTTTTCCATATTTAAAATATGGCCGGCTGACCTGCTTCCCACAGGTGTTTTTGTCACGGACAATTCCTTATCCGCTGAAGAGTATATGCTGGTAGCAATGGCAAATCTCTCATCCCGGCGGTCTGAATATTTGCGGTAAACAAGAGTGCCTGTGGTAATTTCTTTTTTGGAAAAAACAGCTATAAACTGATTGGCGACATTTGAAGCTATGCCATCCTTTAGCGCATCCGAAAAGGCACTTGTTTCATCAAAAAACATAGGGCGGAGGACTCCTTCCTTCAGCGCCGGAAGGAGCTGCTCGTCATCAGCCGGATGCATATCCGAAAACAGGTATTCCATATCCGAAATATCCGGATGGGGATAAAGGATCGACCAATTCATCCCGGAGGCACCGGCAATATTTAGCAGTTCGCTTTTTATTATGCCGGTATCCGAGCGCCGCGGATTAAAATCATACCCCGCTAATCTGCTTAAAGCAAGGCGGTTGTCCTCAACATAATACAGGATACCGGAATCACTCAGATATTCAGAAAGTCTGCGGATTTTTTCGCCCATTTCGGGCGTGGATGTCTTGTATATCAGAATACGTTCAAAACGGTTTGTGACATTAGAAGACAGAACCTCTTCGGGCGTAAAATAGCTGACCTTGATACCGGCATTTTGGGCATAGTGATCCAGCCCGGACCGAAAGCCCTCTGAAGAATTATCAGATGCCATGATCACCATTGCCGGTTTGCCGGGAGTAAAGATCAGATCAAAAAATTTTGTCAGTCCGGTCAAGGTCAGACTTCCTCCTTGTAGATGTCATATTTGAGATTTAACGAAAAATCATCCCGAAGCAGTGACAGATTGGGATTATAATATGGGTCAGGGTTATTGAACACATCCGGCCATCTTTCACGTACTAATTTCTTTTCTTTGTCAAAGCGTTCAAGCTTGTTGGTGTTGTCCTCATAGCCTCTGGATTTGGATTCATAATGATAGAGGGCTACCTGCGGACGGTAGACGATATGATATCCGGCATCTATGATCTTGAGGCAGAAATC
>CAJOFN010000074.1:0-6247 GCA_905233905.1 uncultured Lachnospiraceae bacterium
CAGCTTCCCTCGGTAAATTTTATATTAACATCTTCAAATAATGCCTTCTTGCCTATTCTGAGTGTGACATTTGATGCCTGTATCATGCTAAAACTCCTTAAAATACAATATGTGTAAGCGTTAGTATTATACATATATGTGAGGCGTTTTGCAATCATAGGTACAAAAGACCTTTTGCCCCTTAAAACAATGTTTTAAGCTGCGAATAATAGCTCTTGACATTTTCATTTACAGTATAGTATAATACACTTCGTTGTTTTGGCGTGGCGAAGTAGCTCAGCTGGCTAGAGCACACGGTTCATACCCGTGGTGTCGAGAGTTCAAGTCTCCCCTTCGCTACTTTTAAATATGAAGAGAGTCTGATCGAGGTCAGACTCTTTTCATTTATGATACCCCGTTTTTTCGTGAGCAGCATACGAATTATTATAGAGGAAATACTCTCTCCTCTATCGAACACATCCGGTAGAATGGAGTGAATGAATGTCTGATTTGACGGATGGAGCTATCCGCGCCAAAGAGGATAAGCTCTATCGCAATGTATTCTTGCAGGAGAATACCAGATTCATATTGTCGCGGGCATATGCAGCGGTTGGACATTATGTCACGGAGAGTGATGACGAGTGGTCGGTTGCCCTGATGGCTTTCAACGACGCAATAGATCGTTTTGAGCCGGGCAAGGGCGAATTCGACGGCTTCGCAGCTCTTGTCATCCGGCGCAGGCTTTACGATTACCTGCGTAGCGAGAGGCGTTTTGTCAACGAGATCTCCTTAGAGCCTTATGCTATTGACGCTGATGATTTCCATGAAGACGATGAGGTTAGCTCCATCGCCATGGAGGTTCGGCAGAAGACCGTAGAACAGGCCTTTGAAGGCGCCGATGAGCGGGACATTACCGACGAGATAGCAAGTGTCGGAGAGGTTTTGACGGCTTACGGATTTTCCTTCATGGATCTTGCCGATGCTTCTCCCAAAGCTGCAAAGACCAAGGATGGCTGTGCCAGAGTGGTAGCTGCCGTACTCTCGAACGATTTCTTGCGAGACAAGCTTCGTTCCCAGAAGGCTCTGCCGATCCAGGATATATTAGTCCGGGTCAAGGTTAGCCGTAAGCTTCTTGAGAGGCACAGGCGCTATATCATCGCGGCAGTAGAGATTTTAGACGGAGATTTTCCTTTACTGTCAGAATACATGGAATCTATCAGAAAGGTAATGGTGGAATAAATTGAAAGCAGTAATACTGGAGTGCAGGGACGGATACTGCGCCGTGCTCAAGGATGATGGCACGATCGAAAAGATCCGCATGCACGGGATAGTAGGGCAGGAGATAGATATGCCTGCGGTGCGAGGGAAGACCCGGGTTCAGAAGTTCCCGATCCGCAGGGTCGCAGCCGCAGCCGTTGCACTTGTAGCCATGGCAGCCGGGGCTTTGTCACAGATTCAGGAATATTCCTATGTATCTGTTGATGTAGATGCTTCTGTAGAATACTCTCTCAACCGCATGGATCGTGTCATAAAGGTTAAGCCTCTCAACAAAAAGGGTGAGGAGCTTGCCGCTACGATGAAGAAGGCAGGAGTCACAGGCTCCACCTTTGACAAGGCAGTTAAGAAAACGGCCGCAGTCCTTCAGGAAGACGGATATGTGGCATCAACAGACAGCGGTGTTATAGTAGCTGTATCCAGTCGTTCCGAGAAGAAGAGTGACAATCTTGCCAAGGTTGCAGCCGATGTTCTGGTGAATGATGATGTCAAGACAGCGGTTGAGACCATTTCCATGGAAGACCGCAAGGAAGCCAGGGACTCCGGTATCTCCGCAGGACGCTACGCAGTCACAAAGGATATCACCGGTTCTGATGACCTCGACGAGGCAACAATAGACATCTCTAAGAACAAGAGCGCTGGAGAGCTTCTCCAGATCGCTGAAGAGATGGACGTAGAAGACGGCACACAGCCGGAGGTAGAACCTAATGAGACAGTCATAGAAGACGATCAGACAGCGGCTTTCGGCGAAGATTCGCTTGAAGTACCCTTGGAGCCGTCCTCCGACGAGTTGGTTACCGTGGATTCAATCATAGAGGAGGCGCTTCCTGCTGATCCTGCTTCCGATAATACTGAGACAACCGAAGAGAGCAACATCCCGGCAACCGGTGTCACTCCCGCTGATGCGAATAAGGACTCTGACTCCGCCGACAGCGCAGATGCAGACAATGCAGGCGACACCGACAAATCAGGAGCAGACAAGGTAAGCGGCACAGACAAGGCTTCAGAGGCTCTCGATAATGCAGCTTCCGCAGAAGAGCAAGAGCCCGTTGACTCCGACCTCACCAACAAGTCCAAGGACAAGAAATCCGCAGATGATACGGCTTTAGAGGAAGCGATAAACTAATCCTAAGCGAACTTGAAAATAAATCTCACCAACCCCATCCTCAAATAATGAGAATGGGGTTGTTTTGTTATTATCACTTGCGTAAGTTATAGCTATTGCTACTTGTACAGGTTGATGGGCGCAGTTTCATCCAGCAGAATAAACAGATACCTTCTAAGAGATGTGGCATCTGTTTATTCTGCGTCTGCCTATGCCAGTCTAATTCAATCCAATCCAATCTCAACCCTTGACAATAATAATCAAATTCGCTAAACTTTAAGCGTTGTAATAAAATTTCTTTGTACAATGACAACAGAATAGGAGGTACACCTGTGCAGACGACACTGATCGCGGTTGTGATCACGCTTGTTGCTGCTGTTCTGGTTACCTGGTTTGTTGCGGATGGCTACCACCGCAATGTCGCCGCGAGGAAGGTTGGCAGTGCCGAGGATAAGGCTCGTCAGATCATAGACGACGCAGTCAAGAGCGCTGAGAATACCCGACGGGAAGCTGAACTTGCCGCCAAGGAAGAGTCAATCTCCCGCAAGAATGAACTCGACAAGGAGATCCAGGAACGCAGGGCTGAGGTACAGAAGAGCGAGCATCGTATCCAGAAGAAGGAAGAGAATATCGACCGGAAGATGGAGAACGTTGAAAAGAAAGAAGCAGCTCTTGCCAAGCGCGAAGAACAGATAGCAAAAGACAGTGAAAAGATCGCCAAGTTGAATGAACAGAGACTTAAGGAGCTCGAACGTATTTCGGGTCTCACCTCCGAACAGGCAAAGGAATTTCTTTTAAAGACGGTTGAAGAAGATGTAAAGATGGATGAGGCAAGGCTCGTCAAAGAGTCACTTGCCCAGGTTAGGGACGAGGTCGATAAAAAGGCCAAGGACATTGTGGTAGGCGCGATACAGAAGTGTGCTGCAGACCACGTAGCGGAATCTACCATATCAGTTGTCCAGCTTCCCGGAGACGACATGAAGGGGCGGATCATTGGCCGCGAAGGCAGGAACATCCGCACACTCGAGACTATGACAGGCGTAGAGCTTATCATAGACGATACACCCGAAGCAGTAGTGCTTTCGGCGTTTGATCCGGTCAGACGCGAGATAGCGCGTATCGCTTTGGAAAAGCTCATTGTAGACGGCAGGATTCATCCCGCCCGCATTGAGGAGATGGTTGAAAAGGCAAAGCGCGAGGTCGAGACTACGATCCGCGAAGAGGGTGAAGCCGCTACCTTAGAGGTAGGAGTTCACGGCATTCATCCCGAGCTTGTCAAGCTTTTAGGACGCATGAAGTACCGTACCAGCTACGGACAGAACGCTCTCAAGCATTCCATTGAGGTTGCGCATTTGGGAGGGCTTTTAGCGTCAGAGATAGGTGTCGATGTACGCACCGCCAAGAGAGCGGGACTGCTGCACGACATCGGCAAGGCAGTAGACCATGAGCAGGAAGGCTCACATGTCCAGTTGGGCGTGGAGCTCTGTAAAAAATATAAAGAATCCCCTCTCATTGTGAACGCAGTAGCGGCACATCACGGGGATGTGGAGCCCGAATCACTCATAGCATGCATTATTCAGGCTGCAGACACCATCAGCGCCGCAAGACCCGGCGCGAGGAGAGAGACACTAGACACATACACCAACCGTATCCAACAATTAGAAGAAATTACCAACGATTTTGACGGAGTCGATAAATCGTTTGCTGTTCAGGCAGGTAGAGAAGTCCGCGTAATGGTACTTCCGGACAAGATCAACGATGACCAGATGGTTCTTTTGGCAAGGGACATTTCCAAACGCATCCAGGAGGAAATGAAATACCCCGGCCAGATCAAGGTCAATGTTATCCGGGAGTCGCGTGTAACGGATTATGCCAAATAAGTCATGTTATAAGACCGTATTTCTGAAATATATCAGGGTGCGGTCTTTTTTTCTGTTTTTTGACCCATGAATCAATATATGGTACAATGTCAAAATGTGAGGGTTGATCACTATTATAGAGGGGAATGTGCATAATGGAACACGTAAAGGTTAAAAAGAGAGATCTCGTACATAAGGGTACCATAGTAGATATATACAAGGATGTGGTGGTTCTGCCCGACGGAGGGATAGAGACCTGGGATTATATCGAGCACAGGACGGGCGCTTCCGCCGTAGTGGCAGCGCTTCCCGGGGACAAGCTCCTTCTCGTCAGACAGTACAGACCCGCCGTTGAACGCTACACCTGGGAGCTTCCGGCAGGCGGCAGGGGCGAAGATGAGGATTTTGAGGCAGCGGCGATGCGCGAGCTCACCGAAGAGACGGGCTATACCAGCAAGGAATTTACCCACCTGATGACCCTTAACTCCACGCCCGCATTCTGCAATGAAAAGATAGAGATATACCTTGCAAGCGACTGCTACAAGATTTCAGAGCAGGATCTTGACGAGGCTGAGAATATAGAGGTAAAGGAATGGGATCTTGAAGTGCTGCTGGAGATGATCTATTCAGGACAGCTTCAGGATGCCAAGACAGTTGCCGGCATCTGTGCCTACAAAGCCTTCTCCACAAGCTGGAAATACGATGGCTGACGGACATTTACGCAGAGCCGGCGCTTTGATCCTGGCTGCCTGTCTTCTGATGGGGCAGACTGCCTATGCTACGGAGCCGGAGGACAATTCCCCCTATGATCTTCCCGAGGACGATGATACGTCGGAGGCAGACAACGATTCTGATGAGGACATGGAGGGCAAGGTTTTAATTGCTGTCCGCAAGCCTGCGGATTTTCGGGTATACAGCAAGACTCCGGGCATCTTCATAGTCGAAGCCAAGAACAAGGGCGAGATAACCGGCTATGATATCCGTGTCAGGAAATCCGACTCCAAGGTAGTAAAGAACTACCGTGCCATGACCAAAAAGAACCTCAAGCGCAGATTTATCGGCGGCAAGGAAAATGACCGTTACAAGGTCAAGGTCCGTACCTTCCGCACAATCAACGGCAAGGACTACCCTTCCAAATGGACCAAAGAGCTTCAGGTCATCATCCTGAAAAGAGAAGGCGACGGACCTCCCAGCAACACAAGGCTCAAGGAGATCCCCAAGGCTGCAAAGCAGAACAACAAATCAAAGAAAAACAAAACCAAAAAATCAAAATGACAAAGCTATTTGAACTTATGTGCCCTTGCCATTTCGGACTTGAAGCGGTCGCCAAACGCGAGATCTACGATCTGGGATATGAGGTGACTAATGTCTGTGATGGCAGGGTATATTTTTCGGGTGATGCCGAAGCTATTGCCCTTGCCAATCTCTCACTTCGTACAGTGGAGCGGGTATTGCTGTGCGTAGGGAGCTTTAGCGCTGCCACCTTTGACGAATTATTTGAGGGAATTAAGGCTCTGCCCTGGGAGGAGTTCATCCCCGAGGATGGCCGTTTTTGGGTCACAAAGGCTTCATCCGTAAAAAGTGCCCTCTTTTCCACCACAGATATTCAATCTATAGTTAAAAAAGCTATAGTAGAGCGGCTTAAAGGCACATATCATTTACAGCATTTTCCTGAAACCGGCAATGACTATCCCGTGCGCATTATGCTGCTTAAGGATCAGGTCGTAGCGGCTTTGGACACCTCCGGTGCATCCCTCCACAAAAGGGGTTACCGCCCTGCAAGCGGCCAGGCGCCTATTTCAGAGACACTTGCGGCAGCACTTATAGCCCTTACTCCATGGAAGGCAGACCGTATTTTGGTAGACCCTTTTTGCGGCAGCGGCACCTTTCTTATAGAAGCGGCAATGATGGCGAAAAATATCGCCCCCGGCCTTGACCGCAGCTTTACCTGTGAGGACTGGGAATTTATTCCGGGGGAGATCTGGAGAGAATTAAGATCAGAGCTTCGCTCACAGATAGCTCCTGAGGC
>CAJOFN010000074.1:6278-8646 GCA_905233905.1 uncultured Lachnospiraceae bacterium
GAGAACGCCCGGCGTGCCGGAGTGCTTGATACCATCCACTTTCAGGAACGCGATGTTTCAAAGCTGTCCCATCCCAAGCCCTACGGCTTCATCATCACCAATCCTCCCTACGGCCAGCGGATCGGGGAGGCAGGCGAGCTTTTCGCCCTTTACCGGACCCTTGGCGAAGCGTTTGCAAGGCTGGGGGACTGGTCAATGTATGTGATCACCGCATATGAAGACGCAGAAAACGCCATAGGCAAGAAGGCGGCAAAGAACCGCAAGATATACAACGGCATGTTAAGATCTTACTACTATCAATTTCCCGGAGCCAGACCAAAATGGAACAAAAAGTCGTAAGCCGTTTATCCATTCTGGCAATAGGGATGATGGGGCTGTGTATTGCCATACTCCTAACGTTTCCGAGACTCCATGAAGCATCCCTTGCGCTTCAGGAGAGAATAGGAGAGGATCAGGGGGTTTCAGTGTTATCCTTGCTCAAGGATAATTCCCAGCTTCTGTCCCTGTCGGATGATTATGCCAGGATAAAGGAGCATCAGCTCCGTCTGGGACTTCCCGGTGGTGTCGGGCTTGAGGACATATCGATGACAGGCGACCCGATGGCTCATGAGATATCATTCACCATACCCGGCATTGGCAATACCTATTTTTACGACTATCCGATGATAGGCAACAGTGACGGGATAGAGGATCTGCGTTTTGATGTGGACGATCATGTGGGCAGGATAGATATTCTTACCGACCATGTACGTGAGTGCGTGATGACGGTAGAAGATAATTATCTGTATCTTGATTTTAAAAAGCCTTCAGAGGTTTATGATTATGTGGTGGCCATAGATGCGGGACATGGCGGCAAAGCTCCAGGCGCCAATCAGGGTGAAATCCTGGAGAAGAACATAAATCTTGCCATAGTAGAGAAACTTAAAACATTATTTGACAAAGATGACCACAACATCGGTGTATACTATACAAGGCTTGACGACGGCAATCCTTCCTTTGAATCACGGGTAGGGCTTGCCAATGATATTAAGGCGGACGCTTTTGTAAGTGTACATATAAATTCTACCGACAGCGGCAGGATGTCAGGTATTCACGGTACGAGTGTACTTTATCTGGTGGCGGACAAGAGCGGAGAGTCAATGGAGCTTGCTGGCTTTTGCCTTGACAATCTTCTTGCGGAATTAGGCAGTGAGAGCAAAGGTCTTGTTGCCGGAGATGAGTTCTACATCATCCGCACCAGCAAGGTTCCCGTTGCGCTGTGTGAGATAGGCTTCATCACAAACCCCCAGGAACAGGCTCTTATGATAACCGATGACTACCAGCAAAAGGCCGCGAAGGGGATATACAAAGGCATATTGCAGAAGCTTGGAATAAAAGAGGGAAAGCATGAATAGACAAAGGCTTGTATTTGCCACGGGAAACCGCAACAAGACAATAGAATTTGCGCAGATATTGGATCAAAAGCGTTATGAGGTCGTATCCATGAAGGATGCCGGAATAGAGGCCGAAATAGAAGAAACCGGCAGCAGCTTCGAGGAAAACGCCATGATAAAGGCAAGAGCTGTAGCCGCCCTCACTGATGCGGTGGTCGTTGCTGACGATTCCGGGCTTGTGATAGACGCCCTTGGAGGAGAGCCGGGGATTTATTCCTCCCGTTATCTGGGAGAGGATACCCCCTATGATATCAAGAACCAAAAGCTTCTGGAGCGCATGGCTGATGTGCCCCAGGAAAAGCGGACAGCGTGCTTTGTATGCGCCATGGCTGCTGTGCTTCCGGACGGCAGGGAGTTTAGCACCACCGGTGTAATGGAAGGATATATCGGCTATGAGGCAGCAGGTGAGAACGGCTTTGGCTATGATCCCATCTTTTATGTTGAGGAATATGGCACATCCACTGCCGTCATTTCCCCCGAGCAGAAAAATGCCATAAGCCACCGGGGAAAAGCCTTGCGAGAGATAAAGAGAATTTTGGAGGAGCTGCCTGAATGAATGATGATGTGATACAGGGAATAGACCGTGGCCGGGTGCTTGTGGTAAGCGATTCCCATGGCAGGAATAACAATCTTTATAACGTTATGGAGCGCGTCATGCCCGATCTTATACTTCATCTGGGAGATTCCGAGGATATGGAGGATGAGATTGAGGCCGTAGCGGACTGCCCTGTTGTAATAGTCCGGGGCAACTGCGATTACGGCTTTACCCTGCCGGAGCATGTGGTTGTGACCCTTGGCAGGCACAGGGCTTTGCTGGTTCACGGCAACCATCAGGGAGTTGGCTTTGGCCTGGAGAATCTTGTAAAATTTGCAAAAGAGTCAGACTGCGACATTGCTATGTTCGGACACACTCATGTCCCTGAGATAACCGAAGA
>CAJOFN010000075.1 GCA_905233905.1 uncultured Lachnospiraceae bacterium
GCGGTAACATGGATATCGTTATGTAAATTGTTGGCAGTAAGAGTCAGGATGCCAGTATCCTCGTCGGCATCCTCGAGATCCTCGTATTCATCTCCTAACTCGTTATCTTCGTCGTCTTCGTCATAGTCGGTGTCACTGTCTGTATCATCATCGTCTGCGTCGTCATAGTCATCGGTATCGTCGTAATCATCATCTGCGTCATCGTAGTCATCGGCACTGTCGTAATCATCGTCGGTGTCGTCATAACCATCTGCGCTGTCGTAGTCGTCAGCATCATCAGCATTTTCGGAGCTGTCATCGTTGTAGGAATCATCATCGCCGGCAGCATTGGTATCAGCGTTATCCAAATCTGTTTCAAAGTCATTCTCGCCATCAGAATAAGACCCGCTGCCCTGATCATCTGAAACGATATCGGAGCTTGAGCCGTTATCTGTTAAATCTGCCTGCTGCGTGTTCTGTAGGAAATCCGAGATCTCCGGAACATCGAAGTTCGCTTCTGAACCTAACGCCCACCAGTCGAACTTAAAAGATGTGAAGATGAGAGCCACGGAAAGCATGAGCGCAAGCGCTCTCTTTATCCTTGTGCTGTAGGCTCCCTGTGTGATGCGATCCATGAAATCCCTGAATTCCTTACGCATAACCGACTCCTTTACGATGACAAAAACGATAAAATTTGACGCAAAAATGACATAAGCGCATTATGTCAATGGTTATATCGGACAAAAATACAGTTTATTTTAGCATTTTTTCGGCTTTTTTTCAATTTTTTTCAGGGTTTTCAGGGATAAAAAAGCCCGGGATCGGATCTGCTCCTTATCCCGGACCGGATTTTATTCCTTATTCTCTTTCTTTGCATCCTCTGCCTGCTGCGCTGTCGGAATGTTGGTTTCAATAAATACCATAAAATCATTAATCTCAAGCTCGCTCCAACCCTTGCGCCGCAATGCAATTATTATATTGGTCGTTTCTCTCATGTTTGGCATTATTATGACCCCTCCTTTCAGATCAACACACTTAAGCCCATTTCAATTATACCCTCCGGCTTCTGAATTATCAATCGTTGACATCTGTCATGCGTTCACAACCTTGCCGGTATAGAGCTGGTAGTATTTGCCCTTTTCTGCAATGAGCTCGTCATGGGAGCCCCGTTCTATGATGCGGCCGGCGTCAAGAACGCAGATGACATCGCTGTTGCGGATAGTCGAGAGACGGTGCGCTATGACAAAGGTAGTCCTGCCCTTCATGAGCTTGTCCATGCCGTCCTGAACTATACGCTCGGTACGGGTATCTATGGAAGAGGTCGCTTCGTCAAGGATGAGTACCGGAGGATCGGCTATGGCTGCGCGGGCTATGGCGATAAGCTGCCGCTGGCCTGCGGAAAGGGAGCCGCCGTCACCGGTGAGCATGGTATCATATCCGTCAGGCAGCCTGCGGATAAAGCCGTGGGCATTGGCGACCCTGGCCGCCTCTATCACCTCTTCGTCCGTAGCGTCCAGCCTGCCGTAGCGGATATTGTCAGCAACCGTTCCCGTGAACAGATGGGTGTCCTGAAGGACAATTCCGAGGGATCTGCGGAGGTCTGCTTTTTTAATCTTGTTTATATTTATGCCATCGTACCTTAATTTCCCATCGGCTATATCATAAAACCTGTTGATGAGATTGGTTATGGTAGTCTTTCCGGCGCCGGTTGCGCCGACAAAGGCTATCTTCTGTCCGGGAAGAGCATGGAGCGTGATGTTGTGGAGCACAGTCTTATCTTCGTTGTATGCAAAGTCAACATCGTCAAAAATTACATCTCCAGTTAATTTTGTGTAAGTTGTAGTATCATTCAACTTGTGATAATGCTTCCAGGCCCAGATATTTGTACGTTTGTCTGTCTCCTCAATGACCGTATTGCCATCTTCAGATATGGATTCCTTTGCGTTTACCAGAGTAACATAGCCCTCGTCAACCTCCGGCTCCTCATCCAGAAGCTCAAATATACGCTTCGCTCCAGCCATTGCCATTATGATGAAGTTGAACTGCTGGCTGACCTGGGAAATGGGCATATTGAAGCTGCGGTTAAAGGTAAGGAAGCTGGCAAGCCTGCCTAAGGTAAGACCGGAAAAGCCTGTAAGAGCAAGGATACCGCCTGTGACGGCAACTAAAACATAGCTTACATTGCCAAGCTGCGCATTTGCGGGCATTAATATATTCGCGAATTTATTTGCATTGTTAGAACTCTCAAACAGACGGTTGTTAAATCTGTCAAAATCCTCTATCGCCTCTTTTTCATGATTAAAAACCTTTACCACCTTCTGACCGTTCATCATTTCCTGAATATAGCCATTGACAGCTCCAATATCCGACTGCTGCGCCGTAAAGTATCTGGAGCTTAAAGTGGCAAGACGGGTGGTCACATTTAGCATGACAAATACCATGGCAAAGGTGACAAGGGTAAGGGGTATGGAAAGAAAGATCATCGAAACCGACACCGAGATAATAGTAAATGCAGAATTAACAAGCTGCGGCACGCTCTGCGAGATCATCTGCCGCATTGTATCAATGTCATTGGTGTAGTGGCTCATTATATCGCCGTGGGAATGGGTGTCAAAGAAGCGTATCGGCAGAGCTTCCATATGCACGAAAAGATCGTGGCGCAGCTTGCGCTGTACACCCTGGGAGATATAGACCATGATAAAGTTGTAGGTCAGGGACGCGGCTATGCCGATGGCATAGATACCGGCTATATGCAGGATAGCATTTAAAAGCTCAGAATAATCGTCAAGCCCCAGTATCACCATAGGGGTTATATAGTTGTCGATAAGGGTCTGCATGAACAGCGTGCCGCGGACATTTGCAAGCACGGAAATGATTATGCAGACAAACACAAAAGCGAACTGTATGCCAAAGTTTTTGAACACGTAAACAAAGAGGCGCTTCATGGTCGCCTTTGACTCTGCGATCTGTTCTTTTGTGACCTTCTGGGCTCTTTGTCTTGGCATAACACCCCTCCTATGACCTGTGCATCACTGCACAGTATCGTCCTTAAGCTTTCCTTCCTCAAAAAGCTCAACAAGCTTGTCCACTATCTCCGGCGCAAGCTGGGTTCCGGCTGATTCCTTTATACGGTCGATCACAACGGAAAGCTCCATCTTTTTACGGTACGGACGGGTCGAATACATGGCATCAAAGGTGTCGGCGACAGCTATTATCCTTGCCACTTCGGGGATGTCCGTTCCCGAAAAGCCGTTGGGATACCCCCTGCCGTCAAGCCGTTCGTGGTGATAACCGGCCCCAAGCGCAAGATCGGGCGCACTCTTTATCTCCTTTAATATCTCATATCCGATGGCGGCATGGGTCTTCATCACCTGATATTCATCGTCATTGAGCGCCTCCGGCTTGTTGAGGATGGCATCAGGGATAGCGATCTTTCCGATGTCATGAAGCAGGGCGATATTGTGGATATCCTCCAGCCTGTCATCGGAGTATCCCATCTTCTTCGCAAGCATCGTAGTATATTTCGCAACGCGGAAAGAGTGTCCATTGGTATAGGTATCCTTGTAGTCGATAGCCTTTGCGAAAGCGTTGATGGTCTCGTTGCGCGTCTTGCGTATCTCGCGGTTCTTGCGTTCAAGCTTTGCGGTACGGATGCGGAAGTGGTTCCAGACCAAAAACCCTGCAGCACCCATGGCAGCCCCGATGGCAAGAAGCTGGAACCAGAAATATTCATAGAACATCCTCTGCTTGATGATCGTTATGCTCTTTTCGCTCTCCTCTTCGCCGGTCAGTGAATTCACCGTGGATATGTGGTAGACATATGATCCGCCGTCAAGGTTGGTATAAACCGCCGGCTCCAGATCACGCTTTGTCGTAACAAAGGGCTCGGTATCAAAGCCCTCCAGATAGTATTCAACCCTTGGATTGTTGAGGGAATAGGAGAGGGCGTAGCCGTGGATTATGATACGCCTTGTCCCGGCAGGAACGGTCACTGTATCACTGCCATTTAGATACATAACCTGATCATCCGCTTCAATAAAAGGCACTGTAAGCCGGATATCGGTGGATGTGCCGTATTCCTTATTTATATTGATCATGGAAACACCGGTGGTTCCCGAAATATACAGATCACCGTCCTTCGTCAGGAAATTGTGGGAGTTGGCGGTCGTTACATGGTTCAGGCCGCTGGTCGCATCGTACAATATGTAGTCTATCTGATCATTGGCGAGCATCATATCGGCATTTACCACATAGATCCCACCTGAGCCGAGTACCCAGATATTGCTTCGTTCGTCAAAGAATATGTCAAAATTGTTGACATAGGGGAACTGCTCAATATTATTTATCCTGCCATCCTTCATGTATGCTACGGAATTGCTGGTGATAACCCAGAGGCAGTCATGCATTTCATCCCACTTCACACGCAGGATAACATCAGACTTAAGCCCGTCCGAGCTGTTTATAGCGTTAAGCTTTTCATCCTTGTCTATGATATAAAGGCCGTCACCATCGCTGCCCATGCAGAAATTGCCGTCCGGTGTCTCCGTCATGGTAAGGATCTCGGTGTTTTTAAGCCCCTGCTCTTCACCGTAGAAGGCATACACTTCATCATCCCTTATAATGGTAACACCGCCGCTGGCTGAAACCACTATATCTCCGTTGGCACGCTCGGTTGCAAGCCTTACCCTGTTGGACGGAAGCTCCTCACCCTCGGTGTATTCACGGATACTGCCGTCTTTACCGTACCTCACAAGACCGTGATCGCTGAATGTGGAGATCCAGACATTGCCCCTTGAATCCTTCATCAGGCATCGCACCCTTGCATCTGAAAGGTAGTCTGAAATAGGGGTCTCTTTTATCTGGCGTTTTGCGTCTAATACAACAAGTCCCGTATCCGTACCCACATACAGGTCTTCCTTTACCAGTAGGGTGGAATTGCAGACACGGTCATATAAGCCGGCTATGCGGGTGACATCGGTAAATACGCTGTTTGTTATCTTCATGACCCCCTGCCGGGATGAAGCAAACCACAGATTCCCCTCATAATCCACCATCATCTTATCTACGGAATTGTCAACATCAACCTGTGAAAGCTTGATATATCTGCCGGAGGGGCTGATATGCGCGACACCGTCGTCTGCGCAGATCCACAGCTCGCCGCCTACAAATTCCATGTTCTTGATATACTCCTGGTCGGGCGTCGGGATGATCTCATAATCCTTCATCCCCCCGTCCATATCAGCGTGGATGATGTAATCCGCCTCAGTACCAAGGTATACCCAGCCCTCGCGGTTTGGATCCACCGTTATGCAGCTTATAGCGCCAAGCCCGAGCTCAGCTGACACATAGTAATCGCGAAGCTTTTTGCCCTTCATTGAGAATATGTTGCCATCATAGGTCTCACCGTAAACCACGCCGCGGGAATCCTTCCGGAGCTCACAGATATAATCGGAAGACAGATGCTCATCATCATATCCATGTATCGACTCCCCGTCATAGAAGACCATTCCCTGGGTCGTGGCAAAAAGAATATTGCCGTCTTCGTCCTCTGATATATAGCGGACCGATGTAGACGGAACTCCTTCTTCCCTGCCGAATATGGTGATATCATCTCCGTCCACAAGAGCCGCGCCGCTGTCGTTGGTCCCCACCCAGAGCCTTCCTTTGGAATCCACGAACAGGCTGACTACGGATGCGATTCCCGTGGACGGGTCATAGCGGTCAAAGGTCGTGCCGTCATAGCGGATAAGACCGCTGTAGCTTCCGATCCATATAAAGCCATCCTCAGTCTGGGCTATGGCATTTGCCTCTGATGTAGGCATTCCGATACTTGAATCATACATCACTGAGGTCTGACCTACCTCCAGACCGGTACGGTCCGTCTTTGCGTCTGCTACAGTCGCTTCCTCTGCGAGATTTGCAGATGCAACTGTTGCAGTTATAGTTAATAGAAGAGTTAATAATTTTGCAAGCTTTGTTTTCATGATCGTGGTATAATCCTCTTGTTGACAGGTGTTTAAGTTGTTTTATGAATCATCTATTCGTCAAAGTCTCCTGTGCTTACTCCGGTCTGGGATTCGTATACATCGCGGTATATCTCATTAGTCTCAAGAAGCTGTTCATGTGTGCCGAAGCCGCTCAATCTGCCCTCATCCAGAACTATGTTACGGTCAGCATCCATGACTGAGGATATACGCTGGGCAATTATGAGCTTGGTGGTATCGGGGATCTCCTCACGGAAGGC
>CAJOFN010000076.1 GCA_905233905.1 uncultured Lachnospiraceae bacterium
TCCGCCGTCTCCGGCAGCCCCCTGTCTATGGTCTCTTATATGCTTACTTACGGGTGTAGACCCATTCTCCGCCGATCATGGTTCCAAGTACAGGCGCGTTCTGAATATGCTCCGGATCGCACTTTGTAATATCATCTCCAAGCACCACTAAGTCTGCCTCTTTTCCGACAGTAATACTTCCCAGCCTGTCATCACAAAGCATCTGATACGCTTCATTAATAGTGGTCGCCTCAATCATCTGTTCTATAGTAACACGCTCACCCGCTCCATGCAATGTATCAGGACGTCCGGGAAGCTGGCGTATCACGCCCTTTTGTATTCCGATCAGAGGATAAGCCGGATTGGTGACAGGATAATCACTGGCAGAAGTCACTACTACACCGGCATCAAAGAAAGCCTTCATCGGAAGCTGATCTTCCGCACGTTCCTCTCCAATGACCGCAGCTATCATACCAAAGTATTCCGGATCCATATCGAACCAGTGAGGATCAGTCGAAGCTATAACCTTCAGCTTTGCCATACGCGGGATATCCGCCCTGTCCACCACCTGAAGATGAGTGACCGCATCCCTGTAATCGTGTGGACCTGTCTGCTCTAATGCCTTCTCAATGGCATCAAGCGCCATGCAAAGCGCTCCGTCTCCTATAGCATGAGCATGTACGGTAAATCCAAGCTCGTGAGATTTTTTGTATATTTCTGTAAGAGTTTCCATGTCAAAACGGAGCTGACCATGATGCTGATGCTCGGCAGACCATGGATCCGTATAAGTCTCCTTCATATAGGCAGTCGAAGGAGTCCCCGGAAATGTACCATCTATCTGTATCTTGATATTGGTAAGCTCAAACATGGGGCCTTTGGTCTTCTCCCTTAAGCTTGCCGCATGCTCAATCTCTGCCATCGTATCATGACCTTCTGCCTGGAATACCTGATAAGCGGCATATACATGCATGTGAAGCTTTCCCTCCATATCAAGCTCATGACAGGCAAGCGCGGCATTGTCGGTAGTATCCCAGTTGATTATAGGATCTAAGATCAGTGTCTCTCCATTGGCCAGATACTCTTCCTGGTAGTGCAGGAAGCCCTCCTTATACTGCTCAACCGAGAACACGGTAAGCTCCTTTAGCAGATCCATAGCGCCTTCGCGGAAGTAGCCGGTGGGATTGCCCTCTTCATCCCGGGTAATGATACCGTCACTGATGTCCGGCGTGTTCTTATCAATTCCTAAGCGTTCCATATGAATGATGGCCTATGTCCGCAAGAACGATCGGTTTGTCTGTCAAACCGTCAAGCAGCCTGGCGGTTGGACCATTTGATCCCATATCAGGCGTAGGTACGAAGCCAGCGCCTTGAATCACATCCAATTCCGGGTGCTTCCCAATAAACTCCTTTACCACAGCAAGATGTTCCTGCAATGTACCCATAGGATTCAAATGTACAAAGAAAAGTGCTTCAGTACCTCCGGGGGTGATATGGCCATGCCCCTCTCCAAAGCCCGGAAGGATTAAGCCTGCGTCATAACGGATCTCCTCTGTGTCGTCGCCAATATAATCCCTAACACCGGCTTCGTCTCCCACGTAAACAAACTTGCCATCTTTAATTGCCAGTGCGGCTGCCTTCGGCTGTTTTTTGTCCACAGTATAAATATTGCCGTAAATTATCTTACTTGCCTGCTCTTTCATTGTACAAGAACTCCTTTCGCCATAAAAATGGATTAATTTAGAATGATGTTTTCCATTTTATCGAAAAAAGCGTTAAAAGTCCATTAAAAATGCTATTAATGGATTTTTCATTATCCCTGTTTTATATTTATACCACGCAGATATTTGTCAAAAAAGGGAACAGCAAAAACCAGCTCTCCTCTGCGTGGAGCTTCTATTATTCCTGACTCAATAAGCCTCTTCCTGTATGGCTGGATTGCCGGTCCATCAGGCCCCAGTTTTTCTTTTAGCTCTGCCGTTGTAACAGGTTCGCTGCATCTGGCCATGGCATACAGAAAAATACGGTCATTATCCGAAAGCGGCGCCAGAATCGGCACGAAAACATTGTCATCCATATCCTTTAATGCGGATATATGAGCCTTGTTTAATACTTCTTCTGTTATTTTCAAGCTGTCTCTTGAATATATAGTCAGATAATAACCCAGAAGCTGCATCAGATAAGGTAAGCCCTCAGTCATTTTTGCAGATTGATCCAGCAGCTCTTTGTCCACCAAAATTCCCATTGCATGAAATGTCTGCTCATAATATGCGCGGATAGACTCAACCGATATGGCACCCAGCCTGACCTTGTTCGCCCTGTTTAAGAAGGTTAATACCTTATCATTTAAAACTCCTGAAACCGCGTGTGGAAGCCCTGCCATACACATAGCAATATTTTTTTGATCACCGACAAGCTCTTGATAGGACGCAGCTACTTCGCGCATAGCCGAAGAGGTATATACCTCATCAATCAGAATCAGAACACCTTTATTCTTTTCAGCAAGTCTGTCACAAAGCAGCGACAGCTTTGCCCTGAATCCATACTGCTGTTGTGCCGGTTCTGAAAAACTCAATCCAAACGAAAATCCCATTGCGCCGGCATTTATCCCACTGATATGTCTTTTTTCCTCACGAAAATATCGTTCCCCGTTCAACTGTATCTGTTCTATGATATTAGATGGCATATGCTCGTGCGCAGTAACTCTCGCCACCACAAAACCTTCTGCAAAAGCACGATCCGCTATCTCAAGCAGCATGGCAGTTTTGCCCATTCCTCTTTGCCCGAGAATGAGCGTACAGCGTTCTCTCGCTCCAACCGGCTCACTCAAGCCTTTAATAAACGCATTAAGCTCTCCATCTCTGCCAATGATACGATCCGGACGGTTCCCAAAGGTTGGCTGGAAATAGGATTTTTTTCGGTCTGTTTTGGTCTCTTTCACAATGACTTCCTCTTTATTCTCTTTTATTCTTTTTTATTCTTTTTATTCTCCTTTACTTTTTTATTCTAAGTACAGATATTAAAAATGTCAACAGTGCGAATTAAAAAGACCTCCAGAAATCTGAATTTCTGAAGGTCTTTGTCATATATTTCATACCTATACATTCTACCCGCGTGCGGCGACTACATCTAAAAGGTAATGGGGGGTAAAGTATTTGTCCATGAACTGGTAGTAGCCTACCAGAGGGAGCACTGCCTTGTACTGGTCTGCCAGCAGATCATGTTTGATACGCAGGTCATTCGGCCCGGCGATGTCCAGGACGTTCTGGTCGTCTGCCGAATATTCCTTCCATTCGATCTCATCTGTCGAAGGGTTGCCGCAGCGTGCGAAATTGGTCCACGTCTGCTGAACGGCCTCGAAGATCTCCTCTGGGATGTTTGTCCCGTTGAAAGCGCTTGTTGTTCCGACGCAGCGAAGATCGAACTCGAACAGGAGCTCCACGGAATGTGCTGCTCCCACATCCGCATTGCTGCCCGGGTACGACCAGTAGTAGCAGAATGTCTTGTTGAACGCGCTCTGCGCATCGAGCTGTTGGAGCATGGGAACCCTGAACATGAGCTCATTTATGAACTCCGTCTCGATCAGTCCCGGCTCCTGGGTCCTGCAGACCCGCCAGAATTCCTCGTAATACTTCTTGTCCTCTTCCTTCAGGCACTGGGCTGCGTCACCCACAGCGCGCTGTGCGAATATCTTTTGCTCTTCGATGTTCAGACTCGGACCCTCGCCCATGAACAGCCTTGCCTCGTCGGCGGTGCTGCCTGCCATGATGGTTATGTTTTTCGCATAGCCCTTTTTATACAGCTCGATAGGCGCCTCCGGAAGCACCTCGGTTCCATAGTAGGGACAGGATGTGAACTTGCTGGCAGATTCGACATACGCCTTAAAAAGTTCCTCTTCGGATAACGCCATGATGTCATCCATGGTCTTGCAGCCGGTGTACTCAAGCAGCGCCTTCGTCTTGCCCTGCGCGGATTCACAGTCAACCGGGAATGCCAAGGTAGTCGATCCACTCTGTGCGATAACCTTCTGGAAATACTGGTTTGCCTCCTTCATAACCGGCAGAATGGAGACTGATCCGCCACCGGCACTTTGTCCGAAGATGGTGACATTGTCGGGGTCGCCACCAAAAGCGGCGATGTTCTCGTGTACCCATCTTAATGCCATCGCCTGATCAAGCAGACCGTTGCAGGGCGCCGTCCCAAAGCTTTCACCGCCGGGCACTGATGAGAAGTCCATAAATCCGTACATGTTCAGGCGGTAGTTGATGGTCAGCATGATTATGTCACTTTGCTTCTGGACGAGGTTGGCTCCGCTGTAGGATGCCTGCGTACCCGAGCCGACCACATACGCACCGCCGTGAATCCAGACCATGACCGGCTTCTTTGCGGTCTTATCGTCCTCGTTGACCCAGATATTTAAGTAGAGACAGTCCTCGGAGTGCAGCTTCTGTACGTTGTCCGGATAGCCATCTGATTCGATAGCGCACTTTCCGTAGTACCTTGCCTCATAGACCCGGTCGCTCGCATCCACATATTCCGGTGCCTTGAAGCGGCGCTCGCCCACGGGCGGCTTAGCGTAGGGGATGCCCAGCCACGATACGACCCCGTTCTCCTCGGTTCCGACGAAGGTGCCGTTTATGCACTTTACGGCATGGGTCTTGTCGTAGTCTCCCGTGATCTCGCTGTTCAAGGACTCATACTGCTCGAGCCTGATCAGATCCTTGAATTCTCTTTTCATGTCTCGTTCTCCTTTCTTAAGTTCCCATTTTAATGAAATCGTAACTCCTCGTTGTGATATTTTCTTACATATTTCACCGCTATTCAAGAGGATGTTCCAGAATGTCAAATAATCCTTGAACAGAAATCCCCGAGGTGAGGTCTTGTCTTTGCTGCTTATGCTTCCTGGGGCTTGATCATCAATTTCTTCAAAACAAACGGAACAAATGCGATATAATAAAATGTGTATACAATGGAGAAAAGCAGCTTCCCCCAGTGGGAGCCAAACATCTCAACCAAAACCGGTCGAAAATAATCCTTCATCAGTATCATCGGGATCAGCGCTGCCAGACAGGCCAGAATCCCTGCCATGCCGTTTCCAAAGGGCTCGAACCGAACCCACGTCTTCTCCACGAACCTTGCGATGATAAAACCAATCATCTTCCCTATGTCGCCGTATCCGTCGTTCATCATTTTCTGCGGATCGACGAGGATATTCCCATCCGCATCATAATCCATCGGATACGATTTCACCGTGATGTAAAACAATGCTGCACAGCAGAACAGAAGCCCGGCTAACAGCAATATATTTTCCTTCTCAGGATGCTCGTCCAGGTACGAAAAAAGCTTCGCTGTACCATACAGGCTTAACAGGGAAAGAAGGCATCCCACGCAGACATCCTGCGGCGTATGTACGCCAAGATAATTCCTCGAAAACATGAGCAGCGGTATGAACAGCGCAAATATAACGGAAATTGGCCGAAGGCTTTTGTTTTTCCATATGTTTACTGCCATTCCTCCCGCAATAGGGGTCGCCGTGGTCGTATGCCCGCTTGGAAAAGAATAGCCTGTCGCAGTCGTGATGGAATCCCCCGCCGGAACGATGCGGCTGTCGCGGATCCACGGCCGGTACACGCAGGCTGTCAGCTTTATCAAAGGCGTAAGCACCATACAGAAATAATAGGATGTGAGCGTATAAAGCCCGCCTCTTTTGTCGCGGTTCCAATAATAAAAGACCGCAAACAGTATCAAATAATCCACCGCAAATGCGGACACCCATTCCATGAACGGGGTTAGTGCATCGCCTGTATTGTTGCGTAATTCCTGCAGCATAAGCAGGTACTGAATATCCATTTGTTGCTCCTTTCCTCTTCCTTTCTGTTATTTCTCCTGATATTTTTATTATCCCGTTTTTACCCATCCCATTCAAGTGGGGTTTCCAGAATGGAAAGCTTTTCTATTTTATCCTTATTTCAACCCTGTTAGGCTCTTCGCCATCGTTTTCATAGCAATATCTGATGTCACCTGCCATGTTTTCAAGTACAGATAAAGAAAGCTCATTATCAGTTTCTCTGATATCAAAAGGCTCTCCTCCATAGGCAACCGTTACAAGGCTGTGCTTATCCTGTTCGGAATATTCCACAATTATACGGATATCCGGTTCATCAAAGCGCGGCAGAAGTATCTGCTGTATTTAATAATATCCGGTTTGGGAATATCAGGCATGGTGTAGTCTCCTTTTACTGCCCAGCGGTTATACATATCATCTAAAGTTCCATCAGCTCTGATATCCCGGATAAAGGAATTAACCTGATCCTTTAAATCAGGAACAGAAGGATCACTGCCTATGCCAAGCGCAATCCTCATAGGCGTCCCGATCGTTTCATCCAAAACCCTTACTCCGCTCTGACCGTTTGCTATCGCAAGCTCCATCTGCAGCTTGTCATAGACATATGCATCAAGCTTTCCCTGCTCCAAGGCAATGTATCCCTGATATTTCTCCATATAAAATACCTGGGCATTTGGATAGGATTCATTGACAAGCATCTCCTGTATCGTCCCGGGACTCACCCCGATCCGACAACCAGGGGCGTTTAAAAACGCAAGCTCACCGGTTCCCTGTGCATCGTTCTCTGCTGCTATTACCGTAATTGGCAACGAACCTGTCAACAGCATTATAATAATTAGTAATACACGAATTGCCCTTTTTATTTTTGCTTCATCAATCAGCGCCATATTCTAACCTTCCTGCTTAATGCTTCATCAAACGCTTCCGGCCCCTGATTATATGCTGTCAGCATCTGGGCATCCATGATGATATTCCCGTTTGCAAAAGCGGATTCATCATTATTAACCTGCGCAAAGCCTTTGTCGCTTTTAAAATCCGCCTGGGTATCCGGAAATTCATAGCCCATCGTAAGCAGCCGGTCGTTATTATTATGCAGAAAATATTGAATGGCTGTTGTCGCTGTCTTCGGTGTGCCTATATGTATAAAGAGCTTGTTCATGTAAATCCTCCCTTGCCTGTTTTCTCAATATTAACAATATACATCAATTACCGCTTCAAATACTGCGATGACACCGGAAATTCAAAATATATGTCCGGGAACGGTTCTCCCTCAAGGGTAAAATGCCACCATTCGCAATCGAACGGAAGAAAACCGTTGCGGATCATTGCCGCCTGCAGGAGCATACGG
>CAJOFN010000077.1 GCA_905233905.1 uncultured Lachnospiraceae bacterium
GGAGAGTGGATACTTATCATGAAATTGGATCGCCCATTGAAGACAGCGTAATTATTTCGTAGGCATTAGATTTGTCATTCGGATGTGGTTCTATCGCTATTACGGTGATATCCATTCTGTCAGGTCCGTACACCCAAAAGATGCGACCAGCCCCCGGGGTATTGTTTTCCAGATAAGACTGCCACACTTTCATACCATAACGATTCGACAGGGATGTGATCTCATGGGTTGCCAGTCCAGTGTGTCTGGGATTTTGCGAGATATGGAATAATGCTTTTCCAATTTTTTTATGGAGTCTGATCTCGCCCTTGGTGGCCGTGCCGGAGTTTAACTTTGAGCAGAGATCGTTCCAAAAGGCTTCCATCTCAGGAATGCCCATATGAATGGTATACATAGTCAGTCCTTGAAGGCTGATAGATCAAGGGGCTTGGAAACCTTACCAGCGCGCAGATTTTTCACAGATTGATCCATCATAGAGAGTGTGTTAGCAGAAATCTGAACCGGAGCAGTAAGTTCCCTGGGTTCTAACACAATAACGCCATTGTCCAGTTCCTGAACATGGTAGTAATCAAAGTTAGAGCTTCGAAGCGTAAGCCTCTTTTTGGAATCGAGTTTTGCATCATACTCGCGTATAGAGATTGGTGATGAAGTTGTTACCTGCATATTGTTTGTCACCTCCGAATTGGATGCGTGGAAAATGAAATAATTGGGATATCCCACCAACTATTATAACAGAATAGATAGGGAAATCAAGCAGAAAAATAGCCATTAAACTGAGGCACAGGGAGATGTGAGGACGTGAACGAATAGGAAAAATATATCAGATGCAGAATGAGTGCATTTTTTTGTGGTAATAGTGACAAAAAAGCAGTAATATTTTATATCAGAACAGTTATATTTTTTTGTCGGATGATTAGGTTTCCGCTGTAGAGAAGAACGGGGATTCCTACATTGTAAAGACCTCAGGCGGGCTTTCTGTAGAGGGCGACTATGTGCTTGACGCCACAGACATATATGCTATGGTCACTCCTTATTCCTCATCTGAAGCAGATCTGACATAGCGGTCTGCGAAGGTGTAAGCGGCTTCCCTGTAACCCGGGAGCCGCTTTTTTGTGCAATTTATTAACAAAACCGGACTTGAATACTCCCATATAGCGTGATATACTTATGCAATATCAGGAATTTTTTGAGTCGATTCAAAAAGGAGGTAGTTATGGCATGTTTTTTGGTTTCGGCGGCTGAAGCAGTCGTAGTGACTGTTATGGAGAAAAATGCACAGAAAAAAGAAGAAAGCCAGGTTGATCTTCCCGAAAGCACCGGACTTGGTGAGCATGTAATTCCTTTGAGCAGGAAATTAAAATGGCTCTCCAATATGCTTTGGGGCGGTGTTATACTCCTTGCTTTTGAGCATATATGGCACGGCGAGGTAGTGCCCTGGTTCCCCTTCCTTGCAGCTATGTCAGATCCGGCGGACGCAGCCGAGATGTTTTATGAAATGGCGACGGTTGGCGTATGCATGGCCATGCTGATCACTGTTGTCTGGTTTGTAATGTGCAGGGTTGTGGATTCCATAGCCGTCCGCTCAGCAGCAGAAGCAGAGGTGGCGCATAGATGACTTTACTGATCACGGTATTCGCGGCTGTTTTCGCCACAGTAAAATGGTATAACCGCAAAGACGACAGCATGAAGCTTGGGATTCTTTGCTTCATGTTTTGGGGAGCCTCCCTTATGTGGCTTGTGGACGCGCTGTTTGAATATTGGGAATTAAAGGCGGAGTATTTTTCTCCTGCCCTTGAGGACATGATTAACGACACCTTCCTTGGTCTGTCGGTTGTTGCGCTGGGACTGGTTATCTGGCTGGTCCGTCTTCTGATACTCGACCCCAAGGGAACTGTCAGGGCAGCGATTCAGAGATAATATTTATACGTACCTGTGGATGCGCCCAGAGCGTGTTCACAGGTTTTTTATGCGGTTTAAGCAAAGGAACATAAAATGGAACAGGAAAAGAAGGTTGAATACATAGAGCTTATCTATGACCTGATCTTTGTATATATAATCGGCAGGAACAACAGCCTGCTTCATGTAATGAAAGACGGATTTATAGACCCGGGATCATTTTTGACCTACGGGCTTGCCGCGCTTATCATACTTCAGATCTGGTATTATACCACGCTTTTTATCAACAGATTCGGTGAAAATGACAGACTGATGCATGCCGGAATATTTGTAAATATGTACCTTTTGTATTTCATGGCGCGGGGCATCCGGCATGACTGGCAGGAAGAATTCTATACCTTTAACGGGGCATGGCTTCTGATACTTGCCAATATCGCCTTCTGGTATTACCTTCAGTACAGAAAGACCTCCGCTGCAAGACCCTGGGATGCAGCACAGATCAAAATAAATATCATTATAATCCTGATACAGATTGGGATAATTTTGCTGTCATTTCCTGTGTTTTTTGCGACGGGCATCCCCTTGTCTCCCCTGGCGATGGTTTTTGGAATTGTCATGGCCATCGCCGGAAGCAATGTGAACCGGTTTATTCCCGTGGATTTCAATCATCTTACAGAGCGCGTTATGCTTTATGTGGTATTCACCTTCGGGGAAATGATAATCGCCATTACAGACTATTTCGAGGGAGATATCAGCATTGGAACTATATACTTTTCGCTGTCGGCGTTTATGATAGTTGCCGGCCTGTTCATGAGCTACGGTCTCCTGTATGATCATCTGATAGACCGGGATAGGGAGACGAACGGCACAGCCTACATGATGATCCATGTTATTCTTATCCTCTCACTTAATCATATCACCGCCGCGCTGGAATTTATGAGAGATGAGGAGGTAAGCGAGCTTCCCAAGAACATTTTTCTTGTAAGCTCATTTGTGCTGTATTATATCTGCTGCTTCTTCCTGATGCGCTACAACAAAGAAGAATATATCCCTCATGTAAAAATGACCACGGGAATCTGCCTGATAATGGCGGTATTTGTGATCGTCATGCTGCTCCTGTACAGGAATCCGACCGTCACCCTGGCGATCACCGTTTTATTTATCTGGATGGTCACCATAAGCCTCAGGATTCTCCAGGTCAGAAAAAGAAAGTAAATATGAATTACGCATATATTTTGGAATGTCGCGATGGAAGCTACTACTGCGGCTGGACAAATGATCTGGATAAACGCGTTGCCGCCCATAATTCGGGCAAAGGCGGGAAATACACAAGGAGCCGTCTGCCCGTAAGATTAGCATATTATGAAGCCTTCGACACAAAGGAAGCAGCCATGAGCCGCGAATGGCACCTGAAAAGGCTTTCGCATGATGAGAAAAAAGCCCTCATAGCTCAGACATTACCCAGATAAACAGAGCGCAGATGCTTTTTGGCACGCTGCTTCAGAGCTTTTAAGGTTTGGATTGGCGTGGGCGGTGCGGTAGAATGGTATCTCGGGAAATATCTTGTAATATGCAGAGGGATTTCCGGGTCTAAAGACGCGATCCATGCTGCCTGGCGCCCCATGTCATCTTCGCCGTCATTCATTCCGGGTACGATCAGTGAAGTAAGCTCCACATGACAGCTTTGGGCGGCAAGCCGGATGTTTTCCATGACATTTGCGAGATTTCCGCCCAGACTGCTGTAAATCTCCTCTGAAAAGCCTTTAAGGTCTATGTTCATTGCGTCAATATAAGGCAAAAGCTCCGACAGAATGGAAGGAGAGATCGTTCCGTTTGAAACAACCACATTCACCATGCCGGATTCCCGGATCTTTTTCATACACGCCATCAGATAAGGATAGCTTATGAGAGGCTCGTTGTAGGTGTAAGCAACGCCGATATTATCATGTTCTATTTTCAGCCTGTGCGCAAGCTCTGTTAATTCATCTGCCGTCATCTTGCGGCAGTTTGCGTCTGAATACTGTGAGATGGAATAATTCTGGCAGAAGCCGCAGCGCAGATTGCAGCCAAAGCTTCCGATGGATAATATCATAGTCCCGGGATAAAACTCATACAAGGGCTTCTTTTCGATGGGGTCAAGAGCAATGGACGAGATCTGACCGTAATTTGTACACTCCATGGTCCCGGCCATATTCTTCCATACATGACACAGCCCGGTCTGCCCATCGTCTAATCTGCAGTTATGAAAACAGTTTTCGCATGTGATCCTCATAGTCATGTCATGATTATAATATTTGTTTTATAAAACCGCAAACCAAATATTCCATTGTATTCGTATCGGATTCTTGCTATACTTTAGCTATAGTATTATGTCAAGCTTTTCCGGGAATGAGCTGAAACGGGCATGAAGAGCAGGAGGAAGCTATGGGAATCTATCTTAACCCTAATCATGAGAATTTCAGACAGATAATAGCCGCGGACATCTATGTTGACAAGACTATGATGATCAAGAGCTTTAACCGTTATATTGATAAAGGAAATAAATATATCTGTATGTCCCGTCCGCGCCGGTTTGGGAAGACAATAGCCGGGAATATGCTATCGTCATACTATTCAAAAGGATGTGATTCAAAGGAGCTTTTTGCGCCGCTAAAGATCGCGTCTGATCCCTGTTTTTTGGAAAAGCTTAATAAGTATAATGTTATAAAGATTGACTTAAACAGCGAATACCAGAATACGGAGAACAAGGCAAATCTGATCAAGCGGTTAACGGAAAAGATAAAGAGGGAAATGCGAAGGACTTTTCCGACGATTGATATTGCGGAAGACGATTCACTTGCAGATACCATATTAAATATATATTCTGAACTGGGAGAGACCTTTATCATCATCATTGATGAGTATGATGTTCTTGTGCGTGAACGTGTTGATCAGCAGTTGTTTGAAAAATATCTTAGCTTCTTAAATGGTCTTTTCAAAAGTGATACACTCCGTCCTGCAATATCATTGGCGTATCTTACCGGAATTTTGCCGGTAATAAGGGATAAGGTGCAGTCCAAGCTGAATAATTTCGAGGAGTATACGATCCTCAATGCATATGATCTTGCGGAATATGTGGGCTTTACATCAAAAGAGGTGGAGTCTCTTTGTGTACAATATGGTGTGGATTATGCGGAATGTCGGCACTGGTACGATGGATATTCCCAGCATGGATATGAGATATATAACCCCGAATCGGTTGTGAAATGTATGCTTAGGAATAGCTTTGGCAGCTTTTGGGGCAAGACCTCTACCTACGAGGCGATCGCGGAACGGATACGGATGAATTTTGAGGGGACAAAGGAAGCTGTCATCCAAATGCTGTCAGGAGAGAATGTGGATGTCAACGTGACGCGTTACATGAATACCATGGACGATTTTTCGACAAAGGATGATATGTTTACATATCTGATCCACATCGGATATCTGGCTTATGATACGGAAAAGAAAACCTGCCGGATTCCAAATAAAGAAGTCAGGCAGGAATGGCTCAATGCGATTGAAGGAAATGATAATTACAGGACAACAAATCAGATAATCGCGGAATCCAAAACACTTTTGCAGGAGACATTAAATGGCAATGAGGAAGCCGCAGCAAAAGCTCTTGACAAAAGCCACATACATGTGACCAGTAACCGAAGCTACAACAACGAAGACTGCCTGCAGAGCGCCATCTATCTCGCTTACATTTATGCATTAAATGATTATACCGCTGTAAGAGAAATGACTGCAGGCAAGGGGTTTGCGGATGTAGTTTACATCCCGGTACATCCCGGGCATACGGCAATGATCATTGAGCTGAAACGGAATGATTCAGCCCAAAGTGCCATTACTCAGATCAGGGAGAAGCAATATTTCGATTGTCTTTCACATTATGAAGGAAATCTTCTATTTGTCGGGATCAACTACGATGAAAAGGCCAAGACACATAGCTGTGAGATAGAGCGTTTCATTAAATGATATCTAAAAACCAGTAACGGGGAGACATGACATGCTAAAGGATTTTCTAAAGGATAAAGCTACAAAAAGACTTGCCTTTTTTCTGGCAGGCGTGGCAGGTCCTGATGCATCTTGGAGATATATTTACCGGTGCGGAGAAGTTCATAGGATGGGTGCTCGGCGTAACCACCGGCTTTATTGCCGGGCTTGTGATCGCCTATCTTTTAGTGGGGGTTGTGGAGATCCTCCAGAAGCAGCTTCAGCGCATACCTTTTTTCGATAAGCGCCCCATGGCAGCCAGAGGGCTTTGCATTGCCGCCACATACCTGCTGATATTTATCGTAGTCATAGGAGTTCTGCTCGCTATCCTTATTGCTATTACCAAGCGTGTCCAGACCATCAATTTCGCAGACCTTCCCAAGCTTATCCAGCAGCTTCAGATAGAGGTTGTGGGGTTGATGAACAGCGTCCTTGATACCCTGGAGAAATTCGGCATTGCCACGGACGGAATGAAGGCATGGATAAATGAGCTTACCAGAAGTATTACCGGTTCACTTTCAAATGTGGGAAGCGGAGTGCTCGGTTTTGCGGGAAGTGTTACAGGCTTCTTCACGGATCTGCTGTTTGCGGTTATTTTCTCGATCTATTTCCTGTACGATACAAAGGGTCTGATGACGTATTGGAGCAAGGCGTTTAAGGCCATGCTTGGGGAAAAGGCACATAATGTTTTTGCAATACTGTTAAAGGATCTGGATACCTGCTTTGCCGGATACATCCGCGGACAGCTTGCGGACGCGGCGTTTATGGCTGTTGCGGTAAGCATTCTGCTTGGGCTCGTAGGGGTTCCCTATGCGGTAGTCATAGGTGTGCTTTCGGGTGTAGGCAATCTGATCCCTTATGTGGGTCCCATAGTCGCTTACGGACTTACCATCGGCGTATGCGTTGCTACCGGACAGTGGCAGATGCTTGCCATAGCGATAATACTGATATTTATCCTCCAGACTGTAGACGGAAATGTCATAAATCCGAGGCTGTTATCAGCAAGCATTGATGTTCACCCGGTACTGGTGATCCTCGGGCTGCTGTTTGGCTCCGCCATCGGCGGTCTTGCAGGCATGCTGCTTGCCGTGCCGGTAGCTTCCTTCCTGAAGATCCAGTTTGAAAGATTTGTAAAGTGGAGAAGCGAAGCAGGAGGGGTATAATACAATACTACCTTAATATCTCATCACGAATTTTATGTATAATGCCCTTGTGAATCTGAAAGGAGGCGAACATGAACCCAACCTTAAACGAAATACTTTCCGGCGGGCAGAGAAAAGAATATAGGAGGCTTCCTGTCTGGCGCAGCCTTTATTCTGACGCCTTTACCACAATAGAGATAATGAGAAAGCTCCGCAGCGCGGGAAAGCATTGTTTCCTGCTGGAAAGCGCGGGCCTGGACGAAACCTGGGGCAGATATTCATTTTTAGGCTATGAGCCGGTTATGGAAATAACCTGCGAGGATGGCAATGTAAATATCCACACAAAAAATGATGACGGGACTTATTCCGATGAGGAGCGCCGGGTAGCTCATCCCGGAGAAGTCTTAAGGGAAATCCTTTCAGAATACAAGAGCCCGGTGGTGCCTGAGC
Organism: uncultured Lachnospiraceae bacterium; assembly: GCA_905233905.1. Lineage (GTDB taxonomy): Bacteria > Bacillota > Clostridia > Lachnospirales > Lachnospiraceae > RGIG4930. The sequence goes on from CAJOFN010000077.1 coordinate 7,506, forward strand.
TTCCTCCCTTTACAGGCGGACTCGTAGGATATTTTTCTTATGATTATATAAAATACAGCGAGCCCAAGCTTTCCCTGTCGGCAGATACTGACTTTAAGGATATGGATCTGATGCTCTTTAATGAAGTTATCGCATTCGACCACTACAGGCAGAGGGTATATCTGATAAGCGGTATCCGCACGGAGAAGATTGAAGAGGACTATATGCGTGCAGCGGAAAAGCTCTGTGAAATGGAAGAGCTGATCCGTAACGGGAAGCCTGCCGCTTTCCCACCGCTCAAATTAAACGAGCCCCTTTCTCCCAGATTTTCACAGGAAAAATATTGTGAAATGGTGGAGCGTGCCAAAGCATATATTTACGATGGCGATATTTTCCAGGTTGTGCTCTCCAACCCCCTTCGGGCAAAGGCCGAGGGCAGTCTTTTTGATACCTACAGGGTTCTTCGCGCCGGCAATCCTTCCCCGTATATGTTCTATTTTTCCAGTGATGATATAGAGCTTGCGGGAGCTTCCCCGGAGACTCTCGTGAAATTGGAGGATGGCAGGCTTTTTACATACCCTCTCGCCGGCACAAGGCCAAGAGGCGAGGACAAGGCGCAGGATGATGCCCTTGTGGAAGAGCTGCTGTCCGATGAAAAGGAAAGAAGCGAGCATAATATGCTGGTGGATCTGGGGCGCAATGACATAGGCAGGGTTTCAAAAATCGGTACAGTCAATGTGGAAAAATACATGGATATCCTGAAATTTTCCCATGTAATGCATATCGGCTCCACCGTTACCGGGCAGATAAGGCCGGACAAAGACGCGGTAGATGCGGTAGACGCCATTCTTCCGGCAGGAACCCTCTCCGGAGCCCCGAAGTTCAGGGCATGCCAGATAATAGAAGAGCTGGAGCAGAGCCGCCGAGGCATATACGGAGGAGCGGTAGGATATCTTGATCTTGCCGGCAATCTCGACATCTGCATAGCGATCCGCCT
>CAJOFN010000078.1 GCA_905233905.1 uncultured Lachnospiraceae bacterium
GGATACGGCTCCCCGAAGAAAAAAGCGAAAAAACAGACGAGTAGCTTTACTTCTCCGGGAGACGTTTTAATAATTCCTCTCTGTACGGGTTGGGTCCCGTTCTGTACTTGCGGATATATGCTACCCTGTCCTTAAAGCTAAGTCTTTCTTCCAGGGTAGGACTGTAAAATTCCTCCAGGGTCTCCAGGCAAATCCCGCATAAATGCCCCGGAAGATCGTCGATCTTGGCGGTGAATACGCATCCGCCGTCTATGTTAATGGAATTACGGCGGTACACTATCATCCCCGGGGAGGAATAGGGCTTATTGACATACATCATGGTAAGGGTGGGGGTGTGGCCATGAATGATCACATGGTCACTGTCGAAATTGCCGTTGACTTCCCTGCGCCACAGATTGTCAAAATACTGCTGGGCGCTGTCTTCAGGCTCATCGTAATTGTACCAGGCGTGTACTATGTCGTAGGTGACGGTGGTATCTCCCCTTCCGGGAACCGTTACCTCTATATGAAAAGGCAGGCTGACAAAGAAATCCATTATGGGCTTGAGCTTCAGGGGATCAAGCATCCCTCTTTCCTTTGCCCGGTCCATAAAGTCGTAATTCGGTGTCGGCGGTGATCCTAAGCGGATCTTCTTGGACATCCACTCACAGTATTCTATATACCACTGCATCACCATCTGCTCGTGATTGCCCTGGACGCTCTGAAACTCACCGTCCAAAGTGACGTTGTTCATGACCCATTCTATGGTCTCCCACACCTTGGGTCCGCGGTCAACAAAATCGCCCACGAAATAAAACCGGGCGTCCTGATCCTTGCGTTTAATCTTGTCGATGAGCGCTATCATTTCATCGTAGCACCCATGCACGTCTCCGATACAGTAATGCATACATTTTTATTGTCTGTTGTCTAATATCTCAAACAACGGATCACCCACAGACACCTCTCCATGTGCCAGAACATGGACGCTGTAGGCTCCCCTGTAATCCTCTACCACTATGGGGGACATCTTAGATTCAAGCTTGTCAGAAATAGCGTTCCAATCCACAGAAAGAAGCTTGTCGCCTTTGTGCACCTGCTGCCCTGAAGAAACATGCGCCGAGAAGCCTTCTCCCTTAAGGCGCATACTGCCGATACCCACATGCATCAGTATGGACAGATTGGCTTCGTTCTCAAATACTATGGCGTGCCTTGTCTCAAATACCGAACGCACAAGACCCGATGTAGGGGCATAAATATCGTCATCCTCAGGCTCTATGGCTACACCCTCTCCCAAAACTCCTCCTGCAAACGCCGGATCGGGAACATCCTTCAGCTCTCTGACCCTGCCGCTCATAGGACTACACACAGTATAAATCACAGCTTTTTCTGTCTGCGAAGCTTCCATACGCTAACCCTACTCCTTCATTCAGAATGAAACTTTGATGATTAACATTATATTACTACATATAATATTTTGCACTATAAATATTATAAAAAAATTTGCATATTTCCGGTGATAGTTAGTGTATTTTTATATATTTTTAGGATTGCAGAGGCAGGGAGGAATAGTATAGAATATTATGACTGTAAAGAAATTGGAATAAGAAGGATGAATTTGATGAAACAGACCAGAGATGATATTAGAAATATTGCCATTATTGCCCATGTTGATCATGGCAAGACTACTTTAGTGGATGAGCTTTTAAAGCAGAGCGGCGTTTTTCGGGAGAATCAGGAGGTTGTACACAGGGTAATGGACTCTAACGACCTTGAGAGGGAGCGCGGCATTACCATACTTTCCAAGAATACCGCGATCCGCTATGGCCATACCAAGATAAATATAGTTGACACTCCCGGGCATGCTGATTTCGGCGGGGAGGTTGAGCGCGTGCTTAAGATGGTGGATGGCGTCATCCTGGTGGTGGATGCTTTTGAAGGCGCAATGCCCCAGACCAAGTTTGTCCTTATGAAGGCACTGGAGCTTAATCTGCCTGTTGTAGTATGTGTCAACAAGATAGACAGACCTGAAGCCCGCTGTCCTGAGGTGGTGGATGAGGTATTGGAGCTGTTCATGGATCTTGACGCTTCAGATGAACAGCTTGATTTCCCTGTAGTATACTCCTCTGCCAAGCAGGGCTACGCTCTCTACAATCTTGAGGATGCCCCATCTGATATGACTCCCCTGTTTGAGACAATAATAGACTATATCCCCGCCCCCACGGGAGACCCGGAGGGCGATACCCAGATCCTTATCTCTACCATCGACTACAACGAATACATAGGACGTATCGGCATCGGAAAGGTAGAAAACGGATGCATAAAGCTTAATCAGGATGTTGTGGTGGTAAACCATCATAATCCCGACAAGGCGGATAAGGTCCGCATTTCCAAGCTCTACGAGTTTGACGGGCTGGATCGTGTTGAGGTGTCGGAGGCTTCCATTGGTTCCATTGTGGCGATCTCCGGCATAGCGGATCTGCATGTGGGGGATACTATCTGCTCTCAGTCGGCTCCCTGCCCCATTCCTTTCCAGAAGATCTCAGAGCCCACCATAGCAATGAACTTCATAGTCAACGACAGCCCCTTTGCCGGGCAGGAGGGCAAATATGTCACCTCACGCCATATCAGGGAGAGGCTCTTTAAGGAGCTTAACACCGATGTTTCCCTCCGGGTGGAGGAAACCGACAGCCCCGATTCCTTCAAGGTCTCCGGAAGAGGCGAGCTTCATCTTTCCGTGCTTATTGAGAATATGCGCCGTGAGGGCTATGAGTTTGCGGTAAGCAAGGCTGAGGTTCTCTACCGTACCGACGAAAACGGCAAGAAAACAGAGCCAATGGAACGCGCCTATGTGGATGTTCCTGACGAATATACCGGAACTGTTATAGACAAGCTTTCCCAGCGCAAGGGTGAAATGGAGTCCATGACCCCTATCACCGGCGGCTTTACCCGGATGGAATTTGTAATCCCTTCAAGGGGGCTTATCGGCTACCGCGGGGATTTCCTTACCGATACCAAGGGCAACGGCATAATAAATACCATATTTGAAGGCTATGCCCCCTACAAGGGCGATATAAGCTACCGCAAGACCGGCTCGCTTATAGCCTTTGAAGCCGGGGAATCTGTCACCTACGGACTCTTTTCCGCGCAGGACAGAGGTACCCTGTTCATCGGCCCCGGCGAGAGGGTATACGGTGGCATGGTGATCGGTTCTTCCTCTCGTTCAGAGGATATAGAGCTTAATGTCTGCAAGAAGAAGCACCTTACCAACACCCGTTCTTCCTCTGCTGACGAGGCTCTGACCCTTACTCCGCCCAAGGTTCTTTCCCTGGAGCAGGCTCTTGATTTTATAGAGACAGACGAGCTTTTGGAGGTAACACCCGAAAATCTTCGGATAAGAAAGCGAATCCTTGACCCTACACTCCGCAAGAGGGATACCATACGCCGCAAGCAGGGAGCGGCCCAATGAACTCCTCCCGTACAAAGGGCATACTCTGTGTAATTTCTGCGGCATTTTTCTTTTCGTTAATGACGCTGTTCCTAAAGCTGGCAGGGGATCTGCCGGCTTTTGAAAAAAGCTTTTTCAGGAATTTCGTGGCGATCTTCTTCGCTGCAGCAACCATCATAAGATACAGGATCCCCCTCACTGTAGGGAACCCGTCCAACCTCAAATACCTGATAGCCCGTTCAGCGGGAGGTACCATAGGCATATTCTGCAATTTTTATGCCGTGGATCATCTGGTGCTTTCTGATGCCAACATGCTGAACAAGCTGTCTCCCTTTTTCGCTGTCATATTTTCGTTTTTCCTTCTGAAGGAACGCATACGCCCGGTTCAGCTCTTCTGCCTGACACTGGCCTTTTGCGGTGCCCTGCTCATCATAAAGCCCGGCATCTCCTCTCTTGCGACCTTCCCCGCCCTGCTCGGAGCCATAGGGGGAATGGGTGCCGGCTTTGCCTATACCTTTGTAAGAATAGCAAGCCAGCACGGGGTAAAGGGGCCGATCATAGTCCTATTTTTCTCAGTATTTTCATGCCTGGCATCCATCCCCCTTATGCTTCCGGTATTTGTCATGCCCTCAGTAAAGCAGCTTGTATTCCTGTTCCTTACAGGCTTTGCTGCCGCCGGGGGACAGTTCTCCATTACCGCTGCCTATTCCTTTGCGCCTGCAAGGGAGATTTCGGTATATGATTACTCCCAGATAATCTTTGCTGCTCTTTTGGGCTTTTTGTTCTTTGGCGAGATCCCGGATCTTCTTTCGGTAGCGGGATATTTTACCATCGCCGCGGCGTCCCTGATAATGTTTGAAGTCAACAAAAAAGATTTTAGTTGACCAATAATTTAACTTCATTTATACTGTTTAATAGTATTATTTCGGAGGTAAGCTATGAAATGCCCTTTTTGTGGGAGCGATAATACCAGGGTCATTGATTCCCGCCCCGCGGATGACAACAGCTCAATCCGCCGGCGTAGGATGTGTGACGAGTGCGGCAAGCGTTTTACTACCTATGAGAAGGTGGAGACCATCCCCCTCATAGTCATCAAGAAAGACAACGCCAGGGAGCAGTACGACAGATCCAAGATCGAAGCCGGCGTGCTCCGAGCCTGTCACAAGCGCCCCGTATCCGCGTCCATTATCACCAAGCTTGTGGATGATGTGGAGACCACCATTTTCTCAAAGGAGGAAAAGGAGATTTCCAGCACAGAGATCGGCGAGTATGTAATGGACAAGATCAGGGATGTAGACCCGGTTGCTTATGTGCGTTTTGCTTCTGTATACAGGGAGTTCAAGGACGTCAACACCTTTATGAACGAGCTAAAGAAGATGCTCGATTCCGAAAAGGATTAACAGGAACAAGGGCTCTGTAACAATTCTTTAAAGTTTTTGTCATCATCGAGGTTCATTTTTCTCTTTTTTGTGACGATATATTCCTATGAATGGGGACAATACGTTAGAAGGAGAATTGCGATGATGAATATATCAGGAGTTGGATATCGTATGGATACAGGTATTACCACCAGACAATATAACAACTTAAACCCGTCTATGGGCGCTGTAGACCGCATGGGTTCTTCATCAAAGCAAAACGACGATCCCGCGGGAGTTTCTTCTATGGATTTCTCCCTGAAGAATGTTGATACCGCCAAGGCTGTTGCAAATATGGACCGCGACTCCGAGCTTAAGGAATTTGCGGTATTTGTCCGCAGCGGCGAGACCCCGGCAGCCAATACCTATTCCGAAGACTGGATGCGTCCCGTGGAGAATTTTGCTCTATGATCAAGACATTTTATCCTGATGATTATGTGTCATCCGTATATTCTATAGACTTTGATGCTCTGTATAGCCAAGGCTATCGGGGCATTATTTTTGATATAGACAACACCTTAGTCCCCCACGGCGCTCCTGCAACGCCGCAGGCGAGACAGCTCTTCAGACGGCTTTTGCACACCGGCTTTAAAACCCTTGTACTCTCCAACAACAAGGAGCCACGGGTCAAGTCCTTTGCGCAGGCAGTAAAGGCAACGGCCTATATCCACAAAGCCAACAAGCCGGCTAAAGCCGGCTATAAAAAGGCAATGAAGCTGATGGGGACTAATACAGAAAATACCCTGTTTGTGGGCGACCAGCTTTTTACAGATATATGGGGTGCAAAGCGCACCGGCATAAAAAGCATCCTTGTTGAACCCGTTCAGAAATGGCACGAAGAGCCGCAGATAATCCTGAAACGCCTGCCGGAAGCTGTGGTGCTGTATTTCTATTCAAGGAGTCATCCTAACCCTCCTTTGCCGCATTGAACGGAAAAGGGACGACATTTTCAGGCTCATTCTTTCTGACATTCCACAATGTCAGCTTTTGCTGCATATTCATCCAACTTTCCACCGAAGTATTCGTTGCTTTACTTATCCTTAGTGCCATTTCCGGGCTTAATGCCACTCTTTCATTCACAAATTCCGATAAAGCCTT
>CAJOFN010000079.1 GCA_905233905.1 uncultured Lachnospiraceae bacterium
GTAGATGAAATCAGAAGCCGGCCCGGGAAGCTGTTTAATCAGTGACCGGAGTAAGATTTTCTGTTGTTTGGCTTTATCCTTGTAAAATGCTGAATCCTTGCCCATAATGGTTTCTCCATTGTTACTACTTTCGTTATAATGCTATCTATCGGATAAACTGATATTTATCCGATAGATATATTTTACTACTCTCACCTGTTTTTGTCAAGCAGACTCGCCGGCATACGATCTGTTAAGATACCTTGCAATCTTGATCGCCGGGCAATTCTTATTCAGACAGATCGCGTTATCAGCGGAAAGCAGATTTATACTCCTTTGATCCCTGTCTTCATTTGCAAGAAATATCAGCTTGAGATCTTTCTTTTGGCGGTTTTTTCTGATGGCGTCAAAAAGAATCGCCTGATGGATTATTTCCATTTTCAGATTGATGCAGATTATGATTATATCTGCGTCATTTATATATTTCGCCATGCCTTCCGTATCGGGATGCAGAATGATCGTATTGAAATTATCCCGAAGCAGGATCGCCAGCTCCTGAATATAATCAGGCGAGTCATCCAATAACAGAATATTCTTTTTCCTTTGGGCATCAGACTTAAAGCCCTTTACGATCTGATCTATTACTTCAGATATCAGGAACTCTTTTCTCAAATATGCGCCTGCTACAAAAAGCTTTGGAATAACCAATCGGACAACATCGATCATTTCCTGGCTGCCGTATACATAAACGCTTTTCTCTTCCTCGATACAGACATCCCGCAGGAAAAAGCATACCTGCTGCAGCATGGCATTATCTTCCTCTGGTAATACCAAAAAGAAAATATCCGTTTTGCCCTTTGCTTCTGATACTTCCTTGATATTCAGATCGCACCATATGGGTTCAAGGTTATTTTTCTCTAAATACCCTCTGGATACAAGTCTTGTACTGTCTTTATTTCCTGAAATTATCGCAAGCTTATTCGACATAGGTAACGCCCTTCTGTATCACTTTTAAAGCTCATCGGGATCGACCATAACGCCGTCCTGCCAGATTCTTTCCAGATCGTAGAATTTGCGGTCCTGTTCGGTGAAAAGGTGTACAATCACATCCTGGTAATCCATCAGAAGCCAGGTGGAATCCTTTTTCCCTTCTATGCGTCCCGTAGTAATACCGTTTTTGTACATTACCTCATCCACAGCATCCTGTAAAGCAGCCATCTGCAAAGGGTTTGATGCCGAGGCAATAACAAAATAATCGGCAACTACAGTAAGCTTTGTGATATCTATAACCTTAATATTCAAAGCCTTTTTATTTGAAAGCGCCTCATAAATCTTTTTTACCAGTTCTCTAATCTTGTCCGATCCCATACTGCTCCTTTTGTTTCTGTTCTACTGATTTTCTGTAATGCTCCCATGTCTGAACTGTAGCCTCATCCATAGGCTGTTTCTGCTGTTTTAAATAATCTATCGTATCCTCCAGGATCATGAGCGTACATACATCCAGATCCCAAAATGCGACCTGTCTTATCTCTTCAAGCCTTTTGGCGCGGTTGCGGTTGGGTTCGATATAATCCGCGACAAATACTATCTGCTCACAAAGACCCATTCCGGGGCGTCCCGTAGTATGATAACGTATCGCCCTTAAGACTTCCTTGTCCTTAACCCCATATTTATGCTTCGCAAGATACTCTCCCACCTTTGAATGTAAAAGGTGTGGTGAGAGTTTTTCTGCCTTTGAAACATTTATCCCGTATTTTTTACAGAGTGATAAAAGCTTGTCGTTATCATAACCCTTGGCGCAGTCATGCAGCAGCCCTGCCAGCCTCAGCTTTGACACCGGCATGCCGTAACGCATTGCAAGGCAGGCGGCGGTCTCCATAACACCTATTGTATGGGTATATCTGGAAGGCTTAAGCTTTTCCCTTAGGGCTGACTTTATCTCCTTCCAGTCAGGCTCAAAGTGCCTGCGGTACAGCTCATGGGATATGATATATTCCCTGACCGCCTCCGGCACCAGCTCGTCTATTGCCTGGCCCTTCGCTGCACGCTGCCTTATATCTGTGGAGGAAATAGGTACATCCCTCGTCTTTAGCAGGAAAATATGCGTGTTGTAATTTGTTTCAACTTGCCTTGCGACCTCTTCTATCCGCCCATTTCCGGGGCTGTCCTTCCTTATGGCGGCAACGAGTGAAGCGCAGCCGGCTATCCTTTCGGGTTTCCTCCAGGTATCAAACAACACCAGTGAGTCCTCTCCCATAATAAAGAACAGCTCATCCTCCGGACAAAGTGCCCTTATAAGCTCCATAAGCTCATAGCTGTAGCACTGCCCCGACCTCATCATTTCAAGGTCCTTCAAAACAAAGCCTTCATGCTCCTTAAGGGCAAGCCTGCACATCTCATAGCGCATGATACGGCTGCTTATCTCATCGTCCTTGTGAGGGGGATTTCCGCTTGGTATCCACCATATCTCATCAAGCTTAAGCTGCTCTTTAGCCTGGACTGCCAGATAAATATGTCCGTTATGGATGGGATCGAAGGTTCCGCCGTAAATACCGATCCTTGACATTTTAAGCCTTCTTCTTGGCAGCCCTGGGAAGCTCAATCATCGGCTTTTTGGCGGCCCTATACAGGATTATCTTTCTTCCAATAACCCTTACGACCTCGGAACGGGTGCGCTCCGCCAAGACCTCCGCCAGCTCCTTTGGATCTGCAAAGCAGTTCTTTAAAACTCCTATCTTGATAAGCTCCCTTTTCGCGATCGCCTCATTACACGCCGTAATAAACTCCGGCGTAAGCTCGGATTTGCCGATCTGAAGGATGGTATCCTCCTTTGAGGCATAAGATGTAAGGAAAGCCCGCTGTTTATTTGTCATAAAAACTACCTCTTGTTTTCAATGGAATTAATCACGCCAAGGCATAAGGAATCCGTCTGCATGCTGACCACGCCAAGGCATAAGGAATTCATCCGCATGCCGACACCTTATGCCCAATACTCAAAAGCCATATCGTAGATCTGCACCGTATCCCCATCTTCGATTCCAAGCCTCTCCAGCTCTGCCTGGATACCCTGCTCCTTGAGGAAATTCTGGAAGAAGGCAAAGCCCTTTTCTGATTCAAGGTTGGTATATCCAAGCATCTTGTCGATTTTGGAACCATATACAAAATATAATCCATCGGAAGCCTTTTCCACGGTGATGGCTTCATCCGCCCTGACCTCTTCCATTGGATCAAACTCGGACTCAAAGCTTACATCCTCATCTTTGTGGACTTTAACGAAATCCCATATGGCATATTTTAACTCATCTATTCCCTCTCCGCTCACCGCGGAAATGCCAAAGACAGGAACACCTGGGAAGGTGACCTTTAATTTCTCTAAAATCTCTTTTCCCCCATCCTCTGTGGCATCTAACTTGTTGGCGGCTATCATCTGTGGCTTTTTCTCAAGTTCTGCCGAAAATGAGGAAAGCTCGCTGTTGATGGTCTTAATATCCTCTATCGGATCCCTGCCCTCTACGGATGCGGCATCTACCAGATGAACCAGAACCTTGGTACGCTCTATATGGCGCAAAAAATCATGTCCCAAACCAATACCTTCTGCGGCCCCCTCAAGCAATCCGGGAATATCCGCCATCACAAAGCCTTCGCCCTCTCCTATGTCAACAACTCCAAGTATAGGGTGCAGGGTTGTAAAATGGTAATTGGCGATCTGGGGTCTGGCATTTGACAGACGAGATAATAAGGTGGATTTGCCTACATTCGGATACCCTATTAGACCCACATCCGCTAAGGTCTTAAGCTCCAAGATCACCTCAAGCTCTACGGCTTCCTGCCCAGGCTGAGCGTACCGCGGCGCCTGCATCCGGCTGGTGGCAAAATGATGATTGCCAAGGCCGCCTCTGCCGCCCTTTAATACAGTAACCCGGCTGTTGGAGCCTGAAATATCCGCGATCACCCTGCCGCTTTCGGCATCCTTTATCACCGTACCGGCAGGAACCTTGAGTACAAGATCCTCGCCGCTTTTGCCTGTACATTTGCGCTTGCCGCCCTCTTCTCCGGACTGGGCCTTGTATTTGCGCCTGTGTCTGTAGTCGGAAAGATGGTTCATCCCGGTATCCAGCTCGAATATTATATCTCCGCCCTTTCCGCCATCGCCACCGTCCGGTCCGCCGTTAGGGACATATTTTTCTCTCCGGAAGCTGACATGACCGTTGCCGCCTCTTCCCGATCTGATTATTATCTTAGCCTGATCCGCAAACATAAACACCCCTTGTTACGAAACAACAAACCCGGCTTATGTACAAAAAGCCGGGTTCGCAAAAATACATGGTTATATGTCACATTACTCCGCAGCCGCAACAGGGTAAACACTTGCCTGCTTGCGATCGCGTCCCTTGCGCTCAAAGCGAAGGATGCCGTCTGTCTTGGCAAATAATGTGTCGTCTCCGCCCCTGCCTACATTAACGCCGGGGTGTATCCTGGTGCCGCGCTGTCTGTAGATAACGCTGCCGGCTGTGATGAACTGTCCATCGGCACGCTTGGCGCCTAAACGCTTGGACTCTGAATCACGGCCGTTCTTGGTGGAACCCATTCCTTTTTTATGAGCAAAAAACTGAAGATCTAATCTCATCATGGTCTGCCTCTCCTCCTCTAATAATGCAAGTTATTATCTGACTCAATCTGTTGTCGGATGCCAGTGCTGTCATCAACTCTCTTCGTTCGTTGGACAGCACTTGGCTCTCAATTTGCATTTTCAATCTGCAACCTGATATATTTCCTGCCATACTGGCGCTCAATCTCCTTAAGACCCATTACCATGGCATCTAATAAAAGAGCTGCGCCTTCACCTACACCGCTGTTAAACTCTGCTCTTATGACTCCGCCGTCAGCGTCCTGATACGCATCGTAGGTGGTATCAGTAAGCTCTTCAATGGCGTTTAGCGTATTGATCACCAAAACGCTTGCCGCGGCACACACTATATCTGTGCCCTTCTGTGAAAAGCCCGCATGTCCCTCACAGGAAACCATCCTGTAAGCACCCTCTGCTATGACTGCTCTGACAGAGATCATAAAGCTAATTTAAGCTGTCTTGATGCCGGTGATCTTGACAACAGTGATAGACTGTCTGTGACCCTGCTTCTTGTGATAGCCCTTCTTAGGCTTAAAGCGGTAAACGATGATCTTCTTTGCGCGGCCATTGCGAAGGACTGTCCCTTCAACCTTAGCACCGGAAACTGTGGGTGTGCCTGCTACAAAATCATCCCCTCCGATGGCAAGTACCTGATCGAAGGTAACGTTATCCCCTGCTTCGTTGGGGAGCTTTTCAATGGTAATGACGTCGCCTTCCTGAACCTTGTACTGCTTACCACCTGTTGCAATAATTGCGTACATTGGTAACCTCCTATTCTGTCATTACACGCCGGCTGCGGTGATGAACGACCTCGTCCATGCTTACAAGACCTCGCCGTGCGGCATACC
>CAJOFN010000080.1 GCA_905233905.1 uncultured Lachnospiraceae bacterium
CTGTAAGTATCGCAATCTTTTGCATAAATGTTCATTCCTTATAATAAAAAAAAGCCAAAGGGCATTTTACCACAAATGACTGGCGTTATCAACGATTTTTATCTAATCGTACTTTAAGCAACAAAAAAGTGCCATGCCTAATAACACAACACCTTTTCATTGCTACATATTCTTCACTATCTTAAATCGTCTTTATAATTGCTTTATTTAGCTGCCACCTACGTCAAGTAAAACTCACTTTTATAGTAAATGATTTATCATATCTTACCATTTTGACAGATATTATTCAATGAAATTCGTCAGGGCTCTGTATACATGTTCAATTTCTTATATTAAAACATCTCATGGCGTTCAGTATGGCAAGCACCAGCACTCCCACATCTGCAAATATCGCAAGCCACATATTCGCAAGACCAAAGGCGGAAAGCACCAGACAGCCGATCTTTATGGTAATGGCAAACCATATATTTTCCTTGACTATCCTCATGCACTTAGCGGAAAGCCTTATGGCTGTTACGATGTCAGCCGGATCATCATTCATAAGCACCACATCCGCTGCTTCTATCGCCGCGGCAGACCCTAAGGCTCCCATAGCTATTCCCACATCGGATCTTATAAGCACCGGCGCGTCATTGATACCGTCTCCAACAAATACAACTCTTTCCTTCTCCGAAGACCTCTTTGCCATTATCTCTTCTATTTTGCTTACCTTGTCCGCCGGCAAAAGACGGCTGTAGACCCGGTCGATCCCAAGCTCCTTTGAAGCCGCTGCCGCCGCTTCGGGATTGTCCCCGGTAAGCATTATGGTTTCTTTGATGCCGATCCTCTTAAGCTGCGCAATAGCGCTTTTACTGTTATCCTTAAGGGAATCCGTTATCACTATATACCCGGCATATACTCCGTCAATGGCAGCGTAAAGCACGGTTCCCGGAGCCTTTACCTCTTCAAAAACCGCCCCGACTCTCTTCATCAGCTTTTCATTCCCGACAGCCACGCTCCCAAAGGCTGTGCCGGCGATTATTCCCTCTCCGGCAATCTCCTTTGTATCAATAACCTCTGACGGATCAATAGCTTTGCCGTGCTCATTTTTTACCGACTCTGCTATTGGATGTGCCGAATAAAGTTCAGCTAAAGCAATGCAGTGAAGCAGCTTTTCTTTTTCCATGCCTGCGGGACAGATCTCCGCCACTTTAAATTTCCCACGGGTAAGGGTTCCTGTTTTGTCAAATACAATGGTTCTTGCATCGGAAAGGTTTTCCATGTAGCTTGAACCCTTGATCAGGATTCCCTTCCTGCCCGCGCCGCCTATCCCGGCAAAGAACGACAGCGGAATACTTACAACCAGCGCGCAGGGACAGCTTATTACCAGAAATGTAAGAGCCCGGTACAGCCATACGCCCCACAAGCCGTCAAGCCCTGCCAGCATCTTTACCACAGGAAGACCTATTCCCATAGCGCATGCAGCCCCTACAACAGCAGGCGTGTATATTCTTGCAAAACGGGAAATGAATTTTTCGCTTCTTGCCTTTCTGTGTCCGGATTCTTCTATAAGCTCAAGTATCCTTGCAACAGTTGAATCCGCATACTCCTTTGATGTCTTAAGCTTTAATGCGCCGTCTATATTGATACAGCCGCTTACCACCTCATCACCCACACCCACATCTCTTGGCATGGACTCACCTGTAAGGTCTGAGGTATTAAGGGAGGAAGCCCCTTCGCAGATAATTCCGTCAATCGGGATACGCTCTCCGGGCTTCACCGCAATTATTGAACCAACCTCAACCTCCTCGCAGTCAACCTCTTCAATGCTTCCATCCTCAAGGATCAGGTTCGCATGATCCGGCTCCATCTCCATAAGAGAGCTGATGCTCCTGCGGCTCCTTCCTACAGCGTAGCTCTGGAACCATTCCCCAACCTGATAGAAAAGCATAACGGCTATCGCTTCGTTATAATCGCCGCTATTCTCATAGATCGCCAGCGCAAATGCTCCTATCGTGGCAATGGTCATCAGAAGGCTCTCATCCAGCGGCTGCCTGTTGATTATCCCGTGAAGGGCTCCCATGAGTATGTCGTATCCGATAACAAGATAAACCGCCAGGTATGCCACAAGCCTCGGCACTCCCTCAAGCGGTACAAAGGCAAGTATCACTACCGCAGCGAAGGAAATGAGGATGCGTACAAGATTTTTCCTCTGCTTCCCTGTCATCTACAGATAAACCTCACAATCCTTTTCAACCTTCCTGCAGTTTTCCCTGACTTCCTTCATAACGGAGTCCACATCAGCGCCATCCTCAAACTCAACCTTCATCTTTAAGGTCATAAAGCTTACACTTGCATCTTTAACTCCCGGCGTGGCGGCACAGGCCTTTTCCATCTTGTCGGCACAGTTGGCGCAATCCACCTCGATCTTGTAAGTTTTCTTCATTGCTAACTCCTTTCACATATCATTTGAATATATGTTCATACGTTAAAATCTAATAGTATTATATACGCTCACCCTCCTCTTGTCAACAACTTGATTTTACATATGTTTTATGGTAAAGTTCAGCGAGCGGTCACTACTGACTGTTGGTGGTGACCGCACACCAAACTGTAACCCAAAGAAAATCAAAAAGGAGAGTTAAGTATGTTTGCTAATTCACCCTGGGCACTTCTGCCGCCGGTAATAGCCATAGCGCTTGCCCTTATCACCAAGGAAGTATATTCTTCCCTTATGATAGGCATAATCGCTGGAGGTCTATTGTACACCGGCTTCAACCCCGTTGCCACCCTCAATCATGTATTAGTTGATGGAATGATCGGCCAGGTAGCTGACGCCTGGAATGTAGGTATTCTGATATTTTTAGTAGTCTTAGGAAGCGTGGTCATGCTCATGAACCGCGCCGGCGGTTCTGCTGCCTTCGGACGCTGGGCTTCAGAGCATGTCAAAACCCGCGTTGGGGCGCAGATGTCTACCATTGCCCTTGGAATCCTCATCTTCATTGATGATTATTTTAACTGCCTTACCGTAGGCTCTGTAATGCGTCCCGTCACGGACAAGCACCGTATTTCAAGGGAAAAGCTTGCCTACCTCATTGACGCCACAGCAGCCCCTGTATGTATCATAGCTCCCATTTCTTCCTGGGCAGCCGCCGTTACGGGCTTTGTTGAAGGTGCCAACGGACTGGCACTTTTCATCCGCGCCATTCCCTACAATCTTTACGCGTTTTTGACCTTTGCAATGATGTTCATGCTTTCCCTTACAGACTTTGACTACGGTCCCATGAAAAAGGCAGAAGCTGAACACCGTCAGAATATTTCACCGGATGCGTCCATGAGACATCCCAGCCTTACTGGCGCCGAGGATCAGCCTAATCCACCGGTTTCAGAAAAAGGCAAGGTTATACACCTTGTACTGCCCATCGTATCGCTTATCGTATGCTGTGTCATCGGCATGATCTATACCGGCGGCTTCTATGAGGGCGAAAGCTTTGTAGACGCCTTTGCCAACGCGGATGCCTCCGTAGGCCTTGTTCTTGGCTCAATGGTAGCCCTTCTCATTACCCTTATATTCTATCTTGCAACAAGGGTATTATCCTTTGAAGAGTGTATGAACGCAGTTCCCGAAGGCTTTAAGAGTATGGTTCCCGCTATCCTGATCCTTGTACTTGCCTGGACCTTAAAGAGCATGACGGACTCACTCGGGGCAGCGGAGTATGTGGCAGGTCTGGTTGAAAGCTTCGCTTCCAACGGCATGATAATGAGCTTTTTGCCTGCATTTATATTTGTTATCGGAGCTTTTCTGGCATTTGCCACCGGAACCTCCTGGGGAACCTTCGGACTTCTGATCCCCATAGTTGTAAGCGCCTTCCACAGCGACATCAACAACGAGCTTATGATAATATCCATTTCCGCATGTATGGCAGGGGCTGTCTGCGGTGACCACTGCTCCCCCATTTCCGATACCACCATCATGGCTTCGGCAGGCGCCCAGTGTGAGCATATCCGCCACGTATCCACCCAGCTCCCTTACGCCATGACTGCTGCTGCGGTATCCTTTTTCGGCTATATAGTTGCAGGCTTTACGAGGAACTGGATCATAGCTCTCCCAGCAGGCATAGTAATGATGCTCGCCACCCTTTTCGTCATAAAAGGCAGGGAAAAAGCATAATTGATTGACCATGCATATATAAATATGATAGAATAAGAATGTTGAGTTATTGTAGAATTATTATATATAAGGAGGAAATCTAATGAGTCAACTTGTATTGATCCGTCACGGCGAGAGTGTTTGGAACAAGGAGAATCTCTTCACCGGATGGGCGGATGTTGATCTGTCTGAGGCCGGACATATTGAAGCTGCCAACGGGGGAAAGGAGCTTAAGAAGGAAGGCTTTTCATTTGACATCTGCTTTACCTCATATCTGAAGCGTGCCATCCATACCGCTAATCACGTTCTTGAGGAGCTTGACGAGGAGTGGATTCCCGTTATCAAGACCTGGAAGCTCAATGAGCGTCACTACGGTGCCCTTCAGGGACTGAACAAGTCCGAGACCGCAGAGAAATACGGCGAGGATCAGGTTAAGATCTGGCGTCGTTCCTTTGATGTTACGCCTCCCGCCCTCGAAGAAGGCGACGACCGCAACCCTGCCAATCAGGCACAGTACGCCGGGGTTGACAAGAGTGATCTTCCTCTTACAGAGAGCCTCAAGATCACCATCGATCGTGTTGTTCCTTACTATCAGGAGGTTATCCTTCCTGAGATCAAGGCAGGCAAGAAGGTTCTCATTGCCGCTCACGGCAATTCCTTAAGAGCCCTTGTTAAGTATCTGGACAATATTTCCGATGAGGATATCCTCAATCTCAATATACCTACCGCAGTGCCTCTGGTATATGAGCTTGACGACAGCTATAATGCCGTATCTCATCGTTACCTTGGCGATCAGGCCGCAATAGAGGCTGCCATGAACGCCGTTGCCAACCAGGGCAAGAAGGCTTAAACGCCGCTTCCGGAGGGTTCCAATGGACGAATTAGCAACTCTCATACGCAAGCGCAATATAGTCCGTTATTGTGAGAAATGCGGAAAGCGTATGACATATACTGCCGTTCACGGTATATATAACTGCAAGGACTGTGGCATTTCTATTCTCGATACCTATGGCCGTATGAAGGAATTATTAGAAGATAATCCCAATCTCACCAAGGCACAGATATCAAGGATGCTTCATGTTCCCATGCGTGAGATCAATTCCTATATCCACGACGGTATATTGGAGAACCCCAATCCGGATCAATAAAATATACTCATTAACTATTAAAGCTGCCAGTATACCAGACACGCGAACGCTATTATAGGGAAATGAGAGCTATTACACCGGCAGTTAATTGCGTTCGCGAGCAGGGGGCTTTTGTTTTGTCTTTTACCAAACTGCTATCCTGTCCTTAGGAGCTACATACATTCCATCGCCTTCCTTGATATTATAGGTCTTCTGGAATTCATCATACTGTGATAGCACAACATTTACCCTGAGATAATTAATAGGATGCTCATTCTGCAGGTAGATATTTTCCATGGTCTCCTCTGACCGGTAATCATACCAAACCCTTGCATATGCTCTGAAGAACTTGTCATAGTCAAAATGCTTTTTCTTTGATGCCATCAAAAGCATGCATTTTACTCCTCCAAGATCTGCCACAGCCTCACCCTGAACTATGGTTCCGTTGTAATGTGTGCCGTCTTTAAAAGGAACGATCGTATCATAATACTTGATAAGCTTATTAACCTTTTTCTTGTATTCCTTACGGTCACTGACAGTATACCATTCGCTCACCTTACCGTTTTCATCGAACTGAGATCCGCTTGAATCAAATGCGTGTGATATCTCATGCCCTATAATAGTTCCAATCGAACCAAGCTTCTCTTCCTCCGACATGGATTCGTTGTAAACAGCTCCATTCAGTATTCCCGCATACACTAAAATTCTGTTGAAGCTGGGCCAGTAGCTTGCATTTACATCCGTACAGGAAGCATGCCATATAGCATTGTCAACAGGCTTCTTTAGTTCTTCAACATTATTTTCAAATAATGCCTCTATAATAGAGTCATTAGCCTCCTGATAGCTTCCTCCTTCGGCGCGTGTCCTGAAGGTAACATTCGACCAGTCCTCCCACTTATCCGGATAAACCGCATAAAGCCCGATATTATTAAGCTTTTTAATGGCAGCCTTTCTGGTTGATACATCAAGCCATTTCTCATTACGAAGCATTTTTTTGTACTGGCCCACAATGTCAACCATGATCTTTTTGACATCCTGCTTCATCTCAGGTGAGCAGTATTTCTGCACATACATCTGATCCACGAAATTATAAAGGGTACTCTGTGTATCTGCATACGCATAATACTCATCCTCCCTGCTCTCACTCAAACCGTTCATCTCACGCGAAATTCGCTGACGTTCTCGGTAAGCTGCCTCATCAAGATCTGATATATGATCGCTTGCAAAGTGCATGATAAGGTAATCTTTGATCTTTACAAAATTTTCTTCTGTATAAAGCTCGTTTAATTTTGCAAGCCACTTCGGTTCGGTAAGGTTCACATGATCCATTCCCCCGTAACCCAAAGCGTCAATTATATCCATGAGCGGCAAATTGGTGGATTCTGCCCTGAGCTGTTCCGGTGTCCTGGGATTATTCATCATATCGACACTATCTTCTGAATTGCGATCCTCCGTCGTCATCATGGACGACGCTATCATCTTTTCAAAATCAAAAGAATTCTGTATAATAGCGGAAATCTCTTCATCAGAATATCCTGCATACTTTAATACATATGTGGCTCTCTCGGTCTCTGCCTTTTTAACCCTTGCACCATAATTGGTTTCATTTTCATATTCTGCGGCATCATCGAGACTTAAAGGAGTCGATCCGATTGACAAAATATAACTGTTTGGATCATTTCGATCGATATCTATCTCCAAAGAAAACAGACTCTCTCCAAACAAATGTGATTCCCTGGTCTTAAGGTACCCGGTAAGATCAGTCAGATCGGAAATATCCTTAACAGGCTTAAAATGCTTTTCAAAATAATCTCTGGCAGCAGCATTTCTTGATCCCCAGTCTAAGAACATCTGATAATACTCGCGGACAAGAGCAGCATTGCTGTCAGTAATGCTCTCATCCGTCATAAGTGCCCTGAGACGCTTTTCCACAGTTTCTCCTATACTTTCAAGCGTACCCTCGCTTGTATGACCCGGACGAAGCTCCCCCTTCTTAAATTTGTCGTAGTTGACTGAAAGATAAAAATCATCCTTCAAGCTGGGTTTTGAAACCTTTTTAGCGTTTCCATAAGCATTGGAATTGATCCACGGCGTGCCATAAGCCTTTTCCTTGGACGCTTTGGAAGCTGCCACAACCTCATAAGCAGAATCCGGCACAATCACTGAAACAGGAGCCGCCATCAACCCGACAGCCAAAGCCCCTGCCAGCAATAAAGCAGTAAGTTTTCTCCTCTTCATATAAACCTCCCTTATAATTTTGCAGTTACCGGGTAAGTGTACCAAATGACTATGTATTTGTAAAGAAGTATCTATGTGTTGTTCTCATAGATGATGAATGATTATACCAAAACGTCAGGATTTCCCTTAAAAGGATGCTTCTTTGCATATTCTCTCGCTTCACGACTAATCTGTTCCGGTGTTTTTTCATCAAAATGTTTTCTCTGCCACACGGTATAATCAAACTGCTCGCTTTTCACAAGCGCAATGAACTCCTCGGCATCGACTGAGCCAAGTAATTCTCGCAGTCCGCGCATACCCCGGCTATACAATTCTATCTTGTTTATCGGTTTTGCCTCAACTATCATCTTCATCTTCCTTGCCCTCCTTGATCAGTCTCTGAATCCGGAGCTTTGCCTGTGTTTCCAACTCAATCCTCATCTGTGTCTGACACATTTTACCACGTTTCAGATAGCGTTTCCACAGTTTTTCATTAAAGACAAGGGAAACACACTTGTTATATTTTTGTTGATTTTCCTCTTCTTTTTGATAGAATTTAAATATGATGTCCCAAGATATCTGAATACAAATAGTAAGATAATTTTTCAATGTATCGGCAGCAG
>CAJOFN010000081.1 GCA_905233905.1 uncultured Lachnospiraceae bacterium
CAATCCCCTTTTCCGGGTCCATATCCGCAATCCTCGCAAGAGACTCCACTCTTATTCCCTGGTCACGGATACTCTTTCCGCCATCCTGGAAGGCCTTTTCTATAACTATCCCGGCACCTGCAATCTTTGCCCTCGCCTGTCTGCACAGCTCGATCAGTCCGTTTAAGGCACAGCCGTTTGCCAGAAAGTCGTCTATCAATAATACCGTATCTTCCTCTGTCAGAAATTGCTTTTCAATTATGACATCGTAATTGTTTCCGTGAGTATACGAAGTAACATTCGCAAAATAGCAATCCTTTGCCAGGTTTGCGCTGCGGTTCTTTTTCCCGAAAAGCAGCGGCACTCCAAATCGTTCAGCCACAGGGTAACCAACCGCTATTCCGCTGGTTTCCACAGTGAGGATTTTGGTGATCTTCTCATCACGGAAACGGTCATAAAACTCCTCCGCCAGCGTACTCATGAAAGGCACATCGATCTGATGGTTCAAAAAGCTTCCGACCTTAAGCACCTTTCCCGGATACACGATTCCTTCTTTTAATATCTTCTCTTCCAACAGCTTCATTCCATGTTGAAATATGACAGTCCCAGGCTTGCCGGGGGCTGATTCTCTCTCCTGTTGCGTATGCTTGTTATAATGAGCATTATTATTGTCGCCAAAAAAGGTGCCATCTGGTATAATTCCTTGATCGCGAGATTTGTTCCCGCTGGAATGAACATATGAAGTATGTACAGTCCGCCAAAGGCTATTGATGCCCATATACTGTGAACGGGCTGCCATATAGTAAAAATTACAAGAGCAATGGCAAGCCATCCCCTGTCTCCAAAAGCATCATTGGACCATACTCCGCTGGCATAATCAAACACATAATACAGTCCCCCAAGTCCGGAGATCATTGCACCGATACAGGTAGCAACATACTTGTATTTTATGACATCTATGCCTGCGGCATCCGCTGTAGCCGGGCTTTCGCCTACTGCTCTCAAACTCAGTCCCGTCCTGGTGTTATGTATAATGTAAGATGCTATCAGAGCTATCGCAACTGCCGCATAGGCAAGGAAGCTGTATGACAAAAATATCTTTCCAAACCAGCCTGCCTGATCAGCGATGGGCAGCTTTTGCGAGAAAAGCCCGCTTGTCTTTGACAATGCGATAGAAGGCACATCTGCCCCCGAAAGCTTGATCAAAGAACCTCCAAAAAAGTTGCCAAAGCCCACGCCAAAGGTGGTCATTGCAAGACCGCAAACATTCTGATTAGCTCTTAAAGACACCGTCAAAAAGCAGTATAATAATCCCATCGCCAGACTCCCGGCAATACAGCATCCAAGAGGAATAAATATTCCGAGAAAAGGATTTAAGGTTTTGTTTCCTGTCTCGTAAAGGAAAGCGCCTATTACACCGCATATGCCGCCTACATACATTATACCCGCGGTTCCTAAATTCAGATTGCCGCTTTTTTCGGTAATGGTCTCACCTACACTTCCATACATCAGAGGAATACCCTGTCCGACAGCGCGCGGAATAAATCGAATCAGAAAATCAAGCATCAGGCAGCCTCCTTTTGGGTTTTTGTTTTTGTTATCTTATAATTCAGGAAAAAATCACTGCTCAATATAAAGAATAAAATAATGCCGGTAATTATATCCCCGAAGGATTGATTTAGTCCAAATATAGTTGTGATCTCAGCGCTTCCCCTCTCTAAAAATACCAGAAGGAAGGTTGTCGCGATCATTACAAAAGGGTTAAACTTTGCAAGCCATGCTACCATAACGCCTGTAAATCCTCGTCCGGCAACGATAGTAGTTGTAAGCGTATGATCTGTTCCTCCGACAAGAAGCAGACCCGTAATACCGCAAATAGCACCGGACAAAGCCATAGTGCGTATGATCACGCGGTTGATCTTTATGCCTGCATATCTTGCGGTTGCTTCTGATTCTCCCACTACGGCAAGCTCATAACCATGCTTGGAATAACGCATATATATGAATATGAAAACCGTGATAAATAATACAATAATAATGTTCAAAAGGTATTTATTTGTTCCGATCTGCGGAAACCATCCTGCCTGGGTAGACTGGTTGATTATACCGATCTTGCCGGAGCCCTTCGGCACCTCCCAGATAATAACAAAAAATGCCACAAGCTGTGTAGCCACATAATTCATCATCAGAGTAAACAGCGTTTCGTTTGTCCCAAAACGCGCCTTGAAATATGCGGGAATAACGGCCCAGATTATACCGCATGATATGGAAACCGCTATCATAATGATTATTAACAGAACATTCGGTATACGGTCCCCTATGCAGATCATACAGGCTGCTGCCCCGAGAGCTCCCATAAGGGACTGTCCGTCTCCTCCGAGATTCCAGAAATGCATACGAAATGCCGGAGCCAGAGCCAGTGATACACAAAGCAGTATAGCCATATTCTGAAGCAGCATCCAAAACCTGCGGCTTGTTCCAAAATTGCCGTCAAGCATTGTCACATAAACCTTTATTGGATCAAGGCCTGTAGCGGCCATTGTTATAAAACCACACAACAGCAGTGCAAGAGCAATGGCTATAGCCCGTATTCCCCACGCCTTGTACCACAATATATCTCCTCTGCGGGCAATATAAAACCGGGGTGCTTTATTGTGCATGTGCCTCTCCTCTCAGATTTGTCATCAGATAGCCTACTTCACGTTTGTCTGTTTCTCTGGCATCTAATAAGCCGGATACCTGTCCATCACAGAGTACCAGAATACGATCGCATAATTCCAGCAATACGTCTAAATCCTCTCCTACATAGACAACCGCAACCCCTGCTTTTTTCTGCTGATTGATTAGATCATATATCGTATAAGATGAATTAATATCAAGTCCCCTGACAGCATATGCGGTAAGCAAAACTGTGGGGGCTGTGGATATTTCTCTACCGACTAATACCTTCTGCACATTCCCTCCGGAAAGCTTGCGTACCATCGTGGCAATGCCCGGAGTATTTACCTCAAGCCTTTCCACAATGCTGGCTGCAAGCTCCCTTGGTCTTTTTCTGTCAGTAAATACGCTGTTTCCCTTACGGAAAGACCGAAGCATCATGTTATCCGCAAGACCCATATTTGCCACAAGTCCCATTCCAAGACGATCCTCTGGAACAAAGGAAAGGGAAACACCCAGATCCATGATCTCCAAAGGATCCTTTCCGATAAGCTCCTGACGGGATTTATCATCTCCGATATAATAAATATGTCCGCTATCCACCTGTTGAAGACCAGCTATAGCCTCTAATAATTCCTTTTGTCCGTTGCCTGCTATACCGGCAATTCCTATTATTTCCCCGCTTTTTGCAGTAAAGGAGACATCCTTTAGCTTGCAGACGCCTTCCTCATCAAATACCGTAAGATTTTCCACAACGATTCGTTTTTTTGGATTTACAGGCTCCGGTCTTTCGATATTTAATGACACAGAGTGGCCCACCATGGCATCTGTCAGCTCCTGTACATTTGCTGAAGCTGTCTCCACATCACAGATATATCTACCCTTTCGAAGAATGGCTACCCTGTCAGAAATGTCTAAAACCTCCTGCAGCTTGTGGGTGATGATTATTACGGATTTGCCGTCCTTCTTCATATTGCGCAGAACCTCAAAAAGCTTCTCCGTCTCCTGAGGCGTAAGAACCGCTGTAGGCTCATCCAGTATCAAAAGCTGCGCGCCCCGGTATAGAACCTTTACGATCTCGACAGTCTGTTTTTCCGAAACCGACATTTCGTATATTTTCTTGTATGGATCAATATCAAACCCGTATTTTTCACAGATTGCTTTGATCCTGTCTGCGCTTTTATTAAGGTCAGGTTTTTCTTCCATTCCCAGTATGATATTTTCCGTTGCGCTTAGGATATCCACCAGCTTGAAATGCTGATGGATCATTCCTATTCCAAGAGAAAAAGCATCCTTGGGGGAAGCGATCACGACAGGCTCACCCTTGAAATAAATCTCTCCTTCATCGGGAAAATAGATGCCTGAAATCATGTTCATAAGGGTAGTCTTACCTGAACCATTCTCTCCAAGGAGTGCAAGTATTTCTCCCTCATAAACATCAAGGCAGACATCCTCATTGGCGACAACCTTTCCGAAACGTTTTGTTAAGTGCGATAAACCAAGCACCGGTGTTTTTGCATCCAACTGACAAATCCTTCCTTTTCCTTATATGAAAATACGGCGCAGGACTCATAAATCTTCCTGCGCCGCAATCTTACCCTGTTTAAAATGCTGTATCCAAAAGATTAATGTCGTCAATCTGGATGTCAAAATAAGGTGCTGAACGGTATACTGATTCCTGGAAAGCTCCATTTTCTACTGCCTCTGTATCCGCTTCATAGTCAGCATCTGTATCCACATCAGCCATGTAGGAGTCAAGATTCTTGCCCTCTACGGTAAATGTGGAGGTATCAAACACCTGGGTTGATCCGTCAAGAAGAGCAGACTTTACTTCCTCAACTGCATCTGCTGTGCCTTCTGCAGCCACATTCTCATTAAAATCTGTCAATACCACAGAGTCTGTATCTATAGTACCTGTCCAGTCTGTATCTATGGCTTCTCCATTTGCTATGCAATCAAAGGCATACTCATAATAAGGCGTCCAGTTGATCCTTGATGATACAATAAATGTATTCGGGCATGCATCCTGCGTAGATCCGTTATATGAAACATTCGGAACATTTGCATTCTCACAGGCAGTAGGAGCGCCCATTGAGTCTGCATGCTGGCTAATAAGCTTGCAGCCGCCGTCTATCAAAGCCTGTGCCCCCTCTTTTTCCTTTGTCTCATCATACCATGAACCTGTAAAGGTTACATCCATCGTAGCGGTAGGGCAGACACTCTTTGCTCCAAGGAAAAAGCTGGTGTAGCCTGAAATAACCTCTGCGTAGGTGAAGGCTCCAACGTATCCGATCTTTGCCTCATCAGCGCCAAAATCACCTGCTTCAATCATCTCATTCAGCTTCATTCCTGCAGCAACCCCGGCAAGATAACGCCCCATGTATATGGAAGCAAATGCATTATGGTAATTGGGAAGATTCTCCGTATGAGCCTTTGTGCCTGTAGCATGACAGAACTGTACATCAGGGCACTCCGATGCAGCCTGGATCATATAGTCCTCATGACCAAAGCTGTCAGCAAATACGAAGTTACAGCCTCTATCCACCATATTCATGGCTTCCTCATAACATTCCTGTCCTTCAGGTATACCGGTGGATATGAAATAGGTTTCTCCTTCTACAAGCCCCTGTGCTTCGCAGGCATCCTTGAATGCATTGATAAAGTTAAGGTCATAGGTTGAATTCTCATCGTGAAGACAGATAAGACCTGCAACAATATCGGTTTTCTCAGTTGCTTCTGAATCAGAGCCCTCATCCGAAGCTTCTGAAGTCTCATTGCTTCCGGTATCCGCTGCTCCGCCTCCCGAGCCGCATGCACTAAGTGTGCTTAACCCCAGGGCGGCCGTCAGCCCAAAAGCAAGTATCTTTTTGTACAATTTCATAAATTTTCTCCTCCTTGCATTATATGGATAGAACAAGTCTTTATTTTAGCACAAAACCGCTCTTATTTCAATTAAATGATCATAAAGCTTACGTATTTGATCCACAATCTGTCAACCTTCCACAAAATGCTCCACTATCATCCTCTGAACCTCCCTGGGATAGGCTATGGATATATACGGGATATTCTTTTGACTTAGACGATCCTTTTGCTTATTCCTGAATACTCAATGATTGAAGAGACATTTGAACCTTTGGAATCACCTATTGATATGGCATGGCATATTTCTCTGTCAACTTCGGACATATCAAGCCACAGTTTGTCATAGACACCGTCTGCCAGTATCAGATCCAAGCGTGGAATTACTTTGTTTTCATCGATGTCTGATTCAT
>CAJOFN010000082.1 GCA_905233905.1 uncultured Lachnospiraceae bacterium
GAGCTTGCCTTAAAGGACGCTCTCACCGGTGTCCGCAACAAAGCAGCCTACGACAATGAGATCCGCAAGCTCAACTGGCGCATAGAGGATGGCTTTAAGGAATTTGCCATAGGTATGGTAGACCTGAATTTCTTAAAGCGCATCAATGACACCTATGGTCATGAGCGGGGCAATGAGGCAATACGCGCTATATGCCGCCTTATCTGTGTCACCTTCAAGCACTCCGCAGTTTTCCGGATAGGCGGTGATGAATTCGTCATCATACTGACAGGCGAAGACTACGAAAATAAAGACTCACTTGTAAAGGATTTTAACGAAGCTCTTGGCAGGCTTGCCGCGGATGATACCTTAGAGCCCTGGGAGGCTGTTTCCGCTGCCATGGGAATTGCTGTATTTGACGAAACCATAGACAGTGATGCCGCTAATGTGTTTAAGCGGGCGGATAAGATAATGTTCGCCAACAAAAAAGAGATGAAGGCTGTCCGGGAAAACTGATATTTTTTAAAAAACTATTGTAGTAAACGCGGTATAATATTAAAATTATATGTTAGCTTACTTCTTATTTCATCTCAAGGAG
The DNA here is from genome assembly GCA_905233905.1 of uncultured Lachnospiraceae bacterium. Taxonomy (GTDB): domain Bacteria; phylum Bacillota; class Clostridia; order Lachnospirales; family Lachnospiraceae; genus RGIG4930. Next base: position 578 of record CAJOFN010000082.1, read on the forward strand.
GGGGAAATGAAACAAAAATCACAACCATCAGGCAGGAAGATCCTAAGCATCCGTATCAAGCTCGTCGCAATAATCCTTGCGTTAAGCCTGATACCCATAATTGTCATGACGCTCCTTATCAGCAGGAGCATCAAGAATACTGTTTTAGAGCTGGAGACGTCATTAGCGGAGCAAAAGATCGCCACCGTTACCCGTGAGACCTTAGCCCTTATTGACGGCACATTTATCGGAGTTGACCTGCTCTCACACAATACCACTCTTTCCGAGGCACTTGCTGATCCCACCGAAAAATATCTCAGATGGGCTCACGAAGAGCTTGCGGCATCCAACGAAGGCTTCACGGAAAAAGATGCCATGATGTTCATCTTCGATATGAACTGTATGCAGATCGCAAGAGCTGATGACAACGAGCTCAACGACTTATCCGAGCGCGAATATGCCCAAAAGGCTGTTTCCGGCACCAAATATCTTTCAGACGTCACCATCTCCAAGGTTACCGGACAGCCCAATATCTATATGGCAGACCCCGTTATATCAGAGGCCGGGGATATTGTGGGCGGCATTGCCCGTTCTGCTTCCTTAGAGAGTCTGTCCAATGCCATCAAGAACATGGACACAGACCATTCTGATATAACTATCTTAGACCGTTCCGGCAACCTTGCCGCCACCACAGAGGAACAGTACGACCTGAATTCAGGTGAGATCACTCCCCTTGCGGATCAGGAATACTACACCTTAGCACAGGCAGGGGATGGATATAAAGTCACTACCCACGAAGGCAAAAAGGTTCTGATGTCCTACATGAAAGAGCCCAATACCAACTGGGTAATTGTTGTATTTACTGACTATGCAACTGTTATCAGGCCCTATACCAATGCGCTTCGGGTCTCACTTATAATACTTATAATTGCCGCTGCCCTCGTAATAGTATTCGGACTTATGTTTGCACAGTCCCTCGCAAAGCCCATCATAAGGGTTAAGGAGTTTGCTGGCACTCTTGCCTCCGGCGACTTTACCACCGAGCCTCTCGTTATTAACCGCAACGACGAGTTAGGGCAGATGTCCGATTCCCTTAACGACATGTACTCCAACAACGCTGATGTTATCCGCAATATCGGAGTCGGCTCCTCAAAGGTTTCCGATTCCTCCCAGGTACTCGCAGAGACCTCGGATACACTGCTCCAGCGCTTTAGCGAGGTTGTGGACTCCATGCAGAGGGTCAATGACGCAATGACAAGCACAGGAGCTGCCACCCAGGAGGTTTCCGCTTCCGCCAACGAGGTCAATGAATCCGTTGAGCGTCTCGCGGAAGAGACCCGCACTACCAAGCAGGAGGTTGTCGCCATCTCCAAAAAGGCTGCCGAGATCGAAAAGGAAGGCCGTGATTCCTCAGAACACGCCATTATGATCGCCGAGCAGCGCGGCAGGGAGCTTGAAGAAGCAACAGAAGCTGCCAAGGTCGTATCCGAGATCGGCTCCATGGCAGACTCAATAGCAGACATCGCAAGCCAGATCAATCTCCTCTCCCTTAATGCTTCCATCGAGGCAGCCCGCGCGGGAGAACACGGCAGAGGCTTTGCGGTAGTAGCTGATGAGATCAACAACCTCGCCACGGAGACCAAATCCGCTGTAGACCAGATCCAGGAAACGGTTTCCAAGATCCAGAATGCCTTCAACCAGTTAGATCACTCTTCCAACGAGCTTTTAGCCTTCATGCGTGAGACAGTTGCTCCGGATTACAAGAAATTCATCACCATCGGCCAGGAATACGGCGCGGACGCCCAGAAGTTTGGCGAGCTTGCCGACAACATCTCCGAGATGGTTACCTACATCTCCGAATCCATGGAGCAGGTAAACGCAGCCGTTTCAGAGATCGCGGAAAGCGCCACCGCTACTGCTACTTCATCCGCGGAGGTTACAGATACCATCTCCGTCGCCGAAGAGATGATGAGCCGGATGAACGGCATGGCAAGCGACTCCAAGGATGTTTCCAACAAGCTTGACTCCATTGTAAAGCAGTTCAAGCTAACCGCCGAAGAGTAAGCATAATTTCACAAAAAAATACCCCCGCAGCTCTTTCATACCGGATCTGCGGGGGTATTTTTATTTTCTTATATTTTATTTTACGACCAGATTGATGATCTTTCCGGGAACATATATCTCTTTTTTGATCTCTCCCGAAAGCTTGTCTCCAAGGGCTTCCTTTGCCGCCGCTATAGCGGATTCCTTGTCCGCGTCTGCCGCGATGTTGACCGTAGCCCTTACCTTGCCGTTGATCTGTACACCGATCTCAATGGTGTCATCCTTGAGCATGCTCTCGTCATATTCAGGCCAGCCATCAGCAAATACGCTGCTGCTGTGCCCAAGCTGCTCATAAAGCTCCTCGCTTATATGAGGCGCAAAAGGCGCCAAAAGCCTTACATATACGGACATTGTCTCTGTATCTACGGCATTCTCCTTTGCAAGAGAAATGAGATTGTTAAGATGCTCCATAAATCCGGATACAACGGTATTCAGGCTGAAGCCTTCAAGCCTTGTGGTAATATCGTATACCAGCCTGTGCCTCTCACGAAGCACCTTATCTGAGGGAGCGGTTCCGTCATCCTTGTGATCCATAACAAGCTTCCAGAGCCTTGTAATGAAGCGGTAAACTCCGTCAATTCCCCTGTCGTCCCATTCGGAATCCAGCTCCGGAGGTCCCACGAACAGCTCGTAAAGCCTTAAGGAATCACAGCCGTAATCCCTTACCAGCTCATCCGGAGAAACAACATTGCCCTTGGATTTGGACATCTTTATACCGTTCTTTCCGGTTATCATACCCTGGTTGAAAAGCCTCGTAAACGGCTCCTCAAAGGAAACAACCCCTATATCATATAAGAACTTGGTCCAGAACCTTGCATACAGCAGATGAAGAACCGCGTGCTCCACGCCGCCGATATACATATCCACGGGAAGATACTTGTCTGCCTTTTCCTTTGATACCAGCTCCTTGTCGTTTTTGCTGTCAACATAACGCAGGAAATACCAGGATGAACCGGCCCACTGGGGCATGGTATTTGTCTCGCGCTTTGCGGGCTTGCCGCAGCAGGGACATTTGGTATTGACCCAGTCGGTCATTGCCGCGAGAGGGGATTCTCCCGTGCCTGTAGGCTCGTAGTTCTCCACCTCAGGCAGCCTTAGGGGAAGCTCTTCCTCAGGAACGGCAACAGAACCGCAGTCTGGACAGTGTACTATGGGAATAGGCTCTCCCCAGTACCTCTGACGTGAGAACACCCAGTCCCTGAGCTTGAAGTTGGTGGTCTTTTTGCCTATGCCTCTCTCCTCTATGATAAGGGGAGCCTGCTGCTTAAGCTCGGAAGACTCCATACCGTTCCAGTCCCCGGAATTGATCATGGTGCCGCTTGCCTCGGTATAGGCCTCTGTCATATCGGAAATCTCTACCCCGTCCTTCGCAATGACCTGTACTATGGGAATGTCGAACTTCTTCGCAAACTCAAAATCCCTGTCGTCATGCGCCGGAACGCACATGATGGCTCCCGTACCATAGTCGGCAAGAACATAATCTGACAGCCAGATCGGTATCTGCTTGCCGTTCATGGGGTTGGTGGCGTATGAACCTGTAAACACTCCGGTCTTTTCTTTGTTCTGGAGCCTGTCAACGGATGACTTGAGGGAGGTCTGATAAATATAATCATCAACAGCCTCCTTCTGCCCGGCTGATGCAAGTGAAGCAGCCAGCTCATGCTCCGGAGCTAATACCATAAAGGTGGCGCCATACAGGGTGTCAGGCCTTGTGGTATAGACCTTAAGCTTTTCTTCCCTTCCGTCTATGGCAAAATCCACCTCAGCGCCGTAGCTCTTGCCTATCCAGTCGGTCTGCATCTTCTTGACCTTTTCAGGCCAGTCAAGCCCTTCAAGATCATCAAGCAGCCTGTCCGCGTAAGCCGTGATCTTAAGCATCCATTGCTTGAGGTTCTTCTTGGTAACATCGGCTCCGCAGCGCTCGCATTTGCCGTTTACCACCTCTTCGTTCGCAAGACCGGTCTTGCAGGAAGGACACCAGTTAATAGGCATTTCCTTCTGGTAGGCAAGCCCCTTCTTGAACATTTTTACAAATATCCACTGGGTCCACTTATAGTAGTCGGGATCTGTGGTATTAACCTCCATATCCCAGTCATAGATCGCTGCTATCTGCTTGATCTGCCTGCGGATGTTGTTGACATTCTTCTCTGTGGAAACTGCCGGATGTACACCGTTCTTTATAGCGTAATTCTCAGCCGGGAGCCCGAAAGCATCCCAGCCCATGGGATGGATCACATAGTAATCCTGCATCAGCTTATAGCGGCTCCATACATCCGAGATCACATA
>CAJOFN010000083.1 GCA_905233905.1 uncultured Lachnospiraceae bacterium
TATTTTCTGTGTCATTGGCGTATTCCTTTACAGAAGCAGCGCGTTTGCCATGAACGAGATCGTAGCAGGTATCAAGCGTATGGAGGGCGGTGACCTCTGCGTTAAGTTCTCAGATCAGTCACTTGATCGTGTTGATGAGCTTGGAACCATTGCGGAGAGCTCGCAGAACCTTGTAAACAAGCTGTTCTCGGTTATCACGGATTCCGCAAAGCTTTCAGGAGAGGTTTCCACATCGGGTACAGAGCTTTCCAATTCTTCAGAGCAGGCTTCACAGGCATCCTTCCAGGTGTCACAGGCTGTAGAGGATATTTCAAAGGGTGCTGTATCCCAGGCAGAGAGTGTTCAGACCTCCGCAGAGGATACTTCCAACATGGGTATGGATATTGACGGTGTAAGTGAGGAAGTTAGTACTCTTAGTGATGCGACCACCAACATGAAGGACGCTGCAGACCGTACCATCAAGGCACTGACCAACCTCATCGACCATAATGAGCAGGTAGTTGCATCCATGAAGGTTATCGAGGATAACATCATGACGACCGATACTTCAGTACAGGATATCGCCCAGGCAGCCGGCATTATTGATGACATTTCAACCCAGACCAACCTTCTTTCGCTTAATGCTTCCATCGAGGCAGCGCGTGCAGGTGAGGCAGGTAAGGGCTTCGCGGTAGTAGCAGACGAGATCAGATCCCTTGCAGAGCAGTCCAAGGAAGCTGCAACACAGATTTCTGAGATAGTAGAGAAGTTAGTTGAGGGCTCCAAGGAATCCGTTAATACAGTGGGTCAGCTTAACGAGGCCTTTGCGGTACAGAGCGAGCAGCTTGATGAGACCAAGAGCGACATGGACAACATGCTTGTTGAGGTTGACAAGGTATCTGAAGGTACCGGCAGGATCAATGACAGGATCGATGCTGTAAACAGCTCCAAGAACAACCTTATCGAGATCATTTCCGACCTGTCTGCTATCTCACAGGAGAACGCGGCAGCTACAGAGGAGACGAATGCTTCTGTTGAGGAGCTTAACGCTACATTTGAGGTTATCAACAAGTCTGCTTCCGATCTTCAGGAGATGGCACACAGCCTCGACGAACTGATCGCTTTCTTCAAGCTTACAGACACAGGCGATTACAACGAGGAAGATATTTAAGATAGTTTTTAAAAGGGTTACTTGAGCCGCGGCTCTTGATAAATAATTATTAAAGGAGGAAACATAATATGAATGAATTCATGAGGATTGTCAGGGTTCATGCGCGTGAGATACTGGACTCCCGTTCAAATCCCACCGTTGAGGCGGAGGTTGAGCTCGCAGGGGGAGCTATCGGAGTAGCAGCAGTACCAAGCGGAGCTTCAACGGGTGAGTTCGAGGCACTGGAGCTTCGTGACAACGACAAGAACCGTTATGAGGGCAAGGGTGTTATAAAGGCAGTTGATAACGTTAATAACATCATTGCAGATCTCCTTATAGGACAGGATGCTTCCAATATCTATGAGATAGACAAGATCATGCTTGATGCTGACGGAACAAAGGATAAGTCAAAGCTTGGCGCTAACGCTATCCTTGCTGTTTCTCTTGCCAACGCAAAGGCTGCAGCTAATGAGCAGGGCGTTTCACTTCACCAGTTCCTTGGCGGCGCAGCAGGCACACAGCTTCCTGTTCCCATGATGAACATCCTTAACGGCGGCGCTCATGCTACCAACAGCGTTGATACTCAGGAATTTATGATCATGCCCGCAGGCGCTCCTTCATTCTCAGAAGGACTTCGCTGGTGCTCGGAAGTATTCCACGCACTTATGAAGCTTCTCAAGGACGCAGGCAAGACTACTGCAGTAGGTGACGAGGGCGGTTTTGCTCCCGACCTTGCAGATGATGATGAGACTCTTAAGTACATCACAGACGCTATCAAGAAGGCCGGCTATGAGCCCGGCAAGGACTTCATGATCGCTATGGATGCTGCTTCTTCAGAGTGGAAGGATAAGGACAAGGGTGTTGGACATTATCATCTTCCCAAGTCCGGCAAAGACTTTACATCTGATGAGCTTATCGAGCATTGGAAGGGTCTGGTTGAGAAGTATCCTATCATCTCCATCGAGGACGGTCTTGATGAAGAGGACTGGGAAGGCTGGAAGAAGATGACCCAGGAGCTTGGCGACAAGGTTCAGCTCGTTGGCGACGACCTCTTTGTTACCAATGTTGAGCGTCTTCAGAAGGGTATTGATCAGGGATGCGCTAACTCAATCCTTATCAAGGTAAACCAGATCGGTTCCCTCACAGAGACTATCGAGGCTATCAAGCTTGCTCACAAGAATGGTTATACCGCTGTTACCTCACATCGTTCAGGTGAGACAGAGGATACCACTATCGCAGATCTTGCTGTAGCTCTTAACACAGGACAGATCAAGACAGGTGCTCCCAGCCGTTCAGAGCGTGTTGCCAAGTACAATCAGCTTCTCCGTATTGAGGAAGAGCTTGGTGCTGGCGCTATGTATCCCGGCTTTAAGGCCTACAACGTGAACAGGTAAGATACTTATACTGTGAATTTTATCCCCCGGACAAGTATATTGTCCGGGGGATTTGTTATAGTGCGAACGCAATTATACTCGCGAACGCAATTAACTGCCGGTTTAATAGCTATAATCTACTGAAAAGTGCGTTTGTGACTGTGGATTAAGAGGATGAAAATGTCAGATATAACAGCAAAACTAAAAGAATACTTCGGATATGACAGCTTCAAGGCCGGGCAAAGGGAGCTGGTGGAGGGCGCCCTTTGCGGCAGGGATGTGCTGGGGATAATGCCGACAGGAGCCGGCAAATCCATCTGTTATCAGCTGCCGTCGCTAATTATGGAGGGTACATCCATTGTAATATCTCCGCTTATATCACTGATGCAGGATCAGGTGAGGGCACTTAAGGAGCTGGGGATTGACGCTGCTTTTTTAAACTCATCTCTTGATATATATGAACAGGATATGTTACTGAATGAGCTTTCTTTGGGAAGGTACAATATCCTTTATGTCGCTCCGGAGAGGCTTACCAGTACTGGATTTGTGGATGCGTGCAGGAGGACTAAGATAGCCATGGTCACCGTGGATGAGGCTCACTGCATATCCCAGTGGGGACAGGATTTCAGGAAGAGTTATCTTCTGATCTCAGAGTTTGTGGCAAAGCTTGGGAAGCGGCCTGTGGTAGGTGCTTTTACGGCAACGGCGACAAAAGCAGTTAAAGACGACATAATATGCATGCTGGGGCTTAAGGATCCTGTTGAGGCAGTAACAGGCTTTGACAGGTCAAATCTGTATTTTAGCGTGGAGTACCCAAAGAATAAAGCTGATTTTGCATTAAAATATGTAAGAGAACACATGTCTGAAAGCGGCATTATATATTGTGCAACAAGGAAGAATGCAGACATGCTGACCGGTCTTCTGATCCAAAGCGGGATAAACTGTGGAAAATACCATGCAGGAATGGATAACGGCGCAAGGAAGAGGTTTCAGGATGCCTTTATAAAGGATGAGATCCCTGTGATCATTGCAACCAATGCTTTTGGAATGGGTATAGACAAGCCTGACGTGCGTTATGTACTCCACTATAATATGCCGCAGTCCATTGAAAACTATTACCAGGAAGCCGGCCGCGCCGGTCGGGACGGGGACAGGGCAGAATGTGTGCTTCTCTTTTCTCCGCAGGACATGGTGATCAACAGGTTTCTTTTAGAGAACAAGGACTTTACGGATATTGACATCGAGGACATCGAGACCATAAGGGCAAGGGATCTTAAGAGATTGCGGCAGATGGAGGATTACTGCCGGACAACCGGCTGCCTGCGGAATTATATTTTGGATTATTTTGGTGAGAGCAGGAAGGAATCCTGTAAAAATTGCGGTAACTGTAATGGCAGCTTTGAGGAGATTGATCTGACGGCTGAAGCCAAGAAGGTTATAAACTGTGTTTATGAAATGAAGGGCAGATATGGCATTTCTATTGTTACCGGCACTTTGACGGGATCAAAGAGAAGAAGGCTTGAAGAAATCAGAGCTGAAGATTACAGGTCTTACGGGGCGCTGCCTGACATAAATGAGACGATGCTAAGAGAGCTTATAGCAGTAATGTTAAGGCAGGGATTTCTGAATCAGACTGAAGGAAGATATCCGGTGCTGATGCTTGGAGATTATCAGCGTCTCAAGGATAAGAATACAAAGGTCATGGTACGCCTGCCAAGATCAAGTCGCGCTGAGCGCAAGGATAGAAGGTTAAACTCAAATGAACAGCTTGGACAGGAGGGGTTTGACCTCTACAATGCCTTAAGCAGGCTAAGGCTTGAACTTGCAAGGGAGGGAAATATAGCGCCTTATATGATATTTGCCAATAAAACCTTGGTGAATATGTGTCTGGCACTTCCGGAAAACGAAAACGAGATGCTCCTGGTATCCGGAGTAGGCAAAAAGAAGCTGGAAAGCTATGGCAAGGCATTTATTGACTGCATAGCAGATTACAGGCAAACACATCCAAATCTGAAACGGACTTTTATGGGGGATGAGCCGGGGGAAAAGACAGAAAGAAGAGAAAGTCAGATAAAGCATAAAAAAACTTTCGCCTTGACGAGCGAGGAGGCGGAGGGGTTCGAATACGCCGATATGATGCAAATATCAGAGATCAGGAACAAGATGAATGCGCTCTCTTGTGATGGTGAAATGAAAAAACTTGCTTTTCCTGAAATGACCGGCTTTCTTATTGACAGGGAGCTGCTTTTTATAGAGGAGACTGAGGAAGGAAGCAGGAAACGCGCCACGTCAAAGGGTCTTGATATGGGAATAACGGAAGAGGATCGTCTAAGTCAAAAGAATATCCCGTATATATCCATAGCCTATCCCAGGGAGGTTCAGAGGATGATAGTGGAGCATTTTGTGGAAGGTTGACAGATTTAACGAAAGTAATTGTATTTTAGGATAAAAAGTGATAGAATAAAAAGTGCTTTAATAAGTTGGAGTCAAGAACGATGGGTGTTGAAGTGTACCACCTGGGGGAGTTGCAGCTCCCCAAGGCAAGGTATGGTAAGATGCGTACCACACTATACAGCTCTAAGACTGCGATACACCGTGTTGAATTATAGCACATACAGGGTATTTTTTGAAGTGCCTTTTGTATCTGTGGGATTAGGTTGTTGTCATATCCTCTGATCATATCGGAGTGTTGGCGTGTGGAATATGCCGGCACTCCGTTCTTGATTTCACGCAGTACACACTTTTGTGTTACCTTTCCTTGATGATGTTCTCCGAAAGCCGGTTGGGTAATGGATATGTCCGCCGGATATATGGAGAACGGTGGCAGGAATGGGATATTATAGCGTGAGATCAGGATTGAAGAGAAGCTGTTGCAGGGCGGATTATTTTCGATCCGTTTTTGTGGCGGCTTTTTTT
>CAJOFN010000084.1 GCA_905233905.1 uncultured Lachnospiraceae bacterium
AGCGCCTTTAAGGTCGCTATCTCAACAGGCTTGTCAGTATAGTAGCATCTTGAAAAAATGATGGAGTTCTTGTCCTGGTTCCTGCCTATGGCTACCAGGTCAAATCCCTCCGATGTATGCTTTTCCTCATCATTTTCCCACCAATTACCGATTTCGTCAATGGTAAAAGGCAAAGTACCCTTTTCATTTTCCCTTTCAAGATACTCACGGCACATGCTGATAAAGACTGCCTGGCGGAATTCGTCCAGCTTGGGCATGATGCGGGATGAAATGATCTTAGCGTATTCGCCGCGATAATACAACGCCATATTGGGTACAATGTACTGATACCAGAACCTGTCATAGCTGTTCTTGATGGAATAACGGGTCTTCTTGCGGTTGGTCTTTTCCGTAACGGGATTTTCCTTCTTGACTACGCCTATCGCCATGAGGGTGTTCATATAAGGCACCACAACATCCTTAGGCTTGCCAACCTCGGCGGAAATGGCATTTACCCTTGTCTTGCCTGACGCAAGGGTCGCAAGCATCCTGTTGTAGTATGAAAGCTCACGAAGCTCAGAGGACAGAGCTCTCTCAGGATGCAGGGTGATATCGTCCTCGTCCCGGAGGAACAGTCGCATAATGGAGCCCTCCACGTCCCCGGAAAGATTGGACAGCACATAGGGAAGCCCGCCCGTAAGGCCGTAGTACATCACCGCATCCTCATCCTTTGCATCCGTAAAGAACTGCCTTGAATCAAAGAAATTCATAGGCTCTAACTCCATAACAAGGGATAGGCTGTCCTTCCATAATGCCTTCTTGCCGTAGACCTTCTTTTCCATTGAGAGATAGGAGTCGCCGCACAGGATCAGCTTTATGGGCATACGCGCCCATTTCTCCGTAACATATTCATGGAGGATCTTGTCATATCCGGCGTTTGCCTTGACGAAGTTGGGATAATGGTCGATTATCACAAGGACCGGCTCCCTCTGGCCTATGGCGGAAATCTCGTCCAAAAGGTTCTCTAAGGTATAAACCGGCTTATTCACGCCGATAGCCGCCGCAAGAAGCTCTAATTCAGCCTCATCCGTGGTGGCGTATGCGGTAAAATAAATTGTCTTTTTATCTTTGGAAAATTCCCTTAAGAGAGTGGTCTTGCCGATGCCGGCTCTGCCATAGATACAGGCCACACGGTCTCTGGCCTTTACATAGAAATTATTAAGTGCTTCGGTTTCTTTTGCCCTGCCTACAAACATAAACTTTTTCCTCACATTTTTTAACGACAAAAAGTATTGTAATATGTTTCAACAAAGCTTGCAATAGTTAATTTTCGGGGAATTTTCTGACAGTTGATGGATTTTACAAGATGTTGTTGATAAAAGATTTTACGCCTACAAAAAGTTGTAGTATAATGAAGAAAAAAATTTTTCAAATAATTTTAAGGAGGAAAAAATGCCGGGATTTCGCACCCATTATCTTTTCGGAAGGAATACCTTTGACAGCACAGGCGGCATGTATGAAGCTATCAGAAAGCATCCCGAATGTTATAATCTTGGCCAGCAGGGACCGGATATATTCTTTTACTGCCCTACTGCCCATGTTTTCTACAAGGAGCATCTCGGCGGAAGGCTCCACGGAAGCGAAACAATGGCGTTTTTCTCCGCTCTTCTGGACTGCCGGGACCGGTTCTTAACTTCTGATGAAAAAAGCATCTGTGACGCCTATATTATGGGCTTTATCGGGCATTACTGCCTAGATACCACCATACATCCATATATTCATTACCGCACCAAGAAGCTTAAAAACATAAACCGTGAGAATTATGTCTATGGTATACATGTACTCCTTGAAACTGATATTGACGCGGCAGTTCTTAAACATTACCTTAACAAAAAGCCTTCGGAGTTTTCCTGCGCAAAGACTATCTCCGTCTCCAAAAGGGAGCAGGCGATAATATCCATGCTGCTGTCCTTTGGCATACGCCGCGCCTATCCCGAGCTTTACGCTTCGGCATTTCATGTGTCATTTGCAATTACCTGCGCAAGGCTCTGCCACAGGCTGCTCCACGATCCTTCCGGCAGGAAGAAGGCGTTTGTCAGGTTTGCCCTTGATGAGAGGTTGATAGGGAATGCTTTTCTGTCATCCCTTATCGCATCTGACTTTCACCGTACCTACAAGGACCCCTGTAATTTAAAGCATCACCGCTGGTGCAATCCCTGGGATGAGGATATTGCTTCGGATGCCTCGGTTTATGACTTAATGAAACAAGCCGCCGATGATTACACCAGACGGCTTGCGCTTTATGATGATCTTGTTGAAAGGGCTCCTGAGAGCTATTTCTACTGCAAAAATGCCCTGCTGGCTGACATCGGGAATCTGAGCTATGATACGGGGCTGCCGATAGGCTCTTAGGTAGCTTGAGGCTCCGTGGGCGACTCTGTCGTCTGCTGTCCCGGACTTTGACTGTAGGCACCTGTGGTCTGTGCCTCATCAGATGCGGCTGCTACGATCATCTGCAAGCCCTCGACCCGCAGGATGGTTACAGTCTCGCCGGCTTCAAAGGAAGTCCTAACATCTTCAGATCTCGCGTTCCACTCCATTCCCCTGTAGCTAACCCTGCCGGTATCCGCGGCGTTGTCTATGCGCTGTAGTACCTGCACCTTAGAGCCAGTCATTTCTCTTAAATTCTTCTTTGCGCGAGGGCTGTTTATCAGCTTTATTAGAAACGGTCTTATCCAATAAAACATCACAAACATCACCCCTGCAAATACCGCAAGCTGAAGCTCAAGCTTTAATCCGAGACGGGCAGCGATGAAGGCTGCTGCAGCGGCAAGGGCAAGCCATATTATTGTCAATGAAGCTGTAATGGCTTCTGCTATGATAGAAACCACCATGAGCAGAAGCCATATCTTTTCTAATATATTCAAGCCTTAATTTCCCTGTGTGGAAGCGGCATCATCTGTGGTATTTGTGCTGTTATCCGCACCGTTGTCGGATGTGCTGTCAGCAGCCGTATTCGTGCCGTTGTCTGATGAACTGTCAGCAGCCGCATCTGCATCCTCTGCTGCTTCAGCTTGTTTTGCCGCTTCTTCTGCAGCCTTTGCGGCCTCCTGCTTTGCGAGTCTTACGGAAAGCCTCTGGTCATTTGCCCAGTCGAAGCAGTCTCCGTAGGTCTTGCCGCCATAGGTCGCCTGAAGGCTTCCGCCTGTGGCGGAAGGAGCGGTACCAAAGCCCTTCTTGTCCTGTGAAGCCTTGATAGCGTTGGTATCCTGGACATTGGTTGCCTGATCGTTGAAGAAGTAAACCCATACCCAGTGACCCATAACATCGGCATCTGGATCGTCCTGCATCCGTACCTTATCATAGTATGAAAGCCAGCAGTTGTCGCTGCCTGCATTTAAGAGTGCCTGATAAGAGGGCAGCTCGTACTTTGAAGGATCTACGATAGTGTCATCAGAGGATACCAAAAACCACATAGGGATATCCTTTAGCTTTTCGATCTTCTTGTCATTAAGCCATCTGTTGTCGTCAGGCTTGTCGCTCTTTGAGGTTATCCTGTCAAATGCGTAAGCTTCGCAGTTGGGTATAGCTGCCGCAAAGAAATCAGGATAATGGATGAGCATGTTCATCGTCATATATCCGCCGTTGGAGCATCCGGTGAGATAGATCCTGTCAGTGTCAACGTCGGGATTCTCTGACAGATAGGTGCGGATCGCACCCATAAGGATCTCGGTGTAGCGTGAGGGATGGTCGCCCTGGCCGTTGGCTCCGTTGCCCTCATCCATCCAGTAGGTGGGAGCCTGCGCAATGAAGACATATGCTCCGTTTGCTCCGCCTGCTGTCGTAAAGTCGCTCTGGATCTGATCCTTTGTAAGACCGGAAACCTTATTGCCGAGGATAACTATGTCAGGATCAGTGCCGCCCTCGCCCGGTCCGTGAAGCCAGATAACAAGAGGATTCTTGACTCCGTCGTTCTTTAATGCTTCGGGCTCCCAGGCTGCTCTCTGGAGAGTGAGCATCTCATCCTGCTTGGACATGGGATTGGTGGTAACTTCGCTTAAGGGCGCAAGCTTCTTCCAGCCTGCGGTATCAGGCGAAATGATATTGGTCTTGTTGCCGCAGTTGCCCCTGTAGCCGATAGAAACCCAGGCTCCGCCACGCTTGCCTGCCACACGGACTACAAGCGGATAATCGGGAGTCCAGCTATTCTGGAAGGTTGTAACGGTGTCGTAATCAAAGGGTGAACCGCTCTCGCTCATGCTGGTCTCAAGCTTTAGGGTGATGTATACGGATCTTTCCTTGTCTACCCTGTTGCCCTGAGCGTCACAGATATAGCCGCCCTTGACTGTCCTTGTTATGCCTCTTGTCTCTACGATGGCCTTTTTAGCTGCGATCTTGCTGACGGGTACAGGCAGCTCCAAAACCACCTGGTCAACTCCGGGACCCCAGTCATAGCCGCGTACCACGATCTTGCCCTCCTCAGCCTGGATCGCCGCGGATTTGGCAAGTGAAGCCGCTGTAGGCGTTACGGTAAGCTTGCTCTTTAAGAGGATGTCACTCTTGCCCTTTTTCTGCACACGGGCAGTGATAACGGTAGTGCCCGCTCCCCTTGCGGTGACCTTGCCGTTCTTATTGACGGTTGCAACCTCCTTGTCTGAGGATGACCACTTTGAGGTATATCCGTCATCGTTCTTCAGTTCAAAGAGAGCGGTCTCGCCCTCCTTCATTTCCTTTTTCCAGCCGCTCTTGCCGGGCTT
>CAJOFN010000085.1 GCA_905233905.1 uncultured Lachnospiraceae bacterium
GCAAGAAGGCATTATGGAAGGACAGCCTATCCCTTGTTATGGAGTTAGAGCCCATGAACTTCTTTGATTCAAGGCAGTTCTTTACGGACGCAAAGGACGAGGATGCGGTGATGTACTATGGCCTTACCGGGGGTCTGCCTTATGCGCTGCGCAATCTTTCCGGGGACGTGGAGGGCTCCATTATGCGTCTTTTCCTGCGTGATGAGGATGATGTCACCCTGCACCCGGAGAGGATACTTTCATCAGAGCTTCGTGAGCTTTCCTATTACAACAGGATGCTTGCTACCCTTGCGTCAGGCAAGACAAGGGTAAACGCCATCTCCGCAGAGGTTGGCAAGCCCAAGGATGTTGTCGTACCTTATATGAATACCCTCATGGCAATAGGCGTGGTCAAGAAGGAGAACCCGGTTACGGAAAAGACCAACCGCAAGAAGACCCGCTATTCCATCAAGAACAGCTATGACAGGTTCTGGTATCAGTACATTGTGCCAAATATGGCGTTGTATTATCGCGGCGAATACGCTAAGATCATTTCATCCCGCATCATGCCCAAGCTGGACGAATTCCGCCAGTCAGTGTTTATCAGCATGTGCCGTGAGTACCTCGAAAGGGAAAATGAAAAGGGGACTTTGCCATTTACCATTGACGAAATAGGTAATTGGTGGGAAAATGATGAGGAGAAGCATACATCTGAGGGATTTGATCTGGTGGCCGTAGGCTCTAATCAGGACAAGTCCTCCATCATATTTTCAAGATGCTACTATACTGACAGGCCGGTTGAGATCGCGACGCTGAAGGCGCTGATCGAGCTTACCAAGCACGCCCGGCACAAGAGCGGGTCAGATGTGTTCTATCTGGTATTTTCAAGCTGCGGCTTCCATGAGAATACCCAGACGGTCGCTGCGACAATCAAGAATATAATGCTTATATCGCTTTCTGATATTTTGGCATGATATATACTCATTAACGATTATAGCAGCCGGTATACCAGACACGCGAACGCATTTATAGCTAATTCTGAAAAGTACATCGGCAGTTATTTGCGTTCGCGAGTATAACTATTAACTATGGCAAAGAAAAGAAGACGTTCCAGAAGAAGAATATGGGTCAGATTCGTCCAGCTCGAGATCATACTGCTCGGGCTGCTTTGCGTGGGCATAATCGCGTTTTTCGCTACAGGCTACGCGGGGCGTGTCTCCAAGATGAAGTCGGACGCTGACTACCTTGTCTCCAATTCCAGCAGAAACACCTTCCGTTCCACGCAGACTTCCATAGCCTATGACGTAAGCGGCAAGGTGCTTTCCGTTTTAAAAGGCGAAAAGGACGTTTATTATGTGGAAAGCCAGGCAATCCCCAACTATATCAAGCAGGCTATAGTCTCCATCGAGGACAAGAAATTCTACGACCACCATGGCGTGGATTACAAGGCTATAGTCCGTGCGGCTTGGGCCTATGTCCGCAACCAGCGCATCACCCAGGGCGCCAGTACCATCACCCAGCAGCTCGCCAAGAATATCTTCCTATCCAGCGAAAAGACCATCGAGCGTAAGCTTGAAGAGGTCTTCATAGCCAGCGATTTAGAGAAGAAATACTCCAAATCCGACATTTTGGAGTTTTACCTTAACAATATCTATTTCGGCAACGGCTATTACGGTATCCAGGCCGCCAGCCGGGGCTATTTCAACAAGGACGTGGGGCAGCTTTCCCTGTCGGAAGGAGCCTTCCTCTGCGCCATCCCCAACCGTCCCACCTACTACGATCCCAAGGAGCATTTTGACCACACCATGAAGCGCCGGAACCAGATTTTGGAGGCGATGCTTGACGACAAGGTCATTTCAGATAATGTCTACAAAGAGGCGATAAAGGAGTCCGTAAAGCTCGAGGATCCCCCGGATGAGGAGAAGCATAACTACGCCGAGACCTACACCTTCTACTGTGCCACAAGGGCGCTCATGGAGATGGACGGCTTTGAATTTCAGACGGTGTTCTCATCGGACGAGGAAAAGGCGCAGTACGAGGAGGACTACGACGCTACTTATGAGGATTGCAATGCCAAGCTCTATACAGGGGGCTTCCGCATTTACACCTCCCTTGATCTGGGCGTTCAGGAGAGCCTTCAGGGCGTGATCGACGAAGCCCTTGCCTCATTTACGGAGACCAACGACAACGGTGTATACTCCCTTCAGAGCGCAAGCACCTGTATTGACAATACCACGGGCATGGTCCGCGCCATCGTGGGGGGCCGTTCGCAGGAGGTGACAGGCTATACCTTAAACCGCGCCTTCCAGAGCTTCAGGCAGCCGGGCAGTACCATAAAGCCTCTTATTGTTTATACGCCGGCTCTTGAGATAGGCTACAATGCCAATTCCATGGTGAATGACACCAAGACCGAGGACGGGCCTTCCAACTCCGGGGACAGCTACTGGGGCCAGATCAATCTGCGTACAGCAGTAGAGCAGTCCAAGAATACCGTAGCATGGCAGATATTTCAAGAACTGACTCCCGCAAAGGGTATTTCCTATCTGGAGAAGATGCAGTTCTCGCGCCTTGATCCCAATGACAAGAATCCTGCAGCTTCCCTCGGGGGCTTTACCAACGGCGTATCGCCCCTTGAAATGGCAAAGGGCTACGCCACAATAGAGAATGACGGCGCTTACAGGGACCCTACCTGTATTTTAAAGATCACCGACTCCGACGGTACCGTGATCTACCAGCCTGCCAAGCATGAAGAGATGGTATACGAGCAGGAGGCAGCCCGTGAAATGACTGATATCCTCCAGGGCGTTCTGATCCGCGGTACGGGAACGGGGCTTGGCCTGGGCGCAATGCCCTGCGCCGGCAAGACGGGTACTACCAATGACAGCAAGGACGGCTGGTTTGTAGGCTACACCCCTTATTACACCACCAGCGTATGGGTGGGCTATGATACCCCCAGGACCCTAAGCGGCTTATACGGCGCCACCTATCCGGGCAGGATCTGGCATGATTTCATGATGAAGCTGCATGAAGGTCTGGAGCCCCGTGAGTTTGCCAAGCCTGAGAATAACTATCCCGTTGAGGAGGTTGCTCCGGAAGAACCCGAAGAGGAAGTGGTGGACGAAATGGATCAGGCTCTCGGAGTGGATGAAGGCGGCGAGACCGATATGGGAGAAGCCATCCAGCAGGGCGTTGACGAGGTATGGGATGACGAAGCCGGAGTAGTTGACGAAAATGCCGTGGATGAAGCGGCGGCAGGCGAAGGCGATGCTCCAGAGGCGGCAGACCTTGCGGTACCGGAAGAAGTAGAGACACCCGACGAAATGGGCGGGGAATTGGAATAAAGCAAGTGTTATAAAGGAGGAAAGGCAATGAAGGATTATGTATTTGGTGTAGACGTTGGGGGAACGACTATCAAGATGGGGCTTTTCAAGAGCTCCGGAGATCTAATTGAGAAATGGGAGATACCCACGGACACATCAGACGGCGGCGCGAATATCTTAAAGGATATCTCAAAGGCGGTAGATGACAAATTAAGCGAAAAAGGCATCGACAAGTCAGCCGTTGAAGGCATCGGCATGGGAATACCCGGACCGGTTGATTCAAAGGGCGTGGTAAACCGCTGTGTAAACCTCGGCTGGGGCGTTATGCCTGTAGAGGAGGAGCTTGCGAAGCTTACCGGACTTAAGGTAATGGCAGGTAATGACGCCAATGTTGCCGCAATGGGAGAATCCTTCAGGGGCGCGGCAAAGGACGCTGACAGCTCTGTAATGATAACCCTGGGCACAGGCGTAGGAGCAGGAATAGTGATCGGCGGCCGCATAATAGCCGGCCACAACGGGGCAGCAGGGGAATGTGGCCACATCCATGTAAAGGACGACGAGCCTGAGGCCTGCGGCTGCGGCAACCACGGCTGCCTTGAGCAGTATGCATCCGCTACCGGCGTTGTGCGCGTGGCAAACCGTATGCTTACTGACTCTGACGAGGCATGCAGGTTAAGGGATATTGACGATTTCACCTCCAAGGACGTTTTCGACGCAGCCAGGGATGGCGACGAGTTCGCCCTCAAGATCGTAAGCGAGGTTTGCTCCATCTTAGGCAAAGCCATCGCCAAGATATGCAACGTTGTAGACCCCGAGATGGTCGTACTTGGCGGAGGCGTGTCAAATGCGGGCCAGATACTTCTTGACGAGATTGACCCGGCCTTCAAGGAAGAGGTGTTCCACGGCGCGAGGAATACAGAGATATGCCTTGCAACCTTAGGCAATGATGCCGGAATCTTCGGCGGCGCCGGAATGATAATCGAAGCAGCAGAATAAAAAACATCCCCCGAGCATATTCCATAGTGCCGGGGGATGTTTTATATCTGTTCAATAAG
>CAJOFN010000086.1 GCA_905233905.1 uncultured Lachnospiraceae bacterium
TGATCATAAATCCGGCATGGTATATAGATGGAATTATCAAGGCCATCCTTTGTGTCATGGGGGTAGATTTCGGTGCCGGTGAGAAGATCGACGCTATTTTGGATATTTTGGGCGATGAGCAGGATGCAATTCGCCATTTCATCCGGGTCCTGCACGATGGTTCCGGTCATTGAGCCTTCGGAAATGAGTTTCCTGGCGCTTGCTGTCGCGTCCACGCCGAAAACCGGAATATTCTTGTTCTTATTTTCGGGAAGATTGTAGCCCACTGTCTGAAGTGAGCGGATACAGCCTTCCGCCATGCTGTCATTATTACAGATGACAAGTTCTATCATATTATCATTCGCATCATTATAATGTCCCAGATCGCTCATCATATAATCCTGCCCGGCATTTAAAGACCACTTTCCTGTCAGGTCAAGCTGGAATTTATCCACGCTGTCTTCATCGAAATACACAAGCTCGGGATAACCGTTATCATTTAAAATAGTATTTGCATCCTCGACAGAATATTTTGTCCGGTATATGGCCTCGGAATTTTTGGCTTCACCCTTCATCAGAGCATAACTGATATGCCCGTCACCATTTAAGTCACAGGAATCAAAGTTATTTACAAGATATTCTCCGATCATCTGGCCCTGAAGATGTCCGGACTCTTCGGGATCGGAGCCGATGAAGGCAATGGAGTCATAATACTTAAGAATTACCCCCTCATCACCGACACCCTCAATAGGACGGTTGAAAAATATAACGGGGATGCCGGCGCGTCGTGCCCGAAGGCAGATAATGTCTGAAGAATTGACGGAGCCTGAATCCACGATATTTACAATAAGAAGGTCAACCCCGGCGGAAATGGCAGACTCGATCTGGGAATTTTGGGTTGCCTGACTGGAATTGGCGTCAAACTCATTATAATTCATCCCGGCATTGACTAAAAGCTTGTTGAGCTTGCTTCGGACCGAGGAAATGTAGGTGTCTTCGTAGTCATAGTAGAAGACAGCCGCATTGAACACCTCCGGGTCCAGGGAAAGGGCGGAGGTATTGAATTTTGTGTCAATATCCGTGATCGAGCAGGCACTAAGTATAAGTGAGATGGATATGCAAATTAGTGCAAATAAAGTGTGATGTATTAATTTTCTCATATCAAAAATATACCACATCCACCGAATATCTACAATTTCCCCAAAACATTTTTCCCATAACAGTTTATATTTCTTGTGTCTTGTGCTATACTGCAACACATTACGTAGGGCATCATAGGCTTTTTTATCA
Source organism: uncultured Lachnospiraceae bacterium (assembly GCA_905233905.1). Taxonomy (GTDB): domain Bacteria; phylum Bacillota; class Clostridia; order Lachnospirales; family Lachnospiraceae; genus RGIG4930. The sequence goes on from CAJOFN010000086.1 coordinate 1,270, forward strand.
GAAGCGTGGCTGGATGGATCAATAAAAATTGGGCAAATTGGTGCTAAAATGGATAAAGTGGGCGCACGATAATAGTGCAGATGGACACAAAAAAGAAACGGGGTCATATTGACAATATGTCCTATTCAACATATAATTAATATATCACTTATGCAAATTGAATTTTATAAAACAGAAGACGGATTAGAACCAGCAAAAGATTTTTTGGTTTCTTTAGAACCGAAAATGCAGGCAAAAATGCTTAAGATAATTGACCTTCTTGAAGCAAACGGTCCTGCTATTCGTTTACCATATTCCTCGCATTTAGATGACGGTATTTTTGAATTACGCGCAAAACAGGGGACCGATATTACCCGAGTGCTATATTTCTTTCAGGTAGGAAACAAAGCATACCTCACTCACGGCTTTATCAAGAAGTCACAAAAGACACCACGGTCAGAAATAGAACTTGCCAAAAAATACCGTGCTGACCACTTAAGGAGGTTTCCAAATGAGTAGTTTTCAAGAATATAAGAAAAAGGCTTTGCAGGATCCGGAAATCAAAAAAGAATATGATGCCCTTGCTCCTGAATTTGACATTATACAGGCTATGATAGATGCCCGTAAAAATCAGAATCTTACGCAGGAAGACTTATCTGCACGAACCGGAATCACGCAAGCTGATATAAGCCGTATAGAACGAGGCACACGTAATCCAAGCTTGAATATGCTTAAGCGCCTTGCTTCCGGTCTTGGTATGCAATTACGTTTAGAGTTTATATCTAAGAATATGTAGTAGAAGAACTGTTTGTAGCCCTCTCGACTCTGTTAATCACTAAGCAGAAACACTGTCTTTGATCTTATTCTCAATTTCCTACAAAACAATTTTCCCATAACAGTTTATATTTCTTGTGTCTTGTGCTATACTACAACACAAGATATTGTATACTTTGGGCATAATAGCGCCTGAATTCGTATATCTTGTATTATTTTAAGAATTTCATGGGGGATACGATTCAATGAGAAGGAGATTTATCGCGGTGGGGATCGCAGCGGTGATGCTGGGATTATGCCTGCCAAATAAAATGATCGACACCCTGGGCAGGGTAGTGCCGATTTCAAAGGTTTACACGGTTTCAAAAGCGGATGATGACGACGAAGACTACTGGTACTACATGGAAGCACCGGAATTTGAAGAGGTGCGCCATCTGTCAGACCGGACTATGCTCACCCTGGTATGGAAGAATGTGGATGTAGCCACCGGTTATCAGATCCAGTACACACAGAACGGCAAATACACCAAATCCAGGACGATCGATACGGACACCAACAGATCCGCCACCATACGGGGGCTGAAGGAGGGAAAGGACTGCAAGATCCGTATCCGCGCGGTAAATGACGAATACGACATCAAGAACTATTCGGACTGGACAGAGATCAAAGTCAGAACAACCAGAAGGTAGTGGGGAAAGCGTTATGAAAAGATCAAGGATCAAGATAATAGCGGCAGTAATGTCAATCCTGCTGCTGGTTCCCATAGGTATTTATGGCTACTTTGTGGTATATGCCCAGGATTACAGGGAAGTCTGGGAACCGGTAAAGAAAAGCAGCTCAGCTAAAAAGTCAGAAGAAACAGCCACCACAGATACTGCAAAGCAGATTACGAGCGAGACTGAACCGGAGACCTCTGAGGTTGAAGCAGGCAGCGGGACCGAAGCGGAAACCGTAACAGACACTCAGGCCGCATCAACCCCCGAAACCACCGCGGCACCGGCTGCGGAGGCAGTTTCCAGCCAGCCGGCAGCAGTCATCGTAGGAGAACGCAAAAAAGACGTAACACCAAAGACCGCGGATTTCGGAGTCGAAGACCAGTATCTGATCTGCATGGTTTTAGCGCTGGCGGGAATATCCATCCTGCTGCTTTCAGTTGGAAAAGGAGCCCAGAAATTACATTCCAAGCCTGCATCCCGGACACCTGAAAAGAGAAGATGGGAAAAGGCATGGGAAGAGAGCAAAAGGCTGAAAAACGCTTAACATAAGGAGATGAAAATGTTTCTGTTTATACCTTTACTGTTTATTATTATCATTATCCTAATTCTGTGCCTGCGGATCGTTCCGCAGGAGCATGTGATGATCGTCGAACGTTTGGGCAAATACCATGCCAAGTGGGGAGCCGGGCTTCATCTCAAAGCACCCTTTATAGACAGGATCGTTAATAATGTATCCCTGAAGGAACAGGTATGCGACTTTCCGCCGCAGCCGGTCATCACCAAGGATAACGTAACCATGCAGATCGATTCTGTGGTATTTATCCGCATATTTGACCCGAAAGCCTATGTATACGGCATTGAGAACGCTATTTCCGGACTGGAAAACCTTACGGCAACGACCCTGCGGTCTGTAGTGGGAGAGATGCTTTTAGACGATACGCTTTCCAACCGTGAGAGCATCAACGGCAAGATGCAGGTCGCCTTGGATGAGGCAACTGATCCCTGGGGCATAAAGGTAGTCCGTGTTGAGGTCAAGAATATTAAGCCGCCGGCAGAGATCGAAGAGGTTATGACCAAGCAGATGCGGGCTGAGCGTGAGCGCAGGGAGACAGTTCTTCAGGCGGAAGCCCATCAGGAATCCATTGTCAAGCGGGCAGAGGGCGACAAGCAGGCAAAGGTTCTTGCCGCTGAAGCAGAGCGGGACGCACAGATAGCCATTGCGCAGGGTAAAGCCGAGTCCGTGCGCCTGGTTTATCAGGCAGAAGCAGATGGCTTGGAAATGCTTAAGGATGCTAATGTCTCCGAGACCGTGCTCAAGCTTAAGGGGCTTGATGCTCTTAAATATGTTGCAGACGGGCGAGCCACCAAGATCTTTATGCCGAATGACCTTTCCGGTGTGGTTTCAAGCTTGGGACTTGTCTCTGAAACCCTTGGGATCGGTGACAGCACACCTATAGATAAACAAGAACGCAAAAGGTTCTCTCCCGAAGAAGACCCCTGTCTCGACGCAGAAAGCTCCAAAGAGACGTATAAGGCAAAGGAGACCTCCGATGA
>CAJOFN010000087.1 GCA_905233905.1 uncultured Lachnospiraceae bacterium
GGCTCGAACCCTGGACACCCTGATTAAGAGTCAGGTGCTCTTCCAGCTGAGCTAATCGCGCATGACACACCGCTGCATCCTATCTCCGCAACGGAACAAATGGCATTATACTCCATATTCTTATATAATGCAAGTGTTTTTTTAATTTTCTTATACGCACTACTCACTCAGAAAGAGCATATCCCATCACCGCCTTACCGCATAAACAGTTCCAAAGGTTTTACAGGTTCTGTATCCTCACTCATCCTCCCACGCCCCGCTGCGATAGAAAAGGTCAAGTATATCGGGGTCGAGCTTGCCTTCGCTTGCCATGCTGCGGAGGATGTCGAATGCTTTCGCGGGTGAGAGGGGAGCCTTGTAGGGACGGTCGCCTGCTGTGAGGGCATCGTAGATGTCCAATATGGTCAAAAGGCGCACCTCTGTCGGAAGCTCATCACCGCTTCTCCCATCAGGGTAGCCGGAGCCGTCCAGCAGCTCATGGTGAGCCGCTGCCCAGAGGGGAACCGGGGCATATTCTCCGGTGAAATTCACATTGGAAAGCATCTGCGCAGTATGTGAAACATGGTCGTCCATGATCCGCCGCTCTGCATCGGTGAGAGTACCCTTGCGGACAGACAGCGCTTCCCTTTCATCCTCCGTGATAAGCGGAATTTCATTGCCATTCTCATCAAAGCAGGTCAGCTCTGAAAGCCTCTGCACCTCTTCCGCCAGCTCATCTGTCAAAAAGCCCGGCTCATTGATGGAATAAATAAAATCCCTTGCCTTTTCAAGCGTCTCTTTCTTTGCCAGGGCATCCTCACGTAAAGCCGGCTCTCTAAGCGCCCTTAACTCTTCCATGAGGATCGCCACGGTAAAACGATGTTTGATCTCACTGATCCGTCCTCCCAGACGGGTGGACTTTTCCATAACCGAAAGGGGCGTGATCAGCTTGCCTATATCATGCAGCCATACGCTCATCAGAAACGGATCTATGGCATCCTCTTCAAAATGCCAGTCCAGCCCCTGCGCGTTAAGCCAATGAATGAACCTGTCCGCGTAACGCACCATGCTCTTGGTATGGTTCGCATTGTAGGGTGTGCGCAGACCGATAGCCTGCACCATAGTCTGGACAAAGGAATGGAGCAGATCTGAAAATGCCTGTGAAAGCCTCATATTGTTCAGGCATACCGCAACCAGCGATGAAAGCCCGAATATCATCGCTTCATCCTCTTTCTTAAAGGGCAGGATGGAGCCGTCCGGCGCCTGGGCATTTATAAGCTGCAGCACCCCGATCACCCGCTCTTTTTCATCCACCATGGGAATGACCAGCATGGATACGGTGTGATAGCCGTTTATGGCATCATATTCCCTGGCCCCGGAAAAATCATATTCTTCGGATTCGTAAATATTAGGAAGGTTAATTACCTTCTTGTCAAGGGCGGCACAGGCGCATACATGCCTGCGTCCCAGCGGCACCGACGGAAGATCGATCCCTCCGTCCTTTGAGCTTGCGCACTTACCCAGGGATTCCGTTATCATATTACGGAAATGCAGATGCTCTTCTTCCTTTGTGTACACCGTACCACCGTCACAATGGGTGATCTCCATGGCGTACCGCAGAATATTTTCAAGCAATATATCCACATCATGATCTGCAGACAGACTGATCATGATCTGCACTATACGGTCAAGCCCTTTCTTCGTCTGCATCATCCTAAACAGCCTCCTCGTCCTCGCCAAGTATAAGCTCTTCGCCGCAGCGAGCAAAGCGTACCCTCTCGTCAAGCTTTTTCGCCCGCGCCTCAGCTTCAAGCAGCATCCGGTCCGTATGTCTGGGATCGTGATGGGTTATCAGCAGAGCCTTCGCGTCTGCTTTGCGTGCTATCTCTATCCCGACGGCAGGCGTGGAGTGGCCAAAGCCGCGAAATGACTCAAAATCCTCATCCATATACTGTCCGTCGTAAATCAGAAGAGAGCAGTCCTTTGAAAATGCCGCAAGCTCCTTATCCTTTGCTTCGGAATGTTCATAATCCGTGGCAAAGACTACTGACGCAGCCTTATAAGACAGGCGGAATATCGTGACTCCTCCGGGATGGTCGCCCTCCATGGTATTCACCCTGACTTCGCCGATGTTAAAATCATGAGGCATTTCGGGTGTCCTTACCTCCGCCGGGTAGTCAAAAACTCCCAATGGCCACAGCGGCGGGGTATAAAGGCAGTTTAAGGCTTCCTTAACGCCCCTGCCGTCAGTTTCCTTCATATAAATATCAAGCCTCCGGCCTTTCTCGGAAAGACCGGGAAAAAAGGGCAGCCCAATAAGATGATCCAGGTGGGGATGGGTCAGCAGGATCGAAAGATGGCTATGCTCCTTTGGACGCACCCCCACGATACCGGTTCCCGCGTCCAGATATATCTCCTCATCCCCTGCAATGACCCGGACACAGGTCGTCGCTCCGCCAAATTCCCGAAATTTATCATCATGCACGGGAACACTGCCCCTTGTGCCAAGCATTGTAACTATCATAAAACTATCCGATAAATAACTGTACCCAGTAATATCCCAGCTCCGAATCCGGCACAAAGATGCACGCCACCCCGATAGATGTATAATCCGCTTTAAGTATGTTTGCCCTGTGCTGGGAGGAATTCATCCATGCATTAACAACCTCGCCAGCTGATGTCTGGCCGGCGGCTATATTCTCTCCGGCAAGCCTGTAGCCTACGCCGCTTTCGTTAAGGGCGCTTAAGCCTGATCTTCCGCCGGGTCTTGCATGAGAAAACTGGTTTACGATTTCAGATGCACGGGTTCTTGCAGCGGCAGCTGCGCCTGTATCCCATGAAAGAGGAGCCAGGCCGGCGTTCGCACGCTCCTGATTGACAAGGTCAAGCACCTGGGCGGCATAGCCCTCCTTGTAAGAGCTTGGAGCTGACTGAGGTTCTTCTGCCACTTCTTTGGCAGCTTCAATTTCTTCGGCCTCCTCAACAGGCTCTCTGGCGTACTCCTCCTTGGCAGGCTGTTCTTCCCCTGCCGGCTGGCTCTCCTGAGCCACATCCTGCCCTGGTGAAGCCTGCTCTGCTTCCTGCGGCTGGCTGCTTGTGTTTGCGGCAGAATTTCCGGCGCTGCTGTTTGCAGAAGCATTGCTCCGGGATGCCGTGGCTGTCTGCCTGCTTTGCGCGGAGCTTCCAGTATTTGCTGTCGCGGCGGCTGAACTGTCAGATGTCTCAGGCGAATCCTCTGCGGAAAATATGCTTCCTACGGCAGAAAAAGTGGATTTTACTGCGGCCATACCCTTTGCAATGGCGGTATCAGCATCTGTGCTTTCCATTTCAATCCTTATGGTCTGTGCCACCACATCGTATAATGATACGCCCCTTGAGGTCTCTATATTTGCCAGAACGAATGACCCTGCCACTAAGACTACAGCGAAAGTAATGGCATAAGAAACAATATGTCTGATAAACCGTTTAACCCTGCGGATTATTTTCTCCATTCTCTTCCCTTTCCTCCTGTGTTTCGTTGTTTTCTATATTATTAACAAGGTTTGTGATGCTGTCTGTTATATTGTTAAGCACAGTTGACACGCCGGAAGCTTCAGGCTGAGCCTCGCCGCTATCATTCTCCGGAGAGCCGGTTTCCTCTACTGCCTCTGAATTTGCGTCCGGCTCCTGTGTCTCGTTATCAGGCCTTGCAAAATCCTCGTAGACATATTCCTCCTCATCGCCTGAGCCGGCACTGTGATTGTCGGTAGTATTATCAGGTCTGGCGAAGTCCTCGTAAACGTATTCCTCATCGTCATCTGTATTTGTGCTGCTATTATCGGTTATATTGTCCGGTCTTGCAAAATCTTCGTAGACATACTCCTCATCCGAACCGCTGTCTTCTCCGGAGAAAGTGTCTGCCGAATTTTCTGCTTCTTCGGACTCATCATCCTTATTATCCTGACTGCTTTCTTCAAGGACTTCTTCCGCCTCGTCCTCTGATGGTGTCATGGCGTCGGCATTTGAACCCGTGATCTGTCCGTCACCGTCAACGGTATTTCCCTCAAATACGCCGTCATTTCTGATTAGACTGCCCTCTTTGTTGATGATGTCGCCATTGTTTTCTATAACAGCGCCCTCAAAATTCTTAATCACTCCGTCATTCTCATCCCCGTCGCCATTCTTTAATTTGCCGTTGTTGATGATGGTGCCGTAGTTGTTTAGTGTGTGGTTGCTGTA
>CAJOFN010000088.1 GCA_905233905.1 uncultured Lachnospiraceae bacterium
GAATGATGGCTTACATCGTACTTCGTGATCACGAAAGGGTCTTTTCCGGCATCTACAAGAGCCTGGTACTTTTCTCTTCTGACCTTTAGAAGCTGATTTATATCCTGCTCAGGCTTATTCTTATTATTTTTATTTTCTGCCATAATCTACCTCTGAATATCCAAAATCCTGTAATCAAATTTACCATATTCTGTCTCTACGGAAACCGTATCCCCAACCTTTGCGCCGATCAGCGCACTGCCAAGAGGGGACTCATTGGAGATCTTATTCTCAAGGCTGTTAGCCTCGGTGGAACCCACCATTTTAAACTCTACCTCTTCGTTCATGTCAACATCAAAGATCCTGATCCTGGCACCTATATTTACTGTATCTCCGCTTTCTTCTTCTACTACTTCAGCGAATTTCAGGATGCCTTCAAGCTCCTCAATACGTGCTTCTACGTCACGCTGCTCATCCTTTGCGGCATCGTACTCAGCGTTCTCGGAAAGGTCGCCCTGTTCTCTCGCTTCTTTTATCTTTTGCGCTATCTCATATCTCTTATGTTCTTTGAGTTCCTTAAGCTCTGTTTCCAAAGCCTGCAGTCCCTCACGGGTCATGAGATTTTTCTTCTGTTCCATTTTAGTCCTCCTTGCTTTTTATCACTTCTTTTAGTTGTTCGTATGTAGATACTTCGTTGATCGCTCCACGTATCCCGGCGGCTCCGGGATATCCAGCCACGTACCAGGACGCGTGTTTGCGCATCTGTCTGATACCGATATATTCACCCTGCCATTCTATCTGCAGCTTCGCATGCCTAAGCAGCATATCTGAAACTTCAGAAAATGGGGGCTTGGTGTCGTTATTCTGATCCAGAATACGGCGGAAGATCCAGGGATCTCCTCTTGCCGCCCTTGCTATCATAAAACCGTCACAGCCCGTCTCCTCGTACATTCTTTTTACGGAAGCCGCATCTGTTATATCACCGTTTCCGATGACCGGTATCGTAACTGCCTTTTTAACCTTCGCGATTATATTCCAATCCGCTTTTCCGGAGTAATACTGTTCCCTTGTCCTGCCGTGAACCGCAACCGCGGCGGCACCTGCTGCCTCTGCGATCCCTGCGATCTCGACCGCATTTACATGCCCGTCATCAAAGCCCTTTCTGATCTTCACCGTCACAGGCTTGGACGAAGCCAGAACACATGCTGAAATGATCTTATGCACAAGCTTCGGATCCTTCATCAGAGCAGATCCTTCACCGTTTTTAACCACCTTCGGAACTGGACAGCCCATATTGATATCCAAAATATCATAATCCATGCCGTCGATCATGGAAACCGCTTCCTGCATGCATGAAGGGTCAGACCCGAAAAGCTGCAGTGAAACAGGTCTTTCTGAAGGCACAGTCCGAAGCAGGGCATTTGTTTTTTTATTCTTATAAGTAAGAGCCTTGGCGCTTACCATCTCCATACACACCATCCCGACGCCCTGCTCGCGGCAGAGCAGACGAAAGGGTCCGTCGGAAACTCCCGCCATGGGAGCCAGGATAAGATTGTTGGAAAGCTCTACATTTCCGATACTAAGTGAATTTATCATTCTTCACCCAGGAAAAATACTTTAAAATATGTTTCTAATTCTTCAAACAGCTCCCGCTGCTGCCGCTGTAGCTGTTTGACCTTTAACACGCTTCCGATCTCGTCATACAGCAGGTCGCCTTCTTCGGCATCGGTACGGATGGATAGGTTCCCCTCTTCATCGAAAACAAGCTGTATTATGCCGCCTATATCCTCCGTAAACAGCACGCACATTATACGGAGCTCATCCTTTACCTGTTCCGGCAAGGCTGAAAAATCCTCGTTGAAATAATAGCTTTGGGTGTAAACGCTTGCCGCGCACAAAACTATTTCTTCATCCGAATCATACATAACCATCTATGCCTCTTACGGAGACCTCTCCGGAATTAATGAAAAGTAACCTGCCGTTATCATCCTTTACTATCAGCCTGCCTGTCTCGTCTATGCCCGAAGCCTCCGCTTCAAAGGAGCTTTTGGCTTCCATTATCCTTACACGGCGTCCGGCATTTATAAGCTTTGAATTATATCTGTCCATTAAAAATGAAAGAGTTCTTATCAATGCAAAACGTTCGTAATACTCGTCTATCCTGCTCCAGATAAGCTCGCAAAGCCTTAATCTGTCAATAGCCTGTGTCCCGGCAAGCTCTCCGGAAATACAGGTGGCATGTCCGGATAGTTCATCAGGATAGCTTCCCTCAAATAGATTTACCCCTATTCCGATTATGACTGTTTTGTCTATCCTCTCACATAAGATCCCGCAGAATTTCTTTTCTGAAAGAAGAAGGTCATTGGGCCATTTTATGGAGACAGAAAGCGGAAACATTTCCTCCACAGCCTCTGCCACCGTCACTGCCGAAAGGATGGTAAGCATGGGTACTACATCCGGGGGCATATCCCCGGTATAAATGATCATGCTGCCGGTAAGGGCCGAGCCGTATGCAGATATCCATTCATGTCCGCTGCGCCCCCTGCCTGCACTCTGATGCTCGGCATTTATGACCGTCCTGTCCTCAGGGGGATCATCCGACGCAAGTCGGCGTTTTAATTCGTCGTTGGTGGAATCAACGGCATCAAGATGGATTATTTTCATTGCTTTTGTAATCTGTAAATAAGATTAAGTCCGATAAGGGTAAGATCCGGATTATATTCCATGATGGAATCCGTCTCCCCTGAGATCATCTTGCCGAGTCCCCCTGTAGCGACAACCTTCGCGTCGGGATAACCGGCTGCTTCCTTCATGCTCCTTATTATATACTCAGTCTGTCCGATCTGACCGTAGACCAGACCTGCCTGCATGGAGGTAATGGTCTCCTTTGCCAAAATGCTTTCAGGCTTTTTGATCTCTATTTCCGGCAGCTTTGCGGCGTCCTCCCAGAGAGCCCTTGCGGAAATGCGTATCCCGGGCGCTGTAACGCCTGCAATAAAATCCCCATTCTCATTGACAAGATCATAGGTCGTGGCTGTGCCGTAATCTATCACTATGACCGGTCCCCCGTAAAGGGCGTAAGCCGCCGCAGCGTCAACCAGACGGTCGGCGCCTACCTGTTCCGGGCGGTCTAAAGCTATGTTTACCCCGGTCTCTGTAGCGGAATTAACTATAAGGGGGTGAATGTCAAAATATTTGATGATGCCGCTTATCAGGGAATGGTTGATGGCGGGCACAACGCTTGCCACTATGGCATCATTTATCATATCCTTGTCAATGCCGTTATGGTTGATTATGTCCCTGATAACGATACCGTATTCGTCGGATGTCCTGGATATGGATGTGGTCATGCGGAAATTGCCGATAAGCCTGTCACCGTCAAAAACTCCCATTGTGATATTGGTATTGCCCGCGTCTATTACAAGGATCATCCTTCCCCTCCGTAAAGTGTGGCGTACATAATGGCTTTGATGGCATGCATGCGGTTCTCGGCCTCGTCAAATACTACCGAACGTTCACTTTCAAATATCTCGTCGGTAACTTCCATTTCGGAAATATCAAATCTCTCAAAAACGTCAAGCCCTACCTGGGTCTTGAGGTCATGGAAGGCGGGAAGACAGTGCATGAATACAGCGCTGTCCTTGGCATATGAGAACGCTCCTGAATTGACCTGATAGGGACTTAGATCCCTTATCCTCTGCTGCCATACATTATCCGGCTCGCCCATTGAAACCCATACATCAGTATAGATCACGTCGGCATCCTTACAGCCCTCTTCCACGGAATCCGTAAGAGTGATGGCTGCTCCCGTCTCCTTTGCGATCTCCCTGCATTTTGCAACCAGCTCGTCCTCCGGGAAATATGCCTTGTCAGTGCAGGCAACAAAATCCATTCCCAGCTTGGCACAGGTCACCATCAGGGAATTGCCCATATTGTACCTGGCGTCTCCCATGTAAACGAACCTTATCCCCTCAAGCCTGCCGAACTTTTCCTTGACCGTGAGCATATCAGCGATCATCTGGGTGGG
>CAJOFN010000089.1 GCA_905233905.1 uncultured Lachnospiraceae bacterium
AGATTCCGATACCGGATGCAGAATATCCTCACATTGGATGAAAAATTGGAAGAACAGCAGAAGGCTGCCTTTTCCCTTGCCAATATGCGCTTACAGGACGAACAGAAGGTTCTGCAGGAGCTGATGCTCAAAAAGGCGGATTATGAGCAGCGGGTCAAGGATTATGCCACAGGCTCCGTGGACATAAAGGAGATACACCGCTGCAAGGAGGGAGTCAGGGTCACGGATATCCAGATACGCCAGCAGATGATCAATATCAGAAGGGCACAGCGTCAGGTGGATGTTGAGCGCACAAGGCTGAATGAAGCCATGCAGGCGAGAAAGACCCAGGAAAAGCTGAAGGAAAAGGCATTTGATGTGTTTAAGGCAGAGATGGCAGCCGAAGAAAACAAGGTCACGGATGAGCTTATAAGCTACAAGTACGGCACAGGGGCAACAGGACAGTAGATATTATGGCTAAAGAGAAAAAAGAAAAGAAGCCCAAGCTTACAAAAGAAGAAAAGCAGGCTTTAAAGGAAGAAAAAAAGGCCGCCAAGCTTCAGGCAAAGGAAGATAAACGTCTTGCAAAGCTTGAGGCAAAGGCGATCAAAAGAGGCAAGAAGTTCGATCCGAACGATCCTGAATGGGAGGACGAGGAGGGAGGCACCCTCCTTATTGCCATTGTGGCATTTCTCATCATTCTCGTATGGCTTGGAATTGTTGCGGCGCTTATAAAGCTGGATGTGGGCGGCTTAGGCTCGACCATGTTCTATCCGGTATTAAAGGATGTTCCGGTGGTAAACCGCATTTTGCCCGGTATTGATGAGGAATTGGAGCGGCAGGCCCAGGAGCGTGCCAAAAAGAAAGCCGAGGAACAGGCGAAAAAGGAAGCGGAGCAGGCTGAAGAGATCGACGAGGCATACCGCTTTGATTCCATGGCAGATGCTATAAAGCGCATTAAGAAGCTGGAAAAGCAGCTCCGCAAGGAAAAGACCAAGAGCAACGACTACTACGCCCAGATTTCCGACCTTGAAGCCCAGGTGGAGGAGCTTAAGTCCTACAAGGATAATGAGGACGAATTTGAAAAAGAAAAAGAAAAATATTATCAAGAGGTTGTTTTTTCTGACGAAGCACCCGATATAAATGCATATAAGGAATATTATGAGTCCATTGAGCCTGACAATGCCGAGCAGATCTACCGCCAGGTATTGGAACAGCAGCAGGCCAGCACCACGATCAAGAACTATGCTTCCACGTATTCGACCATGGATGCGTCAGAGGCGGCCAAAATATTCGATTCCATGAAGGGTAATCTGAAACTGGTAGCAAAGATTCTTGATTCCATGAGTGTCCAGGAGCGCAGCGCGATACTTGCAGCCATGGATACGGAGAATGCGGCAAAGCTCACGGAGATCATGCAGCCGAAATAGTCAGGACGGACGAAATACTCCTTGTTATCAATACTTTTCCATAAGGACGTGGATCTTAAACCCTAAGCTAAGGATGGCATTTTTGGGAATAAATGAAAGGAGGAAATGCCATTTTGACAGTGAACGCGAAGGTGATCCAGGGCGCCGCACAGATCATTCCGGATTCTTCCGGACAGGCGTACCGCTCTCCAGCAGAAAAGACAAAGGATAACGCGGTTTCTTTTGCTGATATGATGAAAAGCACCATGTCTACCCGGCAGGGAATGGTTCAGAGCGCGAATACAACCTCTGACAAAGGAGACATGCAGCTTAACGCTTTTAACGCGCAGCCACAGATATCAGGCAATAACGGTTCTGATGCAGGGACAGGGCAGAACGCGTCCATGCAGTCAAAGAACTCTGACGGAAATAAATCCACAGAGCCTTTGCCCCAGGACAAGATAGAAGCTGCAAGCGAAGCGGTATCCGAAATTGCTGACGGTGTAACAGAAAATGTTACCGAGGAGCTTGAGATCACTGAAGAAGATTTGGACGAGGTAATGGAGACAATGGAGCTTGCTTACCTTGACCTTTTAAATCCCCAGGCATTGACACAGGTAGTTGAAGAGGCGACAGCGGTCGAGCCGGAGGCAGAGCCCCGGATTGATGTCAGTGAGATAGTAGCAGAGCTTGTTCCGGCAAATGAAGAGGTTATAGCCACTGCATTAGAGGACAACGGCATCTCACTTGAAGAGTTCTCACAGTTCTTTGACCAGGTAAATTCAGGTGACATAGAAATCCCCGAGGAGATCGCAGAGCTTATGCCTACCACGGTTCCTGAGGATATCGAGGGCACGGGAGAGCTTGCAGCGGCAATACTTGAGCCCGTTGCCGAAGAACCTGTAACGGAGGCAGCCGTACCGGTGGAAGAGCCTGTGACAGAGAGTACATCAGTAACGGTTACGGTTATCAGGATTGAGGATTCTGACTTTGACAATAATGTTATTCCACAGAATATCGTACCAAAGGATGAGACCTTCGACGGCGCAAGGCCTTTAGGTGACCAGACAGCGAACGTTGATCCCAAAATGTCCGAAGAGCTGTCCGAAGCTATTCCCGGAGAGACGGTTGTGGCAATGACAGAGGATATCCTTGATGATGCAGCTTCTGTTATTACGAGTGAGACCTTAGAGAACGCAGATACTACTGAGGCTCCGGAAGTCGGAACTGAGAATGAAAATTCCATCTTTGACAGCTTAACTGCTGCCATAGCAAATGATATTACAGAGGAAGCACAGACGGGAGAGTTTGGTTCATCAGGCAACAGACAGGGATCAAATTTAGGCGCCGGACAGGATGCTTCTAATCTGGCGATGAATGTCAGAAACGATCTGATGGCAGATGCGGCGGCAATAAACCAGCAGCCGGCAGATTTCGCCCAGACTCTTACGGAAACCGCTGCACAGACACCGGTAACGCCTTATACCTCGGCACAGACAGCTGACATAATGAACCAGATCGTTACCCAGGCCTCAGTAACCATCAACGAGACGGTTTCCCGGATGGAGATGGAGCTTAATCCCCAGAACCTTGGCAGGATGATAATGCAGGTTCAGCAGCAGGAAGGCATGGTAACAGCAAAGCTCATAGCCCAGAACGAAAATGTAAGGAACGCTATTGAGACACAGCTCATGCAGTTACGGGAAAATCTTGAGCAGAAGGGCATTAAGGTTGACGCCGTTGAGGTTACGGTAGGCACACATGAATTTGAGCGTAATCTCGAAGAAGGCATGGCAGACCAGGCCTTTACCGAACAGCAGCAGGAAGCTTCAGAGGGCAGGAACGGCTCAAGGGGCAACAGGAACTTAAACAGATCAGAGCTTGATTCCCTGGAGGGGGAGCTTTCAGAGGAAGAGGCGCTTGCAGCCGCTATAATGAGAGATAACGGCGGAACAGTTGATTATACTGCTTAGAGAGGAGGAAGATAGATGGCAAATCTCGTACAACAGATCCAGGACGGCAGGGTCGTAGGCGATACCACCGCAGCCAAGGCTGAGAACGGTCAGGCCAAGACCAAGTCCACCATGAACGAGAACAAGGAGATGTTCTTAAAGCTCTTAGTGGCGGAGATGCAGTATCAGGACCCTATGGAGCCGAAGGATAACTCGGAATATGTTAAGGAGCTTTCTCAGTTCACACAGGTTGAGACCTTAAACAGCATCCAGGATGATATTCAGAAGCTTTCATCTGACACTTTAGTAGGAAAATATGTCCAGATAGATGACGGCGACAATCAGGTTGAGGGTAAGGTGGATTATGTTACCACCCAGTCCGGAACCTCATATGTATCGGTAAACGGCAATACTTATAAGGTATCGGATATCACAACAGTTTCCGATCCGGGCTTCTTTGAAGATACAACGATGGCTGAGAACCTTACACAGCTTGTAAATGATCTTCCTGATGAGAACAACCTTACATTACAGGATGAGGACAAGGTGAAAAGGGTTGTAACAGTATATGACGGGCTTTCAAGCGGAGCGAGAGGCTATGTGAGCCAGGACACCTTAGACAGGCTGGATAAGATATCAAGCAAGATGACGGATATGCT
>CAJOFN010000090.1 GCA_905233905.1 uncultured Lachnospiraceae bacterium
CTTCTGACCGCAAAGGAGGGTGAAGGTGAGAAGGTAAGTGAATATGTCCGTGTTGAATATCCCAAAATACAAAGGCTTATGAAGGAGCTGCCGGAGAGATTTGACGCTTTACCGGGCGGAAGCCTTATAGATACCGGAATCATAAATATGTTTTATTTCTATTCAGTCAAGGAAAAGGCAACGGTAGATTCCGCTACCATCACACTTAATATTCCGATCGAGCCTGAGTGCCTCAAAAAAGCAGTGGAAAAAGCAATAAAGCGTAATTACTATTTTGGGCTTACACCGGTCCTTAACGAAAGAGGAGAGGTTTTTTTAGAGGAGAACAGGGAAGCTGTGGCTGTCTATCCTGATGATGGAAGCTTTTGCGATTTGGGTACAAAAGACAGCAATGGTTATATGTTTAAGGTGTTTTATTCAGGAAATTCCATAAGGCTTGAGGTATTTCATGTACTTACGGATGGCAGGGGAATGGACGCTTTCATGAAGTCCGTGGTGTATTATTATCTTACGCTGTCAGGCCATGATATAAATTCCGAAGGAATGATAATGACCGATGAAATGCCGGTTGATCCTACAGAAACGATCCCCCTTACGGATACAATACCAAGGGACTATGATAAAAACAAGAAATTCCATGCAGAAAATGTATTTGTTATACCGGAGGATTATAAATATATAAAGACACCATACCAGAAGATTATTGATATTTCCTTCCCCGCAGAACAGTTTATAGCAGTAACAAAGAAGTACAAAACAACTCCAATGCCGCTTTTAGGGGCATGGATGAACCAGGTGCTTCGCAGCCTGTATAACGTCGGGGGTAAGAATATTGTAATTTCTGTTCCCGTGGATATGCGCGAGATGAATGGCAGTAAATCACTGGGGAATTACTGCGGCAGCATTGCAATAGAAGCTTCAGGTAAGAGAGCAGGAGACTCAACAGGGGAGCAGATAGCGGATATCCGTGATCAATTAAAGGCTAAGGCTGTACCGGAGATTTTATATGAAAAGATCGCGGAATTGAAGCAGGCTGAGGACATGATCCGGCAGACCCCCCTTGACAGCAAAGAAGATTTTGAGGCCCTGCTTAAAAGATCAGAGGAGGGACCGGCGCGCAATACATATACACTTACCAATGTCGGGAAGCTGAGATTTCCCAAGGACATGGAGGCATATATAGCGGATTATGATATGTGCGGCATGTATTCAGGTAAAGGAATAGTGCTGGGAGCTTATACCTTCGGTGATACGGGTCATTGGCTGATCTCCCAGAACTTTGAGTCCGTCTCCATCGCAAAAGAGCTTTGCGAAAAGGCAAAGGAAGCCGGGATAGACGCAGGCTTAACCGATAAGGGAACGGTAAGGCTTGATTCGGTCCGCACTTACAGATTCAGAAGGATTTAGACTATATGAAAACAATTTTTAGTTATCTGACAAAAAGAGAGTGGACTTTTTTGGGGATATGCGCATTATTCGCGCTGCTTTCCATTTGGACAGATATGTCCATTCCCGATCAGATGGGGGTAATTACCACAAAGCTCCAGACCGAGGGAAGTACAATATCAGACGTGACAGGCAGCGGGCTTTTGATGCTGTTATACGCGTTATTGGGGCTTTTGGGGACTATAATAACGACATATTTTTCAGCGAAGGTAGGAGCAGGTCTTGCCACCCGTATCCGGGGAGCGATATTTGATAAGGTGCTGGATTTTTCAATGGAGGATATGGGGGCTTTTTCAACCTCAAGCCTTATCACAAGATGTACTAATGATATTATGAATGTACAGTCTGTTTTTGCAGCGGGAGCCGTGCTTATATTTAAGGCGCCTATCACGGCAATTTGGGCATTTACAAGGATCATCGGCAAAAATTCAATGTGGACTGCTGCAGTGGGAGTGATATTTCTCATTGTTGTCGGTTTTATCATTGGTATTGCCATGTTAGTACGTCCATCGCTTCGGACAGTACAGGGGCTTATTGATGAAACCAACCGTGTAAGCAGGGAGCATCTGTCAGGCATAAGGGTAATACACGCTTTTAATGCTTATGATTATCAGAAGAACAGATTTGAAAAGGTGAATGAGGCCTTGACGTCTCTTTCAAGGAAAATATTCAGAAGAATTGCCCTCTTTAATCCGTTTCTCGATACCATGACCAATATCTTAAATGTTGCGATCTATTGTATCGGCGCGGTAATAATTTTGGCAGCGTCAGCAGCGGATAGGGTAAATCTGTTTTCCGAGATGGTTACATTTTCTTCATATGCCCTTCTTGTTATGACAGCCTTTGTACAGCTTCTGGTCATTTATATGGGACTTGTAAAATCCCTTGCCTCCATTGACAGGATCAGTGAAGTTTTAAATACGGAAATTAAAATTCGTGACGGGGCGGATACCAAAAAAGAAACAGCCCAGGGAACCATAGAGTTTAAAAATGTATCATTTCGCTATCCGAATTCGGGAGATAACGCTCTTTCTGATATTAATATTTCCATCGAAAAAGGTCAGACTGTTGCGTTTATCGGAGCAACCGGTTCAGGAAAAAGCACAATATTAAATCTTATTCCCAGATTTTATGATGCTACCGAAGGGACGGTTCTTGTGAACGGTAAAGACGTAAGGGATTACAAACTTAACGAGCTTCGGAACAAGTTAGGTTATATCCCACAGAAAAGTATTCTGTTTTCGGGGAGCATAGCAGACAATATCGCATATGGTGACAATGGAAGATTTCAGGCAACCTTAACTGAGATCAGGCATGCCGCCGAGGTCGGACAGGCAAAGGAATTTATAGAAAAGAAAGAGGGGGGATACAACGCAAGGGTTTCCGAAGGAGGAAAGAATTTCTCCGGAGGGCAGAAACAGAGGCTTACCATTTCCCGTGCCATTGCAAGAGATCCGGAGATCTACTTATTTGACGATTCCTTTTCAGCACTGGATTTTAAAACAGACCGTATCCTAAGGGAGCGTTTAAAGGAGGTGGCAAAGGGAGCTACTGTTGTCATAGTCGCCCAGAGGATAGGAACTATACGAAACGCGGACCGGATATTTGTGGTAGACCAGGGACGTATCGCAGGTGCAGGTACACATGATGAGCTTATGAAGGATTGCACGATCTATCAGGAGATCGCATTATCGCAGATGACAGAAAAAGAAGCGGGTTAAAGAACAGGGAGTTTTTATGAATAAAAATATAATTACATTGCTATTACCATATCGCTTCCGTATTTGTCTGGCTGTAAGCATAGGTATAATTTCAGCGATCATGAATGTGGTTGTACCAAGGGTTATAGGGTCAATATCGAATGAGATAGAAAAAGGCATGAGCAGTGCCATAAATATGAACGCGGTGAAATATTACGCCGTCATATCAATTTTGCTCATAGTTTTTTCCTTTATCTTAAATTACGGACAGCAGTTCATAATGGTGGGAATATCACAGGACATGTCAAAGAAGCTGCGAAGCAGGCTTAGCCTGAAGCTGGACCGTATTCCCATTTCATATTTTGACAGTCATCCCAATGGTGATACCTTAAGCCGTATTACAAATGATGTGGATCAGATCAATAATGTTCTTATGAACAATATTACGAATATTATGACCTCGGTTGCCACGGTCTGTGGATGTCTTGTAATGATGTGCATTACAAATATAATATTAGCGGTATGTGTTTTAGTCACAGCCTATATTGGATTTGAGGTTACAGATATTCTCAGGAAAAAGGGAAAACCGCTGTTTGTACAGCAGCAGAGGGGACTGGGAGCGATAAATTCTCAGGTTGAGGAGACCCTGAACGGACATGTTGTTGTTAAGGCGTTTAACTGTGAAGAGGATGTGCGAAAGGCATTTCACGGGCAGAATGAGAAGATGTATGAGAGCTCTTGGAAGTCACAGTTCTTTTCAGGAATGATGTCGCCGGTAATGGCGTTTGT
>CAJOFN010000091.1 GCA_905233905.1 uncultured Lachnospiraceae bacterium
GCTTGCCTTCTTTACTTACAGGGATCACTATATCAAGCTTGAGGAGCTTCCATCAGGCACAGGCTATGTGGATATGGCTTATATTCCCAAAAAGTATGACCCGTCACCGCCTTTGATCATAGAGCTTAAGGCAGGAGGTACTCCGGAGGAAGCAATTACCCAGATCAGGTCGAGGAATTACAGCGAATCCATTGAAGGGATAGGAGAAGCTCCCTTGCTGGTCGCCATCACCTACGACAAAGAGGACAAGACCAAACCGCATTATTGCAGGATTGAGCGGTGATCAGCTTCTTGCCCTGTGAAAGTTATGGTAAGATTTGCGCCTGTGTAGAAGTTTCAAAGCTTGTGACCTGCCATTTTAGTGTAGTATATTATAATTTGATGCTTACAGGGCAAGGTCTACATGCTGCATGGTACCTGCGCCACCGGATTCTTTCAAGAATATCCCGGAGGATCTGATCACACCGTTTAAATCATGCCTGTCCTCACTCTTTAGGGAAAATTCTGTAGAGGCTTTCCCCAGATACAGAGCGCCTACATCTGCATCCTTTAAATTGATCAAACGATCTGTTCCGTCATCATGGCGGTACCAGATTTTAAGCTTGTCAAAAACAGAGTCATTTTCATCAATCCAGCCATTTCCGTCCTCATCATATGCTGCCAGGTCCGAAAAACCGTCACCGCTTTTTGTGCCAAATAATTCGTTTCCGTCATTGATACGGCCGTCCTCATTTTTATCTAAAGCAAGAAATCCCGATCCCTTTTCAAGCATTGATATACTGTCTTTTTTACCGTCTGAATCCAGATCAAAGGAGAATTTCTGATCAGAAACACCTGCGACATCTGCGCCCACATTTATCACAAGCGGGTCACAGACATTCCTTATAGGCTCCGGAGAATAGAGCTTGTCTGTCCTGGTGTATTCCATAAAGGATCTTGACATTTCAAAATCAACATTAAAGGAAAGCTCGCGGCCGTCCTCTGTTTTTGCAATTCCGGCGGCGGAGAATTTTGTATACTCACTCTCAGCAGTAAATGTCTCCCTACGATCAACCATAACCGTAGGCTCTGACTGTCCGCCTCTGCCACCAACGGCACCTATTACCATGGTATTGTTAATAGGTCTTGAACTAAGCCCTTTTGCAAGGCTTTCCTGACTGTCTATAAACTCTTCGAGCTTTTCGTAAGCTTTGGGATTGTTGGAAATGCTTTTCAGATATTGAAGCAGCGCCCTAAGCGTTGACATAGTCTTGTCCGGCACGGGTTCCTCTTCTTTTTCGGGCGCCATCAAAGATACGCCTTTAGATGCGTCAATACCCTTCTTTGAAAGATCTACTATTGCTGATTTGTCTGTTTCTTCTTTACTTTTCTTGTTCTTGTCCTTTTCACTGTGCCTTTCATACGGCTTTAGCTTTTCTCCGAGAACATTACCGTCCTTGCTCTCCTGTTCCGGCAGAGCCTGCATTGCATCCCACTCACTTTTCTTCATACGCATCCCCAGACGCAATGACGACTGCTGAACTGATATGTTCTGGTGGGAGCTTTCCATTCCTACAACTGCACTTGATATCTTCATACGACCCTCCTTGTCTGTATCGCCGCACCTTCCATGGTACGAAAATATTCCATATAGATTATCGGCATGTTGTAGGATTATCTTAAGGGGAATAATGATAAGAGTATTCATACTGTCGAGTCATCAGGATTTAATGTTTACTTTTTTGGTGCTTTCATGTTACACTTATGCCTATAGATTCGAGAGAGTCTGTAGGCATTTTTTAGAGGAGGCAGGCTATGGGTATCTATTTGAATCCGGGCAATGAAAATTTTAAGGAGATTTTATCAGCAGATATCTATGTCGATAAGACCTTAATGATAGACAAGATAAATCAGTTTATTGACAGGGGAAACAAATACATCTGTATGTCAAGACCAAGGCGTTTTGGCAAGACAATAGCAGGAAATATGCTTACAGCTTACTATTCAAAGGGCTGTAATTCACATGAGCTTTTTGAAAACTTAAAGATATCGTCGGTGCGTGATTATGAGGAAAAGCTTAATCAATATAATGTAATAAAGATCGATCTTAACAGCGAGTATCAGAATACAGAGGACAAGGATAATCTCATAAAGATTCTATCTGAAGAAATAAAGGCGGAAATGAGAGAGTCATTTCCGGATATTGCGTTTGCAGAAGAGGATACACTTGGACGGTGTATACTCAAGGTATATAAGGCTATCGGGGAGACGTTTATCATAATTATAGATGAATATGATGTATTGGTAAGGGAAAAGGTTGGTGGTGAGCTTTTTTCAAGGTATTTAAGCTTTTTGAATGGACTTTTTAAGAGCGATACGCTGCGACCGGCTGTTTCTCTGGCATACCTCACCGGGATCCTGCCAATAGTAAGGGACAGGGTGCAATCAAAGTTAAATAATTTTCAGGAATACACGTTTCTGGACGCAGAGGAGCTTGCAGAGTTTTCCGGGTTTACAGCCGAGGAGGTTCAGGCGCTTTGCAAAGATTTTGACATGAATTATGATGAATTAAGAAGATGGTATGACGGATACAGCCAGAGGGGAGTAGAATTATACAGCCCTGAATCGGTTGTAACCGCTCTTAGAAAAAGGGAATGTGGAAGCTACTGGAACCTCACATCGACCTATAGAGTGATATCCGATAAACTGGAGGAGAATTTCAGTGGATTAAAGGATGCTGTGATAGCTATGCTGAGCGGGGAAGCTGTTGACGTAAAGGTCACAACCTATATGAATACCCTGACAGACTTTGTCTCAAAAGACGATGTACTCACGTATTTGATACATCTGGGGTATCTGGCATATGATCGAAAGGACAAGACCTGTAGAATTCCGAATATGGAGATATGGGAAGAGTGGGAGAGCGCTGTTTCCATCCCTGACGAGTACGCCGCTACCGATCGTATCATAAAGGCATCCAGAGAGCTATTGACGAGGACGCTGGAAGGCAATGAGGAGGCGGTGGCAAAGGCTCTGGATGAAAGCCATATCAACGCCACGTCAAACAGGAGCTATAATAACGAGGACGCGCTTCAGAGCGCGATCTATCTGGCATATATTTACGCTATAAACAAATACACCATAATACGAGAGGCAACGACAGGCAAAGGGTTTGCAGATGTAGTTTTTATTCCCATAAAGCCGTCCGATCCTGCTATGATAATAGAGCTGAAGAGGAACGACTGCGCCGAGAGCGCCATTCATCAGATACACGAGAAAAGATACTTTTCCTGTATGGAGCATTACAAAGGTGATCTGCTGTTCGTGGGAATCAATTACGATGCAGATTCAAAAACCCACTCATGCAGGATAGAGAAAATACGCCATTGCAAATGAGGCTTTGCAATGGCGTTTTTCTTACTTCTTCAAATAAGCTTCAACTCTTTTTTTGACATTCTCCTGAATATTTGTATACCAAAGGGTGTAATCTCCGCCGTGATAGCTTTCAGGCCCGAAT
>CAJOFN010000092.1 GCA_905233905.1 uncultured Lachnospiraceae bacterium
CCTATGGATACCGATATTGTAACAATGGCTATCATCTCAGTAGGCGAAATGATCTGCGCAAACTGGGGATTGGTCTCTATTCTCTCAAGCCTGGGATGTGAATCAAGTACATTCCCCCAGGGCTCCCTTAAAAGCTCGACACAAGAGTTCATGACCCTCTCTATGATCAGAAGCTCTATCTCTGAGAATTCACGGACCTTTTCCAGGGGTTCACCCTCACCGCCCAGCATACGGTCAACTATGGTATATCCCAGCTTGGTAGCCATCTCCATGATGATATTACCCTTTAACGGAGCAAAATCAACCACTCCCAAAAGAACAGGGTTGGAAAGGGCGTTGGAAAACTCCATATAGGTAACAGCCTCGGAGTTCATAACGTCTACCTGAACATTCTTGCGCAGGAATATAGGCAGGCTTGTGGAAAGCAATCTGCCATAATGCTCAAATATGATCTCAAGCGTGCGCAGATGCTCCTTGGAAAACTTGGAAGGACGGGCAAAGTCATAATCCTTGACCTGGACGCCCTTGTCCTTTTTCATTTCCTCGGCGTCAACCTCTCCGCTGTTTAGTGCTGCCAGTAGGTTGTCTATCTCGCTCTGAGATAAAACATCACTCATATCTTCGCCTTCAAAAAATTACTGGAAGTTTATGCTCGGGAAATCAACGGATATAATGAAATCGCTTGCCCCGAAGAGCGCATTCACCTTATCCTTGATCTCATCCTTGACTGCCTGCTGATCCGAAAGTATCTCGTTGTATGTGTAGGACGAAATCGTACTCTGGATTATTGACTGAATCCTGGAGCCGTAATCGCCTATGGTGTTACCGTAAGTCTCAAATGCCTTGCTTTGCATATTCTCGGTAAGGGTACAGGTAAGAACCGCAAAATGCGCTACCCCGTCCTCATCCATCTTGAGATTGATCGTAAGCTTGTTCTCGGAATCAACCGCGTCGTAGCTGGTGGTCTGATCCACCGGAACCGTCGATTCGTTGCTGTCGCTTGATGCGATATCCAGCTCTATAGCCTCACACACCTTGGTAATAAGCTCGTTGGCTGCCTTGATCTCTGATTGTGTATTAAGAGTCAAAAGTATGGTCAGTACGAGATTTGCTACAACTATAGCAAATGTGATCACTGTCAGAAGGCTCTTTTTCATCGGATATCATCCTCTCCTGTTTCTATTCGTTGCTAACAACCTCTGTCTCCACCGGAAGCACGTCTTCCACCTCGGACTCACCCTCGGCATCCGCTCTCTCCTGGGCTTCCTGGGAATTAAAGGAATTATAGATCTTTACCTCTACCCGCCTGTTACGGGCTCTTCCCTCGGCAGTACCGTTATCTGCCAAAGGCACGTACTCTCCGCGCCCGGACGAGATAATATTTGCCGGATCTATTACGGAAATCTGCCTGATATAATCTGCTACATAAAGCGCACGGTACATGGAAAGCACATCATTGCTCTCAAATCTGGAGGAATGTATCGGCACATTATCCGTATGTCCCTCTATCTCAACCGTGCTGTCCTTATATACATCAATTATCTTGGCAATCTTTTCAACTAAAGGCAATGCCTCGGGTGCCAGCTCGGCAGAGCCTGATGCGAACAGAAGTGCCCCGTTAAGGGTTATCCTGACAAACTGACCGTTGAAATCCACCTGTACAAGATCCTGGATACCATACTGTACAGTCAGCGCCTCGATCTCCTGCGCCATCTTCTCAGACGCGCTAAGCTCCTGCATCTCGTATGAAGCTACCGCCTCTTCCTTGGAAATCTCTTCATCCGCTGAAGCCCCGGGTATTTCCTGATCGGAAGCCACGCCACCTGTGACCTCTTCTGCTGTCACTCCGCTTTCAGTCTGCGTTGCCTCTGTACTTATCCCTTCCTCTGGGAATTCTGTAGAACCGGAAACATCTGTCTGGTCATCGCCTGTAGAGCCTGTTCCCTCTTCTCCGTTACCGGCAGCCTGGTTCTTGCCCTGGGACAAGGTGGTTCCGAAATAATTCGCCACATCCGGAAGCTGCGAAAGCCCTGAAGATATGAGTGTCCCCTGTGTAATGGACACTCCTCCCGAGGTATTGATTATCGAAAAAGCCTGTGATAAAGACTGTACAACCTGATCGTATTTCGCGGCATCCACTGATGACATGGAGAAAAGCAACACAAAGAAACAAAGCAACAGATTCATCAAGTCAGAGAATGTTGCCATCCACGCCGGCGATCCGGCAGGAGCTTCTTCTTCTTTTTTCTTAGCCAAGCTTACTCACCACCTTCGGAGCTTACCTGCTCACGATCCGCCGGTGCCATGAAGGTCTTAAGCTTCTCTTCTATGACACGGGGATTCTCTCCTGCCTGTATGGATAACAGTCCTTCTACGGAAACCTGCTTTATAAGCATCTCAATGCCATCGTTCTCTTTTAATTTCATGGCTGTAGGACCCGCAAGCCAGTTTGCTATCAGGGAGCCATAAAGCGTCGTAAGCAGCGCCACTGCCATTGACGGTCCGATGGATGAAGGGTCTGACATGTTCTGCAGCATATTAACCAGACCGATAAGCGTACCGATCATGCCCCAAGCCGGCCCGGCCTCTGCCCATTTATCCCAGAAGCCTGCAACTGCCTTGTGCCTCTCGGTAGTGTTGTCAAGATCGTTCTCCAATATGGCTCTTACAAGCTCGGCATCAGTACCATCTACAACAAGCATGATGCCCTTGCGCAGGAATTCATCTTCAAGATTCCTGCCCCTCTCCTCTAAGGCTAAAAGTCCTTCTTTACGTGCCACATTAGCCATATCCATGATCTGCTTGATGATCTCAACGGGATCATTGGGCTGCGGCTCGTTCAGGGCCTTGCCAAAGGAAGTAAGACCGCCGATAAACTCCGGCAGCTTACGAGTGAACAGACAGCTCGAAAGAGAGCCTCCTATGGTAATAATAACGGAAGGAACGTCTACGAAGTTACCCAGAGCGCTGACGCCGGCACCTGATACTATACCGAATACAACCATTACCACACCCAGCAACAGTCCACCCAGGGTTCCTATATCCAACGTTTTTCACCTTCCTTTCGCCTTATCACACAGAAGCCCACTTTCAGTTACCACTACATATTACTATTTTTCCCCTTGCTTGTCTACTCAAATTAGCAAATAATTCAAAAAAAACGCCACATTTTGTTGTTTTAGGAACAAAACATGGCGTTTTTACACTAAATATAGTTATCTTTATCTCTTGAGGTTGGTCAATTCCTCAAGCAGCGTATCGGATACTGTGATGATACGTGAATTAGCCTGGAAACCTCTCTGGGTTGTGATCATCTCCGTAAACTCTCTTGAAAGGTCTACATTTGACATCTCAAGGGAGCCGGTGTTCATCTTTCCGCCGTCATTGGTGATATCAACACCTATGCCGTCAAAATGTCCGGAGTTAAGGGTCTCAGAGTAAAGGTTGCTGCCCATCTCCTCCAAACCGGAGGCATTGGCAAACTGCGC
>CAJOFN010000093.1 GCA_905233905.1 uncultured Lachnospiraceae bacterium
CGGAATAGCTCTGGGAGGCTTGTCCGGGAATATGTTTGGCAAGCTCTTAAAGGAAAGACATCAAACATCCCTGACATCTGCCTGCGGGATCAGCGCAATGTTCATCGGAATTTCCGGAGCCATGCAGGGAATGCTCACCATAAATGGCGGAGTTATAAGCAGCGGTCAGGCAATGCTTGTGACATGTTGTCTTGCGCTGGGAACTCTGATAGGAGAGATCATAAACATAGAAAGCTGGTTTGAGCGATTTGGAGAGTGGCTGAAGGTAAAATCAGGAAACGCAAAAGACAAGGAATTTGTCAATGCCTTTGTTACCGCGTCAATGACTGTATGTATAGGCGCAATGGCTATAGTCGGAGCCATCCAGGATGGGATTCTTGGAGACTGGTCGATACTTGCGACAAAGACTATATTGGATTTTGTTATTGTAATGGTAATGACCGGTTCACTTGGAAAAGGCTGTGCGTTTTCAGCTATTCCGGTATTCATATTTGAAGGTTCGATCACATTATTTGCATCGTTCCTGAAACCGATAATGACGGATCAGGCGATGGATTATCTTTCCCTGGTCGGATCGATCCTGATATTCTGTGTGGGACTGAATCTGGTATGGGGAAAGAAAATAAGAGTTGCAAATATGCTGCCGGCTGTGGTTCTGGCAGTAGCGGCGGCATTTATAGAGTTTTAATTGATAATCATATTATTTGTACCCGGGAGAAAGCAAGTTCAATTTGAAAAGGAGGATTCTTATCATGGCAAACAAATATGCAGGAACCCAGACGGAAAAGAACCTTATGGCGGCATTTGCCGGGGAGTCTGAAGCACGCAACAAATACACCTACTTTGCATCCAAGGCAAAGAAGGATGGCTACGAACAGATATCTGCGCTGTTTTTAAAGACGGCGGACAATGAAAAGGAGCACGCAAAGCTTTGGTACAAGGAGCTCCATGACGGGATAGGCTCTACTACTGACAATCTTAAGGACGCGGCAGATGGTGAGAACTATGAGTGGACCGATATGTATTCAGGCTTTGCAAAGACCGCTGAAGAGGAGGGCTTCCTGGAGCTTGCTGCAAAATTCAGGCTTGTAGCAGAAATCGAAAAGCATCATGAAGAGCGCTATCGGGCTCTGCTGAAAAATATCGAGATGCAGGAAGTATTCAAGAAGAGCGAGGTCAAGGTTTGGGAGTGCCGCAACTGCGGACACATTGTTGTCGGCACAGAGGCCCCAGAGATATGCCCGACATGTAATCACCCTCAATCATTCTTTGAGGTGCATGAAGAGAATTACTAATACCGATCTCGTTTTGACCACTTGCCGTTTTTTAAAGATATACAATGAGCGAGACATCACTACAGTTTTTCTGTGGTGGTGTCTCGTTTTTCCGATTACAGCCCAGCGGTCTGCCAGTATAGGGCACAGATAATACTACGCAACCTTTTGAGCACCTTTTGGGAAAAACCACCATGAATCAAAACCAGCAAAACTGCCTTGAAAAATTAAATGACGCATTTGCAAAGGATTGGCTGTGGTATGAGGAAGCTGATTTGAAAGCTGTTGAAGATGTTCTTTGGAATGTGATAGTTGAGTTTCAGGATTACCCCTTTGCAACCATGCGAGGACTGCCTTTTTCTTACCGTCTGAAGGTCGGAAGGAACGGCAGGCTGAACAAGGAACTGCTTGTAAATCGCAGGAAGGAAAGCAAGACTTTGGCATGGAGTTCTGTACGGCTGGCTTTCAGAAAGGCAAAGGAAATGCAGGGGGATGTGATCAAGCGTCCAAAACAGCTTGGAGATATCCGGGGCATATCGTATATCTACGCAATGTTTCTGAAATTTGGTATAATCAACGGAGAATAGGCTGATGAAAGATAAACCGATCCGGCTGATATGGAATATTATCCGGCATACGAAGGCTGACAGGATACTGTTTTCGTATGTGATTTTTGTGTTTGGAGCCGCGGTGCTGATATGGATCACGGAGCCGACCATAACCACCTATGGTGATGCTCTCTGGTACTGCTATGCGGTTCTTACCACCTCAGGCTTCGGAGACTATACGACAACTGAATTTTTACCGCGCGTTTTGTCTGTGTGTCTGAGCGCGTATTCAATGCTTGCCCTGGCGATCATCACAGGAGTTGTGGTCAATTACTATACACAGATAATCCAGTTAAAGAACAGGGAAACAATCGATGCGTTTCTTGACAGGCTGGAAAAGCTTCCGGAGCTGTCGGAGGAAGAGCTTAAGGAACTCTCAGAACGAGTGTCCGTGTTTCGTGACGCACGCTGAAGGTGACAGTAAGCCTGTGCCCTGTACCGGCAGACCGCCGAACTGTAACCTTTAAGCTATACGAAGCCATGCAGATGTGATATACTCATAAAGGACAGGCATAAGGAGGTATGTATTATGCTAACAGTAAATCTATACTACACAGGCACCAACGGCAACGCGAGGAAATTTGCCGAAGAGATGGAAAGCAGCGGTACAGCCGCAAAGATACGCTCAGAAGAGGGGAATGTAAGATACGAGTATTTCTTCCCAATGAACGATCCGGAGACTGTACTTCTGATAGACGCATGGGAGAGCCAAGAGGCAATAGATGTCCATCACGCATCACCCATGATGGATACGATAGCAAAGCTCCGGGACAAGTATGATCTTCACATGAAGGTGGAGAGGTATCTGTCTGATGACGGGATGCCTGCGTCTGATGAGGAGTTCATTAGAAAATAAACGTAACTATTTAGTCGGCGCGAAGCACTTGCTGCTGAGCGTCCGACTAGAAAACCTGATAGTGCCGCCTCGAACTTTCAATGGCGCATGCCTTCGAGGCGTCGTACCTGTTCAGGTGACTGAACAGGTACAAGTAAACAGGCTCATGGCGGATTTGGTTTTTGAGATTCAATATATCAGCATAATCGCATTATTTGTAGAATGTTGGTTAATATTTGAAAATCTAAAGGGCAGGCTTCACGCTTACCTTTTATTTATTCTCATTAACGATTATAGCAGCCGGTATACCAGACACGCGAACGCATTTATAGCTAATTCTGAAAAGTACATCGGCAGTTATTTGCGTTCGCGAGTATAGTTGTGTAGCAAATCTGATCAACAACATCGGATATCTAATGGAGCTTAAATCCAGGACTCCGGAGGCGTATTTTACGGCGCTTCGCCTGTCGTATGTCGGCAGGATATGGATCAGCTTAAACCGGATTCTTACAACAGACCATGAATGATTTTATCATAGACCAGAATTCCACAGGTATCAGGATAGACAGTTTTTTACGCGACCGGCTTGAGGGTGTTTCACGCAGCCACCTTCAAAAAATGCTTGAGCGCGGTGAGATACTTGTTAATGGAAAAGAGGTAGATGAAATCCGCATAACAGAGGATACTGCTCCCAAGCCTGTGGATATCATCCCCCAGGACATACCCCTTGATATAATCTATGAAGACGATGATCTTTTGATAGTCAACAAACCCAAGGGAATGGTGGTGCATCCGGCAGCAGGTCATTTAGACGGGACATTGGTGAATGCCATCATGTTTCACTGCGGGGGTCGTCTTTCCGGCATCAATGGAGAGCTTCGGCCGGGGATAGTACACCGCATAGACAAGGATACCACGGGGTCGCTTGTGGTATGCAAAAATGACAGCGCGCATATTGCCGTGGCAGAGCAGATAGCCAAACATTCCATCCGGCGAAGCTATGAGGGGATAGTCATAGGCAGACTGCCGCAGGATAGCGGTACTGTGGATGCTCCCATTGGAAGGGACCCTAAAAACCGCAAGCGCATGGCGATCGAAAAAATTCACGGCAAACAGGCCATCACCCATTATAAAGTCCTTAAGGAGTTCAAGGATCATACCTACGCCCGCTTTGATCTTGAGACCGGGCGCACCCACCAGATACGTGTGCATATGGCGTCCCTGGGACATCCACTTTTAGGAGATGA
>CAJOFN010000094.1 GCA_905233905.1 uncultured Lachnospiraceae bacterium
ATTCACCGGTGTCTGCATTAAACCAGGTGACAACCCTGTAGGAACTGCCGGAAGCATCAGCTGCGATCACCTGGGTATAATACAATCCGGTATTTTCATCATACTTATATCCTTCGGGAGCCTGATATACAGCCATTTGCACCTCTGCAGCACCGCAGCTTTCATGCTGCGCCGTAAAACTATCATGACGCTCAATAAAAAAACCGTAAAAAAAACGACAGAGAAATCATCAACTTTCTCCATCGTCTATCATACTTAAAAATAAATCCCTTGTCAATATTGCCAATATTACGTTTATTATGTAATTATTTACGCTCTTTTCCTGATTAGCTATCAGAATTATAAGTTGCCTCTTATGAGGCCGATAATTTCAGCCTTTCAGTAACCCCTGTAAAAGCTTAAATCTGCCCCACTTGGACATAAACCTGTGTGGGGTTTATTCACCCTCTGGCGAAACCACCAAACTCATTAAAAATCCTTTACAATACTACACCGCAACAACAGTAGAATCCGTTTTTATTACTTTGGCTGTTAAATCTAGTAATTATTTGTAGTCTGTGTTATAATAGACTACATGGAAAGAATAAATTTAAGAACTGTCTCTCCTGAGACAAGGCAGATAATTAAAAAACAGGTGATCGCCTTGTTAAAAAAAGGCATCCAGCACTCTGAAATAGCTGATACCATCGGCATTTCCAAGCCGGCAGTCGACAAAATCTCCGCAGCTTTCAAGGCGAAAGGGGGCGCCTGTGTAAAGGAGAAAAAGCGCGGTCGCAAGTATGGAGAGAAGCGGCAGCTTTCTCCCGAGCAGGAGAAAGAAATCCGCCAGATCCTCATCGATAAGAACCCCGAGCAGATGAAGCTTTCGTTCATGCTGTGGACACGCGCCGCTGTATGCCAGCTCATCCAAGACAAATACGGCATCGCCATAACCCTGCGTAACATGAGCGAATATCTCAAGCGCTGGGGGATGACATGCCAGAGGCCGACGAAGAAGGCGTATTTCCAGGATAATGTCAAGCTGAACACCTTCATGCATGAAACATATCCCAAAATAGTAAAGCAGGCCAAGAAGGAGGATGCCGTGATAATGTGGGGGGACGAAACCGGCATAAACAACCAGGAGTACCATGTCCGGGGCTTTTCGCCCAAAGGGGTGGCGCCCGAGATTGCATCCTTTTCAAAAATGGAGAAGATCAATATGATTTCCGCCATTGACAATTATGGATCCTGCAGGTTTATGTGCTACGATGAAAACATGACGCAACAACTGTTCATAGAATTCCTTGAGCGCCTTGTCCATGATTCGGACCGCAAAGTCCTGTTCATAGTGGATAACCTCAAAGTGCACCATGGAAAGATTGTGAAGGATTGGCTCGACAAGCACAAAACTGAACTTGAGCTATTCTTCACCTCGCCGTATTCCCCGGAAATAAACCCGGATGAATATTTGAATCACAACTTAAAGCAAGATGTACACAGCGGGATAATCCCCCACACCAAGGAAACAATCCGGAAAAAGGTCGAGAAGTTTATGCACAGTTTACAAGAGGATGCCAACAAAGTTAAATCCTTGTTCAATCATAAAAAGCTGGAATACATCAAAAAGTACGGATACTAACAATTACTATATCTAATTGCCGGAGTAATAAAAGCCCTTCATAAACTCGAATCCGGCCTGAATGGAAAAAACATCTCCGTAAACCGGCTGTTCATCCACGCTTTTTCTGAAAGGGAGATCGCCCACAATATAGCCACCCTGCACCCCATGACCCCAGAAATCCGCAGGCAGCTATACCAGACAGTAAACAGCAAAAAGCTTTTCCTGAAATACAAATTTGAAGATATATCCCTGTCAGAAGCCAAAGCCGTCATTGACTACGCCGACGGCAAAAGCGATGCCATGCCCTCCTGCCTTCTTACCCCGGAAGAGGCACGGGATATCGCGCTCAAACGCCAGGCAGAAGCTTCCGGCTATGCCCAGCCTGACAAAGACCTGAATTCCTCGTCCCGCAATTCCGAGCTGGACAGGCAGTTTGAGCTCCTGACATATCATTACAGCAATGAAGAAAAGGATCTCCTATTCGCATATAGAGATATTCTTAATGCCCTTGCCTCCTACGGCATTACGCCGGAGAAGGCCGCAGAATATCTGACGCAGCATGAAACCAAACAGCAGACCTTTCTCACCCTGCAAAAGCAGATGATCGAGCTCAAGAACGAATACAAAAACCTCTGCCGCCTGAAAGGCTACATCGACCTCGCGGAAAACAACAGATTCCTCCGAGGCCCTCTTTACAAAGAAGAAATGTCTGTTTCAACGACAGTGGCAGAATCAGAAACAGATGTAAAAGCAGACCCAACGCAAGAAGAAGATATAACTCCCGAGGCCTCTATATTCTTCGATGACGGAACGCTTTCTCATTAATCCATTACTGTTTTATCTTCCCGTTTCAGTCCGTTGTTCTGGCAATTCGGCCGCGCAATCATAACATCGATCTTTTTTTCTGTCCTTATAAGCGGACAAATTAACCCCACAGCTCCTTCATGCTGTCTTCCAGAAGCAAGGCAAGCTCAAAGGGAGCAGCGCTGCTGTTTTCCGATATCACTTTATCGAAATCCTTAAGGACTGATGATATCTTATCAGCCAGTTCGGAAAGCACAGCCGCCCTCTCCTCCCCTGACAGATCAGTTACATAGTTTTCCAGCCGGCCGCCCACATAGCGTCCGTCTTCTATTCCGAGAAACAGCTCTTCCACCCTGGGATTATATTTCCCGAACGCCGCATAGATCCCGACCACATCCGCCACCAGCTCGTCCCAGACAGCGTTCTTCTTCTCCGGAAACAGCCTCCGGCAGACAAAATGTGTACACTCGTGGTACTTCCTGATCCGGTCAGACAGCGTTATCCATTCATCCTCCGGTAATCCGAGCCTCACGGCAGGGATCGCATTATAAGGCCCGACCGAAAGCACAATGACCGCATCCTGATAATTCCTCTTATCCGATGTGAACCGCTTAAACTCCGTGCTCCAGTCAGGCCGAAGGCTTCCCTTTTCCGCTTCGGCTTTGAAAAACTCCTCCTTGTGCGCCTTTATTTTTGCCCGGTTGATCACGCCGTCGATCAGGGAC
>CAJOFN010000095.1 GCA_905233905.1 uncultured Lachnospiraceae bacterium
AACAACGGCTGTTGTTCCCTTGCCTTCCACGCTCTTTACATCAACAGAGCCTCCCAGCGACTCAACAAAGCCGTGGACAATGCTCATTCCAAGCCCCAGGCCGTTTACATTCCTTGTCCTGCCGGAATCTCCCTGGTAAAATCTGGTATATATCTGATCAAGCTGTTCTTCATTCATTCCTATTCCGGTATCGGCAACCTCTACGAAAAGGTCTATGCCGTATTCCTTTTTAAATGAAGAAACCTTTACATGCACACTGCCCTTGTCGGTGAATTTGACAGCGTTATAGACGAGATGCCAGATTATCTTTCTTACCTTGTCCTCGTCGGAATATAAATGAGTGGGAATGTCAGGATCTACATCCATTATGAATTCAACCTTTTCACTGACAGCCGGAAGGACCGTACCTTTTATCTCATTTAGCAGCGCAGTCAGAGAATACGGGTTCAGATTATTTACAAGCCTTCCGCGGTCGATCTCGGAATACTCCAAAACCTCTCCGATCTGAGCCTCCACAAACCTGCCGGCTTCCTGAACGGATTTAAGATCCTTTTTGATCTCCGGGTTCTTTTCACGGTCAAAGCATACCTTTGACAGACCCAGTATTACATTTATCGGGGTTCTGATCTCATGGGAAAGATTGACAAGAAAGTCATTGAGCCTGGTGGTAATCTCCTCCAGATCGCTGATATCCATCTGGGTACGGTTTATGACCTCGCTCCACTTGGCAATAATGGTCCTGCCGATCCAGCTTATCATTGTTACCATTCCGATATGCAGCAGCGACCTTGTAATAGTAAGGGTGTCAAAGACCACGCCCTTGTGCGCAAGGATATTTATATCAATAATGAAGGTGAAATAAAATGTTGACTGACAAAGAGTGACCAGCGCTTCGATGCCTGTCATAATATAGAGCAGAATGACGGCAGCCATTACTATTGCAAGATCGTAGGTGCTGGTAAGATGGATTCCATAGAAAAAATAGGTCGCCATCATAAACAGCGAATAAATCCAGAGCCTGCTATGGGGAGTCAGCTTATCCTGAAGGTGGAGATACCAGCTAAACGCCAGAGCCATTGCCACCAGGGCAAGCGCCCATCTCTCCCATCCAAGTATAAGTGCCTCAGAAATAAGGACAACTGAAAAAATGGTATAGCTTTTCAGTATCATTATATGCGAGGCACGAAATAGTTCGTTTTCTTCCAGTCCCTCCTTCATGGATCTAATGCTCCCTCATTTCGTAATCTGTATCTTCATCTATCATTTCAAGCATAATATCCGCAAAAACGGGATCAAGCTGTGTGCCCTTTGCGTTGACGATCTCATTGCGCACGACTTCCTGCGGAAGGGCGTCACGATAGCTCCTGTTGCTGGTCATGGCGTCATAGGCATCGGCAACAGCTATAATACGCGCCTCCTCGGGGATCTCTTCCCCCTTGAGGCCGTCCGGATAGCCTTTGCCGTCATATCTCTCATGATGCCACTTTGCACCCTTTACAAGAGCAGGCATTTCCGTGATATTGGCAAGGATCTTTGCACCCATTCCGGGATGCTTTTTAATGGCCTCGAATTCGCTGTCTGTAAGCCTTGAGGGTTTATTGATAATGCTGTCGGGAACACCGATCTTGCCTACATCGTGGAGCAGCCCCATGATATAGATATCCCCCTGCTGCCCGGCATCATAACCGTAGCGTTTGGATATCTCACGGGCGTACATAGCCACCCTGTCGGAATGACCGTTGGTATAGGTGTCCTTGGCATCTATGGCGGAGGCAAGTGATGAAACTACGTGGATGAACAGCTTTTCATTGTCGCGGGTCTTGCGCTCAACCTCTTCGGCGAGATTCCTCTGGAGACGGTCAAGATCCAGCATATGCCTGACACGGAGCTTTAAAACATCGGGGACAAAGGGCTTCTTGATAAAGTCTATGGCTCCAAGCGCCAGACCCCTTGTCTCTGTGTCCTCCCGCTCATCGGCGGACAGGATGATAACCGGCACATCTGCCGCGCCTTCGATCTCCCTTAAGCGCGACAGGGTCTCAAAGCCGTCCATCCCGGGCATTTTGATGTCTAATAAAATAAGGTTGGGGAATCCGTTTTGGATAACATAGTCAAGAAGAGCCTGACCGGATTTCAGACCCGTGACAT
This sequence comes from uncultured Lachnospiraceae bacterium, assembly GCA_905233905.1. Lineage (GTDB taxonomy): Bacteria > Bacillota > Clostridia > Lachnospirales > Lachnospiraceae > RGIG4930. Next base: position 2,149 of record CAJOFN010000095.1, read on the forward strand.
GGATATTAGCCTTGCTTAGTATCAGCCCGGCTGTTTTGATATTGTCAACATCATCGTCAACTACTATTACTCTGTCAGCCATCTGAACCTACTCCCTACACCTGTTGATCATGAAAAATCATAGCATATGAGGGGATCATCTTGCAATATATTTCAGGAAATTGGCGATCATTCTGCCGCCATCCTTTGTCATAACGGATTCGGGATGGAACTGAAGTCCGAAAACCGGGTGCTTTGTGTGCTCTATCGCCATGATCTCCTGCCTGTCGTCATCGGAAACAGCGGTTATCCTAAGCTCCTGCGGCAGGGTCTGTCTGACGCCTGCGAGGGAGTGATATCTGGCAGCGTAAAACACCTCCGGAAGACCGTCAAGGATGACAGAGCTGCCCTGCCGTCTGATGGGCTTTTCCTTGCCATGCATCAGCTCTGACGCATGGTCTACCCTTCCGCCATACGCCTCATATATGACCTGATGTCCGAGACATACCCCCAGTATAGGGATCCTGCTTCCCAGCTCTTTTACTACCGCAGGGCATATGCCGGCATCCTCCGGCCTGCCCGGACCGGGAGAAAGGACTATGGCCTGTGGCTTCATACTGCTGATATCGGATACCGACGCCTCGTCATTGCGCATAACCTTTATGTCCGGCTGCAGGCTTCCGATAAGCTGGTAGAGATTGTAGGAAAAGCTGTCATAATTATCTATTAAAAGGATCATTTATCAAGCCCTCCTTCCGCGGTTTCGATGGCAAGGGTCACGGCACGCGCTTTGTTGAGACATTCCCTGAATTCATTTTCAGGGACGGAATCCGCAACGATACCAGCCCCGGAGCGGACGGTTATCTCGTTATTTTTCTTATAAACAAGGCGGATCGCTATGCAGATGTCGAGATTGCCGGCAAGATCAAGATATCCTACCGCTCCTCCGTATATGCCTCGGCGGCTCTGCTCCAGCTCTTCTATT
>CAJOFN010000096.1 GCA_905233905.1 uncultured Lachnospiraceae bacterium
AATTCCCAAAAGAAAAGAATATAAAACACCAGGCGAGGTTAAAGAAAAGCTGTACGAAAAACAGCGCGATTCCGAGGGTTCTGATCCCGGAGCTTTCGGAATTGATGACCATACCCAGACCTATGCCCATAAGTGCATATAACAGGGTCCATGCTATCGGGAACAGAATACCAGGTGGCGATAACGGCGGCTTGACCATGGTTTCGGCGTAGATCTTCGTCCCTTCTCTTGTAAGCATGCCAACAGCAAACCCCAGCCCCTCTGTTATTATCACAGCTATAGCTATAGTGATTATATTTTTCATGTATGCCCCCTTTACTTTCCTTACTGCTGTTTTCCTTTAAAAAGACCTTTTTCCCATCTTTTATTATATCATTAAACATCCCAGAACTCCGGCACCATTCCTTTAAACGTACACATCTGCTTAAATCCGAGCTCATCCCGGAGTATGGCATACGCGTCGTCAAAATGATCCCCCAAAAATTCCTTCTTATGGGCATCGCTTCCAACGGTAATTATCCTGCCGCCCAGATCCTTGTACAGACGCAGGATTGCTCTTGAAGGCTGTGTATCGGACAGGCCGTACTTCCAGCTTGAGGTATTAAGCTCAATCCCCTTGTCATCCCTGATCGCCTGCTTCAATATCTCCGCTATAATATCCCTAACATTTTCAAAGGGATACACTCCCTGCTCATCATAGCGCACTATAAGATCGAGATGCGCAAGCACGGAATAATCCTTGTATAGCTGCATGGTTTTCAGGATCTCTTCGTAATAAAGCTCATTGTACTCCTTCTGGGAGCGTCCCTTCTGGAAATCCCCTGTCCAGAATTCCTTGTCGCCCACCTGATGCATGGAAAAAAGCACAAAATCCAGCCTGTCCCTATAACGCTCAAAAAGCCTGCTGTATTCGGGGACTGTATGGCTCTGTATCCCAAACTCAAGTCCGGCCCGAATACTGATCTTATCTCCATAATCCGAGCGCAGCCGGTCTATCTTTTCAAAGTATTTGGGATAATCCACATTCGCCAGGGCTTTGTGCAGGGTCTCGCCGTTCTCTGTGACATCCTCCCGGATAACGCCCTTTGGATCGTCCCAGTCCCGCTTGATCCCGTAATCCACATGATCGGTAAAACACATTTCGTCCAGTCCTATCCTGACGCCCTGTTCGACCTGTGTCTCCATCAGCTCCACGCTGTCGTCTGAAAATTCGCAGTGTAAATGATAATCTGCCCGCATATCTACTTCTCGCTTTCCAAAATCTCCAGAACCTCCGGAATATCATCTGCCACATCTACCCCTTCATACTTGAAAGTGACGTAATTCTTGCCGTGGCGTTTGCTGTCGTAGGTGCCTTCATCGGCGCGGCGGTAAATATCCTCAAAGGTATCCGCCTGAACATCTGTATAGAAGGTGGCGCCTATGCTTACGGTTATGATCCGCCCCTGCAGCTCGGGCATGGGAACGGCGTTTAGATTGTCGATGAAACGGTTGATAACGTTGCTTGCCACATTCGCGTCCGTTATCCCCTCGGCGTAAACAGCGAATTCGTCCCCGCCAAGACGGAAAACCACATCCGAATCCCTGAATGCGCTGCGCAGGGAATGGGCAATGTTGATAATAACCTTGTCTCCTACGGCGTGACCGTAATTGTCGTTGACGGATTTGAAATCATCCGCGTCAAGCAGAAGGAAGAGGCCCTGCCGTCCTTCGGCGATCATCTGCCGGATGGTTGCTTCGCCGCTGCCGCGGTTGCGGATGCCTGTCATCATATCTGTTTCGGAAAGAACCCGAAGCTTCTCCTGCTGCTTGCGGTCTTCGTCAATAGATTCAAACATCCATAGCAACTGATTAATACCGCCTGAGCTGTCCCGGTCAACCACCACAAAACGCAGGCGTACCCACTTCGGAAATGGAATTGACATCTGAAAGCCTCTCATTAAGGGTAGACGCTTCCATGAATTTCTTGATAAGCTCCTTGGAGCGCTCCGACGAGATCTTTTCGGCGAAATCCTCGGAGCGTTCAGGGAAGTTCTTGTAATTCCCGCCCATCAGTTCCTCTATCTCTTTGTTGGAACGGATGACCTGCATATCTCCGGAGCGCATGTCTATCTGAACTACAGTCGCGTAAATGTCGGCGATAGCCATTACTTCATTGCTTAATTGAACGGATTCCCGATGCTTTGCGGAAATGAAGAGGAATACACCAAGAATTATGCATACCACCGCAAACAGCGATAGCCCCAATATCATGTAAATGGACTGAAGTGAGGAAAACAGGTTCTCCTCGGGAATAACGAGAACCATATTCCAGTTGTCCATGATCTCCTGGACGAAGATGATGTTGGAGCCGTTCTGGCCTTCCATTTCAAAATGCCCGTTGGGATGAGCTGTAATGTTATCATAAAATTCCTTTGTGAGGGCATCCCCGCCTTCGGAGTAATCCTTTCCAACCTCGGCCTTGTCGGAATGTGCCACCACAAAGCCCCGGTCGTTGATAACAAGAGCGGCAATGGGGAGGGATTCATTTACTATATCTTCCATCTGCCTCTGCACCCCGTCCATGAAAATATCCATGGAAACAACGCTCTCCTTGTCGTCAAGAAGCTGGGAAACGGACATCATGACCGTAAAGGTCTGCAGATTCATATAGGGTTCGACCATTGTGATCCTGCCGTCGGCCGCAACAGCCGAAATGTACCAGGGGCGCTCTGTCGGCTGATAGTCGTCGGGAGGGGTCCACTGGCTGCCGTCAAGATATTCTCCCTTGTAATAGGCGTAGACACCGGTGTTGTTATCGCTGATTATCCGGGAATAGATCTGGGTCTCACTGACTAAGTATTCGCAGACCTCTTCAGGGGTGGTGCCGTTTGCGGTCATTTTGTTGATGGTAACAGCAGAAAAGGCCACCGCGTCCATGGGCATGGTCAGATAGAAGCTGACGTCATTGGCAGCCTTGGACGTGTTGTTGGTCCACATATGTACGAGATTTTCCCTGGAGACATCGTAAAGCTTAAGAAAGATGTTTACGAAAAAGATGCTTGATATGATAATGAAGGCAACTGTTACGGCAAAATACCGTAGCCCCTGTCGCTTTGCTTTGTTATCCATATAAGTTGTTCCCCTTCGCCCCGTTTAGTATTGATGATACTAACGCCAAAATGATAACATATACGGGGCTTTCTTTCAATCACATTTAATGTTATTATATGATAGGTTATCTACTTATAAATGCTCACGAAAGGCATATCATATGGCAGATTTCGCTATAGGTGATTTTACCTTTGACACCTTCCATGAATACAGGGAGGGTCAGGAAGACTTAAAGAAGATAGAAGTTATCAATAATGAGCTGGATGTCCAGGACCCTGACGTGGCTTTCAGGCTGTACAATCTCATCCGGGACGGCAAGATCATTTTCCATACAGCCATAGGGGATGATTTTGCCGCGCATGTTGCTGATATAGTGGCAGACAAATCCCAGCATCTTATCGACGATGAGGAAGCCGTGCTGGAGGCAAAGCGCAACGTCAGGTTCCAGCGCATAGCCGGTGTCGCCACAGCGGCGGTTGCCATGGCGCTGTTTGTATACTTTGGAGCGAGGCAGTACATAGAGTGGAACACGGCCCGCAAGATTTCAGAGCTAAGGGACACGGTGGCAGAGTCTAATTTGTCTGAATTAGAATCAACCAACGCGGAAAATGCTGCAAATACCGGCAATTCCTCGAGTGGGTTGGTTGAAAATTCAACTGATACAACAGCCAACCAAGAGGAAGCTGTGGACAACACAGAGGTTTTCCAGAGAAAGATCCTGTACAACCGTGATGAGCTGGCCATCCTCCCGGAGTATCAGGAAGCCTATTCCATGAACAATGACCTGATAGGCTGGCTTGCCATTCCGGACACACAGATAGATTACCCTGTGATGTGGCGCGAGGGAGACAACGATTATTATCTCAACCACGCCTTCGACAATTCGGACAGCTCCGCCGGCTCCCTTTTCATGGATTACCGTTCGGATGCGGTCAATCCCACCACCAACACCATAATCTACGGGCACAACATGAAAAGCGGCGCCATGTTCGGCCAGGTCAAGAACTACCTCAACAGGGATTATTACGACGCCCACAGGAATGTGCGCTTTGACACCATCTATGAAAAGCGCAATTATGAGGTGGTGGCGGTCTGCCTTTCCGAGGTGGCATACCAGGATGAGAACAGCTACCGCTACTACAACTTCATCCAGGCCTCTAACCAGGCGCAGTGGGATGCCTTTGTTTCCAATGTCAGGGAGCTTTCGATCTACGGCACCGATATTGACCTAAAGCCCGGCGATGAGATACTTACCCTCTCCACCTGCAACAACTACACCGAAGACGGCAGGCTTTTCCTTGTGGCGAAGCGCATTTAAGGCCACAATATATTGATTTTTTGTAGACAGACCACTACATTTAGTGTATAATCATCAAGATGTAGTGGTTTTATTGTGCCCGAAGTGCGTTCAAATTCATGCTTCGGGTTGGTTTCGTTGATTATCAGGAGAGCGGAGC
>CAJOFN010000097.1 GCA_905233905.1 uncultured Lachnospiraceae bacterium
TAACTATATTTATGAATTATCACTGAAACCATTAATATAGCACCGCAACCCGTCGATATTTATAATGAGAAGATACGATAGCTTATAGTTCGGAAGATGAATACGGGGTGATCGAATTGAAGTTTACGAAGATCAATGATAATTCCATAAGGTGCGTGATCAGCAGAGAAGAGATGAATGCCCAGGGTATTGATATCGAAGAGCTCATGGGCGATCATGGCAAAGCAGAGGAGTTTCTGCGTTATATTCTTCAGCAGGCGAGGTATGAGGTTGATTTCCAGACCACTGGTGAGGCGCTTAATGTACAGTTGTCCGTTATGAAGGATGGCGATATTTCCCTCATGATCTCAGATGACCAGAATGCCGCCATTCACGCTATGCTTGCGCAGTTTAAGGAGCGTCTGAGGGAGTTCCAGCAGGCGATAGAGCAGGGGAAGAATGCCGCGGCCAAGGCATTGCCGGTTGATCCCGCGAGGGAGGTATTGTCCGGTAGCGATGATAATGAGATCCTGGAGATGGAGGTATGGGCTGAGATCGAGTCTCTTGACAACTGCATCAATCTTGCCAAAGCCCTTAACAAGCCAGAGGCTCCGTCCAGACTGCTCAAGTACAAGGACACATATTATCTTACAATGAGGCTCAACGAAGACAAGAAGAGCCTGGCGCGCAGTGTTTTCTCCACAGCAGAGTATTCGGAGAATGTGTATTCTGACGGTCCCGGCACCTACGGGGTAGAGGAGCATGCAGCGGTCATCATCAAGGAGAATGCCCTCAAGGAGCTCATGGAATTGTAAGAATTGCACAAAATCAAAGCTTCAAAAAATGCAGTTTTCACAAAACTGCATTTTTTTGTTGACAGAAGTTATCATATATGATAACATTCGTTTTGTGTGAAAGCACTGAACGATGCGATGGTGGTCGCTAAAACAGTCGTTCGAGTGCAAGGTGTGTGATGAAAAAACGATATATGGACGGTGTCGTGCCAGAGGATGCGTCTTCAGCGCGGTCACTTATTGCGGAGCAGCTCAAAGCTGCCAGGGTCAGTGTCAATCTTACCCAGGAGAGCCTCGCGGATCTGTGTGGGACGAAGAAGTCCAATATTTCGCGGATGGAGAGCGGTAGTTATAATCCGAGCCTCGACTTCCTTGTGAAGGTAGCGAGGTCTTTAGGCAAGGAAGTTACTATAAATGTAAGTTGATGTCGTGACCATATGAATTAGCCAACCAACTTTTGTTTTGGTGTGGGTTTATGCCTGTGAAACTCCTTCTTCACAGGCATAAGCCAAAAGTTTTCTCCTTTGGAAAAAGAGGCAGATCCCCCATGTCTGACCTCTTTTTTCTTGTGCATAAATAACAAAAAAATGTTGCATAAGTGAATATAATTGTGTAGAATGGCATAGGATGCATATAATTCTTCACAATGAAAGGGGTTACAAATTATGAAGATCAATTTATTCTGTGCCGCCGGTATGTCTACAAGCGTATTGGTTAAGAAGATGCAGGAAGCCGCAAAGGAGAAGGGCAAGGATGCAGAGATTGCTGCATATCCTTTTTCTGAGATGGATCAGCATCTTGATGATACCGATGTCGCTCTGCTTGGACCGCAGGTTGGCTTCAATCTCGGCAAGGCTAAGGAGATGTGCGATCCTAAGGGAATTCCTGTTGATGTTATTCCTTCAGCAGACTATGGCATGTGCAACGGCATGAATGTTTTGAAGTTTGCGTACAAGCTCAAGAAGTGATTTATTGTTTTATTTTAGGAGAGTATAAAGGAGAGTAGGGTATGGAAGAATTTGTACAGAAAAATATCATGCCTCCGGTTATGAAGCTCGTTAATACCAAGGCCATTCAGGCTATGAAGGACGGTATGATCTACACAATTCCGTTGATCATCACCGGATCTATTTTCCTGATCCTTGGTCAGCTTCCTGTTCAGTCCGCACAGGATTACCTGAACAGTGTTATGATCGGCGACATAAGCTTGAACTCATTATTCTTAAAGGCCAATGCATCTACGTTTTCGATCAACGCTATAATAGCGGTTGTCGCGATTGCGTATGTATACATTAAGAATGAAGGCTATGAACCTCTTGGCGGAGCATTTGTTGCCCTTGGTTCTTTCCTTCTTATTTCGCCTGATACAATTTCCACTATTTTAGACAGTGGAGAGGAAGTTGTCGCAGGCGGAGTCATCAACAAGGGATGGACCGGCGGTAAGGCAATGATCGGTTCCATTATCGTTGGTCTGCTTGTAGGATGGGCTTACAGCTCGATCCTTAAGCGTGATATCCGTATCAAGATGCCTGATGGTGTGCCTGAGGGTGTTTCCAACGCATTTACGGCTTTGATCCCTGCGATCATGATCATCACCGGTACCCTGGTATTAGAAGGGATTTTCCACGCAGTTGCAAGCCAGACAGGTATGGAGCTTATCTATACTGTTATCGGCGCTCCGCTGCAGAACCTTTCCGATACATACGGAGCTATTATGCTGGTGGCATTTTTGGTTCACTTCCTGTGGTTCTTTGGTGTACATGGCGCAACGCTTATTTCGGGTATTATGACTCCCATGTGGACTGCAAACTACATGGAGAACCAGGCACTGTATGATGCAGGAAACCTTACATTACAGACAGGTCATATTGTTACCCAGCAGTTCTATGAGAACATGATCACTACCATCGGTATTGCTATTTACTGTCTGGCATTTGCAAAATCCTCACAGTATAAGGCAATCGGCGGTATCGCTATCGGTCCTGCTATCTTCAATATCAATGAGCCTATCATTTTTGGTATTCCTATCGTTATGAACCCGATCGCTGCAGTACCTTTCATGCTGGTGCCCATGATCTCGACTACGATGGAGTATGTTGCAATAGCTACCGGTCTTTGTCCGATGTACCGAGGCATTTATGTACCCTGGACAACACCGCCTATCATCTCAGGCTTTCTTATTGGTGACTGGCGTACAGCAGTGCTTCAGGCTTTAGTTCTTGTAATGTCGGTTGTAGTATACACGCCGTTCATGAGAGTACTTGATAAGCAGGCTGTTGATGACGATGATTGGTAAGATGTAATCTGATTTTGAGTTTTACGCATGAAGCTATAAAAGGGAGGAGACTATTAATATGAGTGAAGAATTAGAACTTGCGTGTTTTAATATTATAACGCATGTGGGGACAGCGCGTTCAAACTATATAGGAGCTATTCAGCTTGCTAAAGAGGGGAAGTTTGATGAGGCTGAGAACCTGATCGCAGAAGGCGAGAAGGAGTTTGTTGAGGGTCATCACGCCCATGCAGATATGCTGACCAAAGAAGCCAATGGTGAGCTTGGAAATGCAGGTGTGCTTTTGATCCATGCAGAGGATCAGCTTATGAGCGCTGAGGCATTTAAGATCATCGCTGAAGAATTCATCGATCTTTACAAGAAGATTGCATGATCGCCACTACATAAGTTATAAGACCATGGAAACCCGCCC
>CAJOFN010000098.1 GCA_905233905.1 uncultured Lachnospiraceae bacterium
GTAAGCGTACCGTCTTCGTATGTGTAGCTCTGGGGAAGGGCACCTTCGCCGGAAGACTGCATGGTATCGTCGTCGTACTTGACAGATTCCACGACGCCGAGCATATCAAGTACGCCGGTACCATCGTCAAAGATGATCAGATTCGCAGTGATGCCTGCTTTCTCCATTTCGATCCATTTATAGACACCGGCTAAGCCGCCGTTATCCTCGGGCCAGGTCACAACTAAATTCTCACCATCGGTGGATTCGTTGTCCGTAGTCTCTGTAGTCTCTGCGTTTTCTTTAACCTCGCCGGCATCCTCCGTATCGGCAGAAGAGCCGGCATCCGACGCGGGCGCAGTCTGACTGCCACAGGCACACAGACTCATTGCCAGCATGAGAGACAGGATCATCGTCATAATACTTTTCTTTTTCATGAATTCCTCCTTTTGTTTGTTGTTTAATCAGACTCCTGATTACAAGGCAATTATAAATAAGCGGGATGACAGAGACAAGGGATCAGAAGAAAAAAAGTTTGACATTCTGGAACAACCTCTTGAGGCGTTGCAACATAAAATCCATAATGTAAATAAAAGGTAATAATCCTGGAAAAGGTACATAACAGAGGAGGGGTATGAGGTATGCTGCTGCAGAACCGGATAAAAAGGTCTGATATGATTTCATGCCTGCTATGCAAGGATGCTCCTTGCAGTAAAGCTTGCGACAGTTTTGAGCCGGGGGAGGCACTGCGGAGCATCTGGTTTGATAATTCAGATGTCGCCGCGCTGAAAATGCCGGAGGGAAATCCGTGCCTCAACTGTAACGCGCCCTGTGAAGGAGCCTGTATCAGTCATTCCAGGGTGCCGGTTAAGGCGCTGATGACAGAGCTTGCCTTAAATGTACGCAGTAAAGCGGAGATCGGGCTTCCTGAAGATGAAGAGCGTCTAAGGTGCGACATCTGCGGACTTCCGCTGGAGAATCCGTTTCTGCTGTCGTCTTCCGTGGTTGCTTCCACTTATGATATGTGCGCCAGAGCTTTTGAAGCGGGATGGGCAGGAGCATGTTTTAAGACGATCTGTTCATTTGATATTCATGAGGCATCTCCGCGTTTTTCGGCGATCACGGGTGATAACGGCAGCATTATCGGATTTAAGAATATAGAACAGCTGTCAGACCACAGTGTAGCCGAAAATATGCACATTTTCAGGGAATTAAAAAAGAATTATCCTTCCACATTTATCCTGGCGTCGATCATGGGGCAGGATGAAGAAGAGTGGGAGTCTTTAGCAAAGCTATGTGAGGAGAACGGGGCGGATGCCATAGAACTCAATTTTTCATGTCCCAATATGCAGGAGGACGGGCTGGGCTCCGATATCGGTCAGATACCTGAACTGGTGGAGAGATATACAAGAGCCGCAAAGCGCAGCACGACTATACCCGTGCTCGCAAAGCTGACACCGAATGTAGCGACAATGTCGCCCGCAGCGGAGGCGGCCCGCAGCGGAGGTGCCGATGGGATCGCGGCGATCAATACGATTAAAAGTGTAATTGGGGTCAATCCGCTTACCCTTGTCTCTGCTCCGGCAGTAAAAGGGAAGTCTGCCATAGGCGGATACAGCGGAAATGCGGTAAAACCGATCGCGTTGCGGTTTATATCCGAGCTGGGACAGAATCCGAAGCTGAAGGGTATGCACCTTAGCGGTATGGGTGGGATAGAAACCTGGAGGGATTCCCTGGAGTTTATTCTGATGGGTGCCGGTTCCATCCAGATTACGACAGCGGTAATGCAGTATGGATACAGGATCATTGATGATCTGAAGTCTGGTCTCAACTACTATCTGGCACAGATGGGGATACCTTCCGTAAAGGATATCATAGGCGCGGGACTGGATTCAATCAGCGATACAACGGATGTGCTGGAGAGGGATTCGGTTCTCTTCCCTAAATTCGATCGGGACAAGTGCGTAGGCTGTGGCAGATGTGTGATATCCTGTAATGACGGCGGGCATCAGGCGATCAGGTTTGATGGCCGCAGCCCAAGGCTTGACGGAAGCAAATGCGTGGGATGCCATCTATGCCTTTTGGTGTGCCCACAGGATGCGATATCACCCGGTAAGAAGAGGATTATCAGAGAGGTTCCATGTTAATGAGAAAAAAATATAGAATGCTGTTCATTATAAGCATACTGACTATGGGATTGAACCTGCTTACCGGCTGCGGCGCCGGGGATGATGCAGCAGGCGAAGCGGTGATCACTTCTCTGGAGCAGCTTAATGAACCGGGACGAAAAATTGGTATGGCAGATAGCACAAATGACGATAAGCTGGTAGCTGAGAAATTGCCGCAGGCAAAGATCGAATATCATAAAGACGCCATGGCCGGATACACGGAGGTCAGCCAGTGATGAGGTATTCTTTGGAGACAACTGGAACCCTTATCTTGGCATGGAAGTAGGAATGACGCGCCATATCACGGATAAGACCAAAGCCCTTGAGCACAGCAGAACCAAAGGGGCTTATCCTCCTGTGAGTGAGCAGATGAGCATTGAAGAGATGTTTCTCGCCACGGAGGACTCCGACATACTGGCTGAAATGAAGCGGGAATTTGGCAAGGATATGATCGCCCTCGCGCAGGAGCGTCTCTCTGTAAAGAACCTGAAGCAGGGGCAGATTATCACGGA
>CAJOFN010000099.1 GCA_905233905.1 uncultured Lachnospiraceae bacterium
TAAGGTTGACTCAGTTACGGTTTCACTGCTGACTAATTCCATGTCCGTGGATGGTACCGCATCCTCAAAGGAAGTGATCGATGCCGTTGAAAAAGCCGGATATGGGGCGCAGGTCAAGGGTGAGGAGCCTGATAAGGCAAGAGGCTCCATTAGTGAAAAAATTGCCGCTGAAGAGGACGCTTTAAAGGACAGGGAGACTCCAAGACTTAAAAAAAGGCTGCTTGAATCAATACTATTCCTTATTATACTGATGTATATAACTATGGGACATAATATGCTCAACTGGCCTGTGCCTGCGCCGTTTTTAAATAATCATCTTGGACTGACGCTTACTCAGATGCTGATTGCCATTGCTGTGATGGGTATCAACAGAGACTTCTTTATATCAGGCTTCAGGAGTCTTGCTCACTTAAGTCCCAACATGGATGCGCTTGTTGCGCTTGGATCTACGGTTTCATTTGCGTGGTCATTGTATGTGTTTTATAAGATGACTGTTATGGTGACAGTAGGTGCATCAAATATGGAGCTTATGAACGTCTATCATGATCAGCTTTATTTTGAAACGGCAGCCATGATCCCCGCCCTTATCACTGTAGGCAAGACCCTGGAGGCCATGTCGAAGGGACGCACAACAGATGCTCTTAAGAACCTTCTTCGCATGGCTCCCAAAACAGCGGTTATTGAGAGGGAAGAACAGCAGTTTACGGTGGGTATTGATGAGGTGCAGATCGGAGATATCTTTGTGGTAAAGCCGGGTGAAGCGATCCCGGTAGACGGGGTGATCACCTTTGGAAGTACAGCGATAGACGAATCCGCGCTTACCGGAGAGTCAATACCTGTGGATAAAGAGACAGGTGACAGGGTTTTTGCGGCGACCATTAACCGGTCAGGATTTATCAAAGCCCGCGCAACAAGAGTTGGAGAAGATACGACTTTTTCCCAGATAATTCAGATGGTATCCAACGCGGCCGCGACCAAGGCACCTATAGCGAGGATAGCTGACAAGGTATCGGGAGTATTCGTGCCTGCTGTAATTGCCATCGCGGCAGCAGTATTTGTTTTGTGGATGATATCCGGTCAGCCGGTTACCTTTGCACTTGAAAGGGCGATAGCGGTTCTTGTGGTATCATGCCCTTGTGCCCTTGGGCTTGCCACTCCGGTTGCTATCATGGTTGGCAACGGCATGGGCGCAAAAAACGGCATACTGTTCAAGACATCAGAGGCTCTGGAGACTACAGGCCGGATACAGATCGCGGCACTTGACAAGACAGGCACTATCACAAAGGGCAGTCCTGTTATTACCGATGTTATCCCTGCAGAGGGAGTGCAGGAGGCAGAGCTTTTGCAGTTGGCATATTCGCTGGAGCTGCAGTCTGAGCATCCTCTGGCGAAGGCTATAGTTGCTTATGGCATGGAGCATGAGTTAGATGCTCTTGAGGTTTTGGAGTACAAAGCACTTGCGGGAAACGGCCTTTGCGGGCGTATTAACGGACTGATGCTCCGCGGCGGTTCAGAAAAGTTTATAGTAGATCATACAGGCATAGGAGATCAGATCAAAAAACGATCAGAGCAGCTTTGCGGGCAGGGAAAGACACCCTTGTATTTTGAAAGGGACACAAAGCTGCTGGGCATGATCGCTGTTGCAGATGTGATCAAAGAAGACTCTGCCCAAGCGGTAAAGGAGCTGCAGGCACAGGGTATAGAGGTCGTCATGCTTACCGGTGACAATGAAGGTACGGCAAAAGCCATTGGGGCCCAGGCCGGTGTGGACAGGGTAATTGCAGGTGTGCTACCTGAAGGAAAGGAAGCAGTCATACGACAATTACAGGAAAGAGGCAAGGTTGCCATGGTCGGTGACGGAATAAACGACGCCCCGGCCCTTACCAGAGCAGATATTGGTATTGCGATCGGTGCAGGGACCGATGTAGCCATTGATTCCGCGGATATAGTGCTTATGAATTCCAGGCTGTCCGATGTGCCCGGCGCTATCAGGCTTTCAAGGGCAACACTTCGGAATATCCATGAAAATCTGTTCTGGGCATTTGCTTACAATGTGATCCTTATTCCGATTGCCGCAGGCTTATACCCTCATATTGAAATGAATCCCATGTGGGGTGCGGCGGCTATGGCGATATCGTCATTTACAGTCTGCATGAATGCACTCCGGCTTAATCTTTTTGATGTTTTTGATACTTCCAGGGATAAAAGGATCCTAAGACCGAAGGCTTTGGGTAATGATGCAGATGCGCGGGCAGATGGTGTGGTGTCAGAAACAGTTATTCGGGTAGAGGGAATGATGTGCGAAAACTGTGAGAAGCATGTCAGAAAGGCTCTGGAGAATATAGAAGGCATTTTAGAAGCGGTTCCGGATCACACCAACGGAATGGTAAGGGTAATGCACAATATGCCGCTGGACGAAACTTTAATTAATACTGCAGTAACAGAAGAAGGGTATGAATATACAGGGATACTCTGAACTTTACCTTTCACGACTGTTATACTCGCGAACGCAATTAACTGCCGAAACAATCTCATAAACCAGCTATAACAGCGTTCGCGTGTCTGCTATGCCGGCAACTATAGTAGTTAATGAG
>CAJOFN010000100.1 GCA_905233905.1 uncultured Lachnospiraceae bacterium
AATATCAGAATCGTCCGTAGGTCCTTCTGCACCACAGTTCCAGCTTATGTTGTCATCTATCCCGTCTCGGTTGTCCTCACCATTTGACAGATTATGCTTCTCATTGTAGGATACAAGGTCGTTTAGTGTGAAGCCGTCATGACAGGTGACATAATTGACCGTTGAGTGAAACTCTCTGCCCGGATAAATATCAGGAGAGCCTTGCAGTCGGTATATCAGTCCCGGTCCCTCATAGGCATCTCCCTTAATAAAATGCCGTACACAATCCCTGAATTTTCCGTTCCACTCAGCCCATTTTTCCGGTGCCGGAAAGGAGCCGACCTGATATAGTCCGGCAGCATCCCATGCCTCTGCGATCAGTTTGGTTTTTGACAGGATAGGATCGGAGGCAAGCGTTTCCAGCAACGGTGGATTTGGCATGGGATTCCCATCCTCATCCCGAGAAAGAATCGGCGCTTCGTCAAAGCGAAATCCATCGATATGATATGAACATACCCAATAGCGCAGACAATCGAGGATGTGATCCCGGACTATTGCATTATTGCAGTTGACTGTATTGCCGCAGCCACTGTAATTCATATAATATCCGTCCTCGTTAATATGGTAAAAAATGTGGTTGTCAATCCCACGGTAATTATAGGTAGGTCCGTTTTCATTGCCTTCCGCAGTATGGTTGAAAACTACATCCAATATGACCTCAATGCCGTTTTGATGAAGCTTCTTGACCATGTTTTTCATCTCATCCACTGCCATGCCGTATTGCCCGGATTCGGCATACGCTGCCTTGGGCGCAAAAAAGCTTATCGTGGAATAGCCCCAATAGTTATACAGCTTCGTTCCGTTTATTTCCCGCGAGTACTCCGTCTCATCGAACTCAAATACCGGCAGCAGCTCGACACAGTTGACACCCAGATCCTTCAGATATGGAATCATCTCCGTCACCCCGGCAAAGGTGCCCTTATACTTCGCTGCAGAACCTTTACCCATACTGAAGCCGCGGATATGCAGCTCATAGATAACCAGATCACCAAAAAGGAGCTCTAATGGCTTATCCCCTTCCCAGTCATAATCTTCATAAATAACGCGGCTGCGCAGCGCTGCTTTATGGTCCGGATTCGATCCCCACACTTCCCGTCCTGACACCAGCCTGGCATAAGGATCTAAAAGGGGTTTGTCCGGGTCATAACGGTAGCCGTTCTTTGGGTCAAAACGCCCCTCAAACCGATAAGTATATTCCAGATCCTCCGGATTCTGTCCAAAAATCATAATGGACCAGTTCCCGCCGATCCTGTACTCCTCCGGTATCCGTATGCGCGCATAAGGATCGGCTTCCCTGCTGTGATACAGCTCTAAAATACAGCCGTCGGCATCCGCGGAGTTGATGGAAAAATTGATCCTGTCATCTCCAAAAATCATTGCTCCAAACGGAATGGGACGCCCCTTGCAGCAGATAATACCGTCGATCGTTCTTGTTTCAAATTCGTCTATTCTTTTCATACTGTAATATTCCTGTCAATTCAAAGCCAATTACAAGCGGCATTATAACACAAAGACGTCGGTTTGCCAAAAGGGTATCATGCAATCTCAGAACAACTGGCTAACGTATTTTTGAACTCAAATAAATTGACTATCTTAAGCATTTATTGTATATTTCATGTACACTACTTTAATGGATTTGATAACATGGAGATATCTGAAATGAATTTACAATACATCTACACTCCCGGCGCTGGTAAGATGCCAAAATACCTTGCAGGAAGAGACAACCAGATTGAGGTAGCAATATCAGCTTTTGAAGCGCTAAAGCTAAAGGAATCATTTCAACAGGAAGCGGCATTGATTTTACGGTTCCCGGATTTACAGAATATCTAAAACGCCGTAGGTAGGATCTTCTGTATATTTACTTTGCTTGTGCTTTCTGTAGAATCATTGCGTTTTAACTCTATAACCATTGGTCATATATTGATGCTATAACGTCTTGACGAATATACGTACCGCAGTTAAAATCTAAAGGAAAGCCACCAGCAGACGGTTTGGCTAAGATTGATTAGTCGTCAGAACGACCGTTACCTTGCCTTGGGCGGTCGTTTCTGCTTCCGATCATATATCCGATGCTGAAGCATGTCAGCCCGAAGGCTAACACAGCAATCAATGTATCAACCGTTAGCTTAACAAATAATAAAGACAGGTCACTGTTTTGTGGCCTGTCTTTTTATTTTTATTATTTTGGAAGATCTGCTTCCCTGCTGTGGGCACAGCCGGTATGGAAATGCCCCCTCCCTATGGTCGGCCAGAGTCATAAGGACTCCGTCAGACACTTCGTGCCTGACACCTCATGACGAAGGTCGCCCATGGAAAGATCGGCTACGCCGATGAGGGGCTTCCTAAGGATTTGAGATAGCGACCCGCCTTTGGCGGCGGGGTGAGTGAACGCCCATACTTCCTTCTGTTATCTGCCCCGGCTGTCCCCGCAGAAGGAAAGCGGCCTGCGGATGCAGGCGCCTTCCCTCTTGAAAAAAGATTTACGCATTGAGTAATATTCCCAATAATCGGCTTATTTTTGTCGTCGAATCTTCTT
>CAJOFN010000101.1 GCA_905233905.1 uncultured Lachnospiraceae bacterium
GATGAGGTTCATATACTGGGTAAGGAAGTGCCTCCGGGGTAAGAATAAATACTGTAAAGGCATCTGTATGACCTGTGCATATTATGAGCAGTGCAAGGGCGATTCGGATATGCAATAGACGAAATGCAAGAGTGTACGATAATTTTCCCACTAAATGATGTAAAGCCGCCTGAATTGTGGTAATATCAAGAAAACCTGCAAGGAGGTACACATCATGCCAAAGGGAACCAATCAGAAGCTGAAACTGTATTATTTGAGCCGTATCATGACGGAGAAGACCGACGATGAGCATCATATTACGATGCCGGAGATCCAGAGGGCACTGGAGGGCTACGGTGTCACCGCTGACCGGAAGAGCCTGTATGACGATCTGGAGGCTCTGAGAGTCCTTGGGATAGATGTGATTGGGGAAAAGAACGGGCGCAGCTATTCCTATCATGTAGGGAAAAAGCAGTTTGAGATAGCGGAACTGAAGCTCCTGGTGGATGCGATACAGTCCTCGAAGTTCATCACGGAGAAGAAATCCAATGATCTGATCAAGAAGCTGACGAGTCTCGCCAGCAATTATGAGGCATCACAACTTAAGCGGCAGGTGGTGGTACGGGGACGGATCAAGACGATGAATGAGAGCATTTACTACATCGTCGATGAGATCCATAATGCCATAACCAATAATAAGAAGATCCGCTTCGAGTACCTGCGCTGGAACCTGGATAAGAAAATGGAGCGGAGAAAGGACAAGCTCTATGAAGTCAGCCCCTGGGCACTTACATGGGATGATGAGAACTATTATCTAATTGGTTTTGATGCGGAAGAGGATAAGATCAAGCATTATCGCGTGGATAAGATGCGTGATATAGAGTTTGCGGACGAGAAGCGTGAGGGAAAGGAGCATTTTAAGCAGTTCGATATGGCTGCCTATGCCAGGATGAATTTCGGAATGTTCGGCGGTGAAGAGGTCAGGGTAAAGCTCCACTTCCAGAATGAGATGGTGGGCGTGCTCCTGGATCGTTTCGGTAAGGATATCTCCATATATAGGACCGACAAGGAAGGCTGGTCGGAGACCTATGTGGATGTAGCCCTCAGTGATCAGTTCCTTGGATGGATCTTCTCCCTGGGAACGAAGGTGAAGATCGTCGACCCAGAGGAAGTGGTAGAGAGATTCGCCGGGGAGATCAGGGCGATGAATAAGATGTATGGGAAAAAGAAGGATATAAAGAAAAAAACTGATATTAGAACTGATATTAGAATTGTACGAAAAAATGTTTTGACTGTATAAAACTACAATTTGATTTTAATTTCTTAAAGATTTCGAATGACATTGATGGCCGTTTGTGATATGCTGTTATATAGGTGTGCTAACGTTTCTTTTGATTAAGAGAAAGGCAAATAATATGGCAGTATCATACAACGGTTTATGGAAGATGTTGATCGACAAGAATATGTATAAAAAAGATCTGAGTGCAGACCTTGGCATCAGTTCTGCTACCATGGCGAAAATGGGTAGAGGCGAGAATGTGTCGATGGATATTCTTGAGAAAATCTGTGATTACATGGACTGTAACATAGGCGACATCATGAGTTTTGAGAAAGATAGGGAAGAGAAGGACGATTAACCATGGAATACAATGCAAGGGATATATCGAGAAATGCATCAAGTTTGAGGGTGATAAGGGGATGGAGTACCGGCTTCACCTACGTGGGTAGGCAGCAGAAACTGGTCATAGCAGGGAGAACCTATAAGGTCGATCTTGTGTTCTATCATAGAATACTCAAATGCTTTGTGCTTGTGGATCTGAAGCGAGGCGAGGTTCAGCATGAGGATATAGGGCAGATGAACTTCTATCTGAACTATTATCGTGAAGAGATGAATACCGAGGGTGATACGGAGCCGATAGGTATCGTCCTTGGTGCTTATCAGGACAAATTGGTTATGCAGTATGCGTTGCAGAATATAACCAATCAGGTATTTGTCAGCAGATATCAGTTGTATCTGCCGGAAAGAGAGCAGTTGGAAGCCGAGTTCCGCAGATTTATGGACGGAGCTGATGCCGAGCAGGATGATAATTCAAAAAGTTCAGACACTGTCTGAACTTTTCGGGGACACTGACAGAGAGGGATAAAAGCATGGATTTACAGGAAATACAGGACAAACTGAATACCCTTTTGGATGGAACGGAGCGGAAGATCGTATTTTGGTATGACGATGACGCTGCCTACGCAGAGGAAGTGGATCAGTTGCAGCTTGCAGGTGACAGTAAGGTTATAAAGCTCACGGGAAGCAACAGCTTTGCAACCAAACTTCTGCTGGAGCATCAGGATCTGACCACAAATTATCTGGTATATGCGCCTTTTGCTCGTCCGGAGGATAAGGAAAACTCTCTGGTGGATATTTTCTATTATTCCGAGCATTTCTATTCTGATAAGCTGATACAGCTTATGGGTGAGATGAACATCCCACCGGAGTGCCAGGATGAAGTAAAGAAATATAAAAAATTCTGGGCAGGAAATAACCTTCAGAAGTTTAAGAGCCTTGAAATAGATAACTA
>CAJOFN010000102.1:0-955 GCA_905233905.1 uncultured Lachnospiraceae bacterium
GGGAACCGTGTTGTCATTGTAGCCGACTCCCACGTACTTGGATACGGAATCCTCCTCATCCGTAAGGGTCTTGCCCATGCCGGGAGGGATCTTGCCTATACGTGAGGTCATATCATCATCTTCCGTCCGGGGGGCAGGAGTCTCTGTCTCTTCCTGCGCAGAAGCTTCATCAGCAGCATCGGAATCGTCAGGCCCTTCTTCCGGCTCTGCTTCATCCTCAACTCTATATTCGTCAGGCTCTGCTTCATTGCTCTGCTCCGGCAGCGCCACTGCTTCATCGGCAGACTGCAATCCATCTCCGACACCGGCTTCGCCGGCGTCTTCATCAGGCTTTGCAGGCTCTTCCTCGTATATGCCTTCGGGCCTGTAGTCTCCGTCCTTTAAACCGTATCCCGTAACAGTCCAGTCTATGGTGAAATTCTCGTAGATAAGGGTATCCATATCTGACGGGCGGTTGTTGACCAGGATCTCATGCGAATCATCAACCTCAACATCCATGAAGGCCGCAAGCTGCCCGACAGTATAAAAGCTCCTTGTCTCTATTGAGTCGTCCTGCTTTATCACATAGGTGCCCGGTTCAAGCTTGCCGTTGACCTCAACGAATTTGGGGCACTTGACATAGGTGCCGTTGACCGTAAAGGTGACATATGAATTGGCGTATTCTTCGAGCTGTTCTATGCGAAGCTGCGCCTCCTCGCCCATTGTGGATTTCTCAACGGTTATGCGGGAGTTGGGCTCTAACCTGTCATTAAGTCCAACAATAATATCATTCATGCGTACTGTGGCGGATTCACCCTCAGTACCCCTGACCATGCGCTTAACGCCGTTTACGGTAAAATGAAGCTCCCTGCCCCTTTGAGGGAAAAGCTCCTCGGTGGAGAAGCCTGCCTGGAGAGCGGCATCCACGATCTTGAGATGGCCGTTATCGTAAAGCTTCATAAATTCTCCGTTGAAG
>CAJOFN010000102.1:984-3522 GCA_905233905.1 uncultured Lachnospiraceae bacterium
GGTGACCAGCAGAGGGTCCTTGCGGATGTCCTGCTGTTTGAAGTTGATGGATTTCATTACCTCTTCTCCGCGAAGGGCAACTCTTTCCTCTATGATATCCAGCCTCTTTGCAAGCTGCTGGCAGAAGCCGTGTACCTTTCCGCCTCCTCCAACCACGAAGGCTGCCGCCACGGATTCATCACCGTTTAATGACTTTATCTGCGACGCTACATCGGAAGCTATCTTTTCCATTATGGGGTCTGTGAGCTTCCAAACATCGGTAGCTTTGACCTTGTGGGAGATACCCATGATATCCTCGTAGGTGATCTCGTCCATCTCCGCGGAGTCCTTTTTGATCTGCTCGGCTGTGGCAAAATCCACGAGATAAGCCTGCACCAGTACCTCTGTCAGCTCGTCGCCGGCGGAGGGGATCATGCCGTAGGCTATTATACTGCCGTCCTTGGTGATGCAGATATCGCTCGTGCCTGCGCCTACATCTACAAGGGCGATATTGAGCATGCGGAAATTCTCCGGGATCGCGACATTGATTGCCGCAATAGGCTCTAAGGTAAGATTGGCAACGGTAAGACCGCAGCGCTCCACAGCGGAATAAAGGCCATCCACGACGTCTTCGGGCAGGAAGGTTACGATTATGACCTCTTCTATACGCTCCGCCTTGTGCCCTTCGAGATTAGAGAAGCGTTCACCGTTCAGATAATATTTCATGACGGTGTAGCCAACGCAGTAGAACTTGTAGCGTTCATTCTTGGCGAGGATATCGCGCTGTGCCTGATCCACGCCCATTAAATCCAATGTATTTAAATCTTCGCCGGTGACAACCTTTTCCTCGGGGAAGACCATCTCAACTCTTGTGGTCACTGTACGAAGAACACGCCCTGCCGCAGCGATGCATACATCAGTAAGCTTGAAGCCCACATCCGCCTCCAGCTCTTCCTTGACCTTGCGTATGGTGCCGGAAACCCGGTTGATGTCGTGGATCTGACCGTCAAGCATGGATCGGGATTCGTGCTCTATACTGTACTGTGAGAGGACATAAAATTCGCCGTCCTCAAGGTAACCCACTGAACCGACGACGTTGCGCGTTCCGATGTCCAAGCCAAATACATAGTCCCTGTTATCGCCGTCAATCCTCATATTGCTGTCTCCTTTGCCGGCTTCCCTTCTGATGTCCGTATCCGGCTCTTCAATTCTCTGACGTATTCGTTTAATTGTTCTCTTGCTGTCGAGAGATTTCCGTCGTTGTCGATGATTCTTTGACATTTGGTGCGAAAGACCTCCTCTTTAAGTTGGCTTGCCATAAGGGCTGATATCCTGTCCTGTGAATAACCGCGGGCGCTCACAAGCCGCCTGCGCCTGACCTCTTCGCTTGCCCATATATACCATATCTCATCACAAATAAGGTCGTAGCCTTCTTCCAGTAGCAGGGCTGCTTCTATGAAAAATATATCTGTCCCGCCCTCTGACGCGGCCTCTTCTGCCATGCGAAGCAGCTCTTCCTTAACGGCAGGATGGACTATGCCATTGCAGACAGCCCGCCTGTCGGGATCGGATATTACGCGGCTGCTCATGGCGGCTTTGATGATATTGCCGTCTTTATCGAATACACCTAAACCCGCAAACGCCTCTGCAAGCCTGTCATGGCATGCGCTGCCGGGCTGCATCAAAGACGCCGCCAGTTCATCTGCGCGGACAACCCGCACAGCTTCCATTGTCTCAAGCTCTGATAATAATTCTGTTTTGCCGGCGCCAACGCCGCCGGTGATACCGATCAGGAACATATCGCTGCCCGCGTCCGCAAAGGGATGGTTGGTCTCCTATATGTGCATATGTAGTATAGCATTTTTCTTTTGTATACACAATGTTGATTTTTAACTATAGCAGGAGGATATTATAGCTTTGGTTGATGCGAAATTTGAAGACTAAACAGCAGATTTTGCAATGACAATCATAACACTTCTTGGCATCAAGGTAATGCTTCCTGATTCCCCGGGGTGTTTATTGTGATCTTCGTCGGCGGAGTACAGATACCTGCGCCATACAAAGCCTTCCGGAATGATTGGAAGCTCAAGCGTATGCTCCTCCCAATGCGCATTAACACCGCAATAGATAAAGCAGTCTTCTTTTGTGCCGTATTTTGCTGCCGGTTCCGTATACAGAAAACCAAAGGTCAAAAACGGATCATACATATTAAGATTCCAGGCCTGATACCCGTGGAAAGACAATTCGGGATATCCTGTTTCATTTTCTCCCGTATAAAAGCTCTGAGCGCGCAGCACAGGGTGTTCCCTGCGCAGCCGGATCATCGCGCGAAAGAATTCATACACATCTTTGTGTGTTTCCCTATCCTCCCAATTAAGCCACGAAAGCTCATCGTCATGGCAGTAAACATTATTATTGCCGCTCTGGGAATTGCGGAATTCATCTCCCGCCAGCATCATCGGCGTCCCGCGTCCAAGCATGAGCAGGGCAAAGGCATTTTTTACCTGACGATTTCTAAGTGACTCAATATCAGAATCGTCCGTAGGTCCTTCTGCACCA
>CAJOFN010000103.1 GCA_905233905.1 uncultured Lachnospiraceae bacterium
GAGAATATGTTTGCCGGAGAGCAGTTAGTACAGGAGATCGTTGTTTACGGAAGCGGGGATATTATTGCCGCTGAAATCTATCCGAATTTCCCCTGGGCGAGAGAGTGCGGCGTCAAGGATATAAACAGAGAAATAAACAAGGTTGTAAAGAAGATAAATGAAAAACTGACAAGCTATCAGCGTATCATGCAGGTACGCGTGCGTCAGAAGCCCTTCACCAAAACCTCCTCAAACAAGATCAACAGAAACAAATTCTTTGAGGAGATGAAGGAGGAAAAAGAGACCCTGCAGAATATGCATCTGCCGGAGACCGATCTGCAGCAGACGATATATGACTGCGCCGCTTCCGCGATAGGGCACAGAAAGTTTGGCATAGATATGAATCTCTTTGAGGTTGGGCTTGATTCCATGGGAGCGATCATGCTCCTGACGGATCTTTACGAAAAGATGAGCTTTTCCCTCACTCTTGAGGAGATGATGAATAATCCCACTGTGCGTCAGCTTGAAGCGCTGTTCTGGGAAAAAGAAAACGAAGAAATGGTAGATTATACAAAGCGGGATGTATATAATCTGACATCACTGCAGATGTATTTTGCATACCTTATTCGCGGTAATTCCACGGGAAACATGGCATATCTTTTCAAGATCGGAAAGAGTGTGGACTTAAGAAGGCTCAAATACGCGGCAGAGCAGGTATTTGAGGTTCATCCCGAATTAAAATGCATCATTCAGCCGGGGGAGAACGGAATTCTCCAGAATTTCCGTAATGACGACAGACATATTGAGATTCCGATCATAACCATTTCAGATAAGGGATGGGAGATTGAAAGAGAAAAGGTACTCCGCTATTTTACCTTCCAGGAGGGCGAAGAGCTTTTCCACAGCGCAATCTATCAGACAGACAGCGCAAATTATTTCCTGTTTGATCTCTGCCATGCCATTGGTGACGGAACCGGTATGAGACTTATATTTGACGACTTAAATGCCATCTATTCAGGAAAAGAGCTGCCCAGAGAGGATTATACATTCTATGAATATCTCGTAGACTGGGAAAATATGATAAAGAAAGGCGATCTAAAGAAAGGGCAGGATTATTTCAAGGATCTGGCCCTGGGTTACAGATATAAGAGAAATATTCTGACCAGACCTGATGAATATGATCTTGGTCATGGACACAATGCTGTTATCAGAAAGCCTTTTAAATCCGTAAACCGTGATAATGTACTCGGGTTTTGCAGGAGAACAGGCGCGTCTGAGAATATTTTCTTTATGACGGCCTTTGAATACTGTATCAAGATATTTTCAAATCAGACGGATGTTATGGCTGCAAGTATTCACAGCGGAAGGATTGACAGCCGTTGGAACAGGGTACTCGGACCCCTTTTCAAAAACTATCTGTACCGCTATAATATGATCCCGCATGAGACGGTACCCGAGCTGCTTGGCAGGGTGAGCTCCCAGGTTATGGAGACAATGAAATATCTTGCCGACTGCATGCATTACGGTGAGTTCTTTATCCAGTATCAGGGAGATCTGCTTCAGGTTGACACCATAGGGGACGCGCCTGCCGAGATACTGCATGTTCAGCTTGATTCACTTCCCTTCCATCTGATGATCCATCAGATAGGACAGGGATATGTGTATGAGCTGAGATACTGGGAAAACCGTTTTGATAAGGCCTCCGTTGAGATATTTATGGACGCAATGGATGCTGTTATGTCCGCTATGTTCAGTGAGCCTTCCGTCAGGAGACTTTCAAAGCATCTCCCTGAAAAGCTTTATCCGAGAAATATCAAGGTCAGCGGCGAAAAGCTCAACGAAATGGCAGGATATGAGCTTGTAGATACAAAGTATGCAAAGGAAATGCTCGGTGTTTATATCTTAGATCAGCGTTACCTTAAGAAGCCTTTTGGCGCATGGGGTGAGCTCTTCATTATGGACACTCCGACAAATGGAGCAAAGGACAGCGTTACATACCCTTACGGAGACGGCATACTTTATGATACGGGAATAGTAGCGAGAATCCTGCCGGATGGTGATGTAGACTTTTTGGAGAATTCCGGAAGGACAATCCTCTGGGAGTCTAAAAAAGGTAATTTCTTCCCGAATCTGAAAAAGATAGAGGAGGCGCTGGAAACCGTAGACGGAGTGGAAAAAGCTGAAAGCTGGCTCGGATTCTATGAAGAGGCTACCATGAAGATATCAGCGGAAATCACATGCAGGGAGGAAATAGACGAAGCCTTGCTGCAAAACGCAGTTAAAGAACAGGTAGGGGAAGATTTCATACCTACGGTGATCCTTTATAAACAAGATCAAAATGAGTAAGCGTAAAGGTAAAAATGGCACAGCAATATATTGTGACAGGTATGACATGCGCGGCTTGTCAGGCCCATGTGGAAAGGGCTGTATCAAAATTAAATAAGGTTGACTCAGTTACGGTTTCACTGCTGACTAATTCCATGTCCGTGGATGGTACCGCATCCTCAAAGGAAGTGATCGATGCCGTTGAAAAAGCCGG
>CAJOFN010000104.1 GCA_905233905.1 uncultured Lachnospiraceae bacterium
TCTTCTAATGATGAGAAGGACGAGGAAGGACACTACATCAGACGCGAGAGATATTTCGGCAGTGCTTCCAGAAGCTTCTATGTAGGCGAAGATGTAACCCAGGATGATATCAAAGCCCGCTATGAGGACGGTGTTCTCTCGGTTGAGATCCCCAAGGTTGATCCGAAAAAGCCCGAACCCGAAGAGAAGAAATATATTGCAATCGAAGGATGATCCAATATATCAAAAGAGCGGAAGGTCACAAAAGGCCTTCCGTTCTTTTTATGCGTTTAACACCAATGATCATCACCGGCTTTTCATATTCACTTATCGACATGATCGCGGAGTATAATGTATCGCAGTGATCGGATGCTATCCATTTGCCGGAGGAGCTTCGCCGGTATATGTTATGAGCAGCAAATCCCTTATCAGATTTTGTGATGCATACGGTATGCAGCCCCTTTCCAATAGCCCTGTTATCGTTCCAGACCGTTACAATAAAACCATCATACCTGTCGCCAAAGGCTTTGATCCTGTCCCGATTAAATCCAAACAATCGTCCGGCTTCACCATAGCGTTTCTTTAAATAATGAAATATTGTCACCGCGGAAACGCCGAATCCACCCCATAATACCGCTCCCCTCTTCTCAAAAATATCTATCAGATCGCTTATGGTCGTGGATGGCTTTTCCTCTAAAGAAACAATAAGATTATATACCGCTATGATCCCGCATCCCGAAAAGCCAAGATCGCTTTCCTTTTTTGTACCAAAATTATATTCTCCCAGCTCCTGCTGGTTTTCGATCAAATTAAAAACACCTGTCTGCCCCAGAGTATCATTATGCATATGATGCTCAATCCTCCTGCTCGCAGGGATATATCCCGTCACAAGAGACAGCATATGCCATGAAAAAACAAATAATCTGTTGGGTATAAGTACAGGTGTCAGCTTCATTTTACTGTGTTATGCTACAGCAAATTTCTGAATGGAACGTCTGAAGGCTTCATCCTCGCCACGGCATATTACCGTAAGCTCCCGCTTGAGTCCCTGTGTCAGAACTCCGATGAAGGATTTCGCGTCAAGATAACAGGTTCCTCCACTCAAGTCGATATCAAAATCGTACTTTGAAGCAATGTTGACAAACTCCTGAACTTCAGCGGGATTCATCAAGCGTATCCTTGTACCTTTCATGATATCACTCCTTTCCACTACCACTATACCTTGTAGATAGCATCCCTGCCCTCCACCATGATATTGTGTTTTTAAAGGTTTGTGCTATTAAACCATACCAGACAGCTTCCGTCAAGGACGATATTGTGCAAAATAGTCAAAATCTTTCTTTGCATCTTGTATAAATTGCACAAAGATGTTATGATTTAATCAAATTTAAGGTAACAAGGATTTGCTCAATCAGAAATCAGGTGAACACAGATGAATACAGTCCAGACGAAAACAGCCCTTATTCTTGAAGGCGGCGCAATGCGCGGATTATTTACCGCAGGGGTCATGGATGTTCTTATGGAGCATGATATTTCCTTTGACGGCATAGCCGGTATTTCAGCAGGCGCTTCCTTCGGCTGCAACTATAAATCCCATCAGATAGGACGCGTTCTAAGGTATAACAAGCGTTATTCAAAAGACCCGCGTTTCTGCAGCATCAAATCCCTTATTACGACAGGCGATCTGTACGGTGCCAAATTCTGTTATTATACCCTGCCTGAAGAACTGGATATCTTCGATCAGGAAACCTTCAAAAATGATCCGACACAGTTTTACGTTGGAGCCACCAATGTCTCAACCGGCAGGATCAGCTTTCATTTATGCAGTGATGGCGGACATAAGGACGTTGAGTGGATGCGCGCTTCGGCTTCAATGCCGCTTGTGTCAAGACCCGTTTCCATAGACGGAAATCTCTATCTCGATGGCGGCATTTCTGATTCCGTACCGTATAAGTTCATGGAAAATCATGGTTACAACAGAAATGTTATTGTCCTCACCCAGCCCAAGGGCTACAGAAAGAAAAAATCAGACTACAACAAAACCCTTATAAACATCGCTTTTAAAAAATATCCTGTCCTTGCCGGGACAATAATTAGACGCTATTTCATGTACAACAGGCAGATGCAGGATATAGATAAAAGAGAAGCGCAGAACATAAGCATCGTCCTGCGCCCTCCTCATCCCCTTAATATCGGCAGAACAGAAAAAGATCCCGCCGAATTGGACAGAGTATACCTGATCGGCCGCCGGGAAGCAGAAAGGCGCATAGGAGAAATACAGCAGTTTTTAAGCCGCTAACATCAAAACAGGCTCCGCATGCAACACAAAGGCTTCCGTCCACCTCTATACGCGATACACCGTTTTCATCGGCTTCAGTTGATACACATGCGCCTATACAACTGCAGGAGCGGATGCACTTGTTACATCCGATGCATTTTTCGTTGGTATATACAAGTCCGTTTTTCAAAACCCAACCTCCATGTTATTGTGATACCCTCTGATTAAGCCAGTCTGCAATATCAGACAG
>CAJOFN010000105.1:0-3085 GCA_905233905.1 uncultured Lachnospiraceae bacterium
GACTGTGATCTGATCTGCTGGAGCTGGTTTATCGAGCCTTGTATATTCCCGTTGGCTTCGTTTATTGCGCGGTTAACCTCATCGGTGATCTCTCCCATGGTCCCGTAAAGATTTGTACCCTTATCCCTAAGATCCTTGTTGAGATCGGATACATCCTTGTTGAACTGGTCAAAGGAATCCAGGATATCCATGGCATTATCATAGAAGCCCGGATCATCCTCTACCGCGTCCTCAACCTCTCTCCCGGCTCCGCCAAGTCCGCCGTCGGCTAAAAACGAGATACTCAGCAGCAGCTCCTGAAGCTGGTCTGTCATGGATCTGAAGGAATTTGCCATCTTCTGGACATCGGGAACCGTAACAGTCCTGTCCTCAAGCCCCAGATCCCCGGTAGGATCGAGATTTGAAAATTCAAGCAGTATATCCCTCGTAGAGCGCAGTGCTGCTCTTGCATCGGATATAGAGGCATTAAAGGCATCAAGCTCCATTGCCGTCATGCCAAGCTGACCTTCCTTCCTCTGAACCTCTCCGGCCAGGTTATCCACGGCATCCATAACATTATCAATGTACTCATCCGCGTCGTCAACCGCAAGCCTTCCCAGATCTATTGAAGCTGATGCCGTATCAGAAAGGGAATCAGCCCCTTCGGAAGCCTTCTTTGCCAAATCGTCTATATCGTCTATGGCCTGATCCGTCATACCGGAAATGCCAAGAAGGTTGTTTGCTGTAGAAGAAGTATGTCCCGAGGCGCTGGTCAGGGCGTTGTTTATAAGGCCGTTTAAGGTCTTTACCTGACTATGGAGCTCCTCTAAGTCACTCTCCGTAAAATCCATTATGATATAGGGCTGCTGCTGTCCTACAATTCCGCCCACGTCCTTGCGCCCATAGATGGTTCCGCTGTTATTACATTCCTTTACAAAGCCTGTGGAACGGCCTGCTATGCCGCCGGTATTATAACCTACGTGATCGTATCCCACCGTGCCTTTATTGAAGCATGAGGATATCTCGCCGCTGGAAAAGCCTGCTATGCCTCCCACATCCATTCTCGTATGAAAGCCTCTTAAGTATTTCAGGCTTTCCCCCATGATTATGGACTCTATAGTATCGGAAAGCTCGTCCTGTGTGATGGATTTGTCTTCATAGGTGATATTAACATTACCTTCGTTGGTACAGCTTTCGACTCTGCCTTCGTTATAGCCCACTATTCCGCCGCAGGATACATTTCCCGTTATGGTGCCTTCAAAGCTGCACCCGGTGACTGTTCCCGTAGGCATGTTATACCCGACTATACCGCCAAGCTCCCTGTCAGCCTTGATCTTTCCGGAATATGAGCAGTTCTCCACCGTACCGTAATTGGTTCCGGCAATACCTCCCAGACGGCTCATTATCTCCTGGGGCTTGTACCTTCCCCTGACCTTTAGGTTACTGACCCTTCCTTCCTGAAGGACAAGCCCGAAAAACCCCGTATTGCTTGCCGCCTCTGAAACGGTTACATTGGAAATGGTATGCCCGTTGCCCTCAAATACTCCCGCGAATGAAGGAACTACGATATCCTTACCGTCCGGCATCTCTATATCATTATCCAGTATGACTGTCTTTCCCCGGGACCACTTATCCTGATGGGCGCGCTTTGCAAAATCCATAAGCTCATCCACCGTGCTTATGTGAATAACATTCTCCGGCGCGGCATACGCATTAATGGGAAAAGCAACGGTCTTTAATGACATCATAAAAACAAGAAAAAGGGCACATCTATTCTTTCTCATCCTTGCCTTCCTTTTGCTCAGCTATTATGTTTTCCCCGGGCAGCTCCTTTGCCTCATCCTTTGAAGCCTTATCCATTACACCCGATACCAATGATATATCTACATCACCTCTTATTATTCCGTTGACCCTTGCGGCAATGGTTCCATTCACCTTGCCGCGTATCAGACCGTTGACCATTATATCCCCACTTTCCTGACGTTGTAATACGGGGTGATACATCTCAAAGGTTGTAAGCTCGATTATCTTATCACCGATAAGCAGTATCTGTGGAAGTACAAACAATACAAGAATTATAGATATCAGTGAACCTCTTCCAAGACTCATACCCAAACCCGTGACAGCAGGTGCGGATGACATTCGTCCGATTGAGAATCCCGCAAGTACCATCATGGTACCGGAAGCAACTATCGTGGGGAAGGCAAAATCAAGCGCTTCTATTATTGATTGCTTTTTGTCTTTTTCTTTTCTTACGTCTATGTAGCGATTGGATACCACAATAGCGTAATCGATATTTGCGCCCATCTGAATTGAGCTTACTATCAGATAACTCAAAAAATAAATGTAGGAATGTGTCAAAGTCGGGATCGCAAAGTTTATAAATATGGCTCCCTCAATAACAAGTATCTGAAGGATCGGAAGCCCGACAGACTTAAAGGTAAACAGCAGGACTACAAGTACGAACAGCAGTGAAACCACGCTTTCCATAAGCTCCTTGTTGCTGGTGGAATTGCCCACGGTAATTATCGGATTATCCCGTCCGTAATAATCTATTCCTATCTCATGCATGTCATCGAGGAAATCATAGGTCTCTTTGCTCTCCTCCGGCAGAGCCAGATATACCAGCACCCTGTCGTAATTCTTTCCTTCAAGCTGATCCCTGGCATCCTTGATCTGGTCATCCATATCAAAGAGGTCTTCGGCAGTTGAATCATCAATCTCTACATAGCCCTCTCTGACCTTTTCCGCCACAAACTGAAGCATATCCATAAGCGGGATACGGTAATTCTCCACTCCGGCTATTATCCTGCCGTAATCGTCATTGTCAGCTGCATATGCCTGGTATAATAGCTCGCATATCCCAAAGTCAATATCCAGGATCTCCGATATCTGCCTTGGGGTAAGGCTGTCCGTCAGCATGTATCCATCTTTTGCTTCGGTATTTGCCAGACCTACGATATGATCCACCTCGTCTCTTTCCTCAAGATCCTTTATGAACTGCGACTCTGATTCATAATCAGAGCCCGGCATAAGCACCGCAACAATATTATCCTGTTTGAAATTGTCATGGATCATGTTGTCAGCGATCTGAAACTGGTTTAAA
>CAJOFN010000105.1:3095-3531 GCA_905233905.1 uncultured Lachnospiraceae bacterium
GTAAACATAGGGACATTGCTGTGACAGCACCGCCGCAGCGACAAATATTGCACCGAAGATCAGCGGAACGATCTTGTAGGTCTTAAAAGCATATCCTCCCACCGCATCGATCTTCGGAACAAAGCTTTTGTGAACGGTTTTTTCCATGATGCCGGAGAACATCACAAGCAGCCCCGGCATCAATGTAAACACCGACAGCAGACTTAAAAAAATCGCCTTTATCAATACGGTACCAAGATCTTTTCCTATACCGAATTGCATGAACACAAGCGCAAACAGTCCGGATACAGTTGTCAGAGAACTTGCACATATCTCAGGTATGGACTTTGCCAGAGACACCACAGCCGAATCCCTGACATTATAAGTCTGCCGTTCTTCCTTGAAATGATTGCACAGAATGATGGCATAATCCACCGACAGCGCAAGCTGCAATATT
>CAJOFN010000106.1:0-2877 GCA_905233905.1 uncultured Lachnospiraceae bacterium
GTCCTCCACAGCATCCTCAACATCCCTTCCAACTCCGGCGAGTCTGCCGTCCGCCAGAAACGAAATGCTAAGCAGAAGCTCCTGAAGCTGATCTGTCATTGTCCTGAAGGAATTTGCCATCTTCTGGACATCAGGAACCGCAACAGTCCTGTCCTTTAGACCCAAAGCCCCGACCGGATCAAGCTCAGAGAATTCCAGAAGGACATCCTTCGTAGAACGCAGCGCCGCCCTAGCGTCGGATATTGAGGCATTAAAGGCATCAAGCTCCATTGCCGACAAACCAAGCTGCGCTTCCTTCCGTTCAACCTCATCAGCCAGATCATCCACAGCATCCATTACATTGTCGATATACTCATCTGCATTGTCTACAGCAAGTCTT
This sequence comes from uncultured Lachnospiraceae bacterium, assembly GCA_905233905.1. Taxonomy (GTDB): domain Bacteria; phylum Bacillota; class Clostridia; order Lachnospirales; family Lachnospiraceae; genus RGIG4930. The sequence goes on from CAJOFN010000106.1 coordinate 380, forward strand.
CCCAGATCTATTGAAGCTGACGCAGTATCTGAAAGCTCATCAGCCCCTTCGGAAGCCCTCTGTGCCAGCGAATCTATATCGTCAATAGCCTGATCTGTCATGCCGGAAATCCCAAGAAGATTATTGGCTGTAGCTGTGGTATGTCCTGATGCGCTGGTCAGTGCATTGTTGATAAGTCCGTTTAAGGTCTTCACCTGACCATGCAGCTCCTCCAGATCACTCTCCGTAAAATCCATGATGATATATGGCTGCTGCTGTCCTACAATACCTCCCACATCCTTGCGTCCGTAGATGCTTCCGCTGTTATTGCATTCCTTTACAAAGCCGGTTGAACGTCCGACTATACCACCGGTATTATAACCCACATGATCATATCCCACCGTGCCTTTGTTGAAGCATGAGGATATTTCTCCACTGGAAAAGCCGACAACACCTCCCACATCCATTCTGGTATGAAAGCCTCTAAGATACTTTAGGCTTTCTCCCATTATAATGGACTCTATGGTGTCTGAAAGCTCTTCCTGTGTAACGGATTTGTCTTTATAGGTGATATTTACATTGCCATTGTTCGTACAGCTTACCACCCTGCCTTCGTTGTAGCCCACTATCCCGCCGCAGGATACGTTTCCTGTTATTGAACCGTCAAAGCTGCAGCCGGTGACTGTACCTGTAGGCATATTATAACCGACTATACCTCCAAGCTCCCTGTCAGCTTTGATCTTACCGGAATACGAACAGTTTTCCACCATACCGTAGTTGGTTCCCGCAATACCGCCCAGACGGCTCATTATCTCCTTGGGCTTATATTTACCTTCAACCTTAAGGTTGCTGACTCTTCCTTCTTCAAGGATAAGCCCGAAGAATCCCGTATTGCTTGCTGCCTCGGAAACATTTACATTGGATATCGTGTGCCCGTTTCCATCAAATACTCCGGCAAATGAAGGGATTACGATATCTATGTCATCCGGCATTTTTATATCGTTATCCAATATGACGGTCTTCCCTCTGGACCACCTGTCATGATGAGCCCGTTTTGCAAAATCCACCAGCTCATCCACCGTGCTTATGTGAATGACATTTTCCGATGCTGCGTACACATCAGAGCCAAAAGCAACAGTCCTCAGGGACATGGCAAACGCAAGAAAAAGGGCACATCTGCTTTTTTTCATCTTTGTTCTCCTTTTTCTCAACACTTATTATTCTCTGGCATCTTCCTTAGCTCCTTTTGTGTTGCATTTTCCATTACTCCGGATACCAGTGATACGTCTACCTCACCCTTTATTATTCCATTCACCCTTGCGGCAACAGTTCCGTTCACCCTGCCGCGGATTAGACCGTTAACCCTTATATCCCCGCTTTCCTGTCGCTGTAATACGGGATGATACATCTCAAAGGTTGTAAGCTCAATGATCTTGTCCCCGATCAGAAGTATCTGTGGAAGCACAAACAAAACCAGAATTATGGAGATCATAGACCCCCTTCCAAGGCTCATTCCCAGCCCGGTTACAGCAGGCGCGGATGACATTCTTCCTATCGCAAAGCCGGCAAATACCATCATGGTACCGGAGGCAACTATCGTAGGAAAGCCAAAATCAAGAGCCTCTATTATTGACTGCTTCCTGTCTTTTTCTTTTCTGACTTCAATGTAACGGGTGGATACAACTATTGCGTAATCAATATTCGCGCCCATCTGAATTGAACTTACTATCAGGTAACTCAAGAAATAAATATAGGAATGAGTCAGGGTCGGAATGGCGAAATTTATAAAAATGGCTCCCTCAATAACAAGTATCTGAAGGATCGGAAGCCCGACAGACTTAAAGGTAAACAGCAGGACTACAAGTACGAACAGCAGTGAAACCACGCTTGAAAACTCTTCCATCAGCTCCTTGTTGCTCGTGGAATTACCTGCTGTAAGTATCGGATTATCCCTTCCGTAATACTCTATTCCCATCTTATGTATATCATCAAGGAAATCATAGGTTTTGCTGCTCTCCTCAGGAAGAGTCAGATATACCAGCATCCGGTCGTAATTTTTGCCTTCAAGCTGATCTCTGGCATCCTTGATCTGATCATCCATATCAAAGAGGTCTTTTGCAGTTGAATCATCTATCTCCACATATTCTTCCCTGACCTTTTCCGCAACAAAATGCAGCATATCCATCAAAGGGATCCGATAGTTTTCCACTCCGGCGATTATTCTGCCGTAATCGTCATTGTCAGCAGCATAGGCCTGGTACAAAAGCTGACACACCCCAAAATCAATGTCCAGTATCTCAGATATCTGTCTTGGAGTCAGGCTGTCTGTCAGCATATAACCGTCTTTTGCTTCGGTATTTGCAAGCCCCACAATATGGTCTACCTCGTCTCTTCCCTCAAGCTCCTTTATGAATTGGGATTCTGATTCATAATCAGAGCCCGGCATAAGCACCGCAACAATATTATCCTGTTTGAAATTGTCATGGATCATGTTGTCAGCGATCTGAAACTGGTTTAAA
>CAJOFN010000106.1:2888-3324 GCA_905233905.1 uncultured Lachnospiraceae bacterium
GTAAACATAGGGACATTGCTGTGACAGCACCGCCGCAGCGACAAATATTGCACCGAAGATCAGCGGAACGATCTTGTAGGTCTTAAAAGCATATCCTCCAACCGCATCGATCTTCGGAACAAAGTTTTTGTGAACGGTTTTTTCCATGATACCGGAGAACATCACAAGCAGCCCCGGCATAAGCGTAAATACCGACATCAGGCTTAAGAGTATTGCCTTTATCAGTACGGTGCCAAGATCCTTGCCTATGCCAAATTGCATGAATACAAGGGCAAACAGACCGGAAATAGTGGTCAAAGAGCTCGCGCAGATCTCTGGTATGGACTTTGCCAGAGATACCACAGCCGAATCCCTGACATTATAAGTCTGCCGTTCTTCCTTGAAATGATTGCACAGAATGATGGCATAATCCACCGACAGCGCAAGCTGCAATATT
>CAJOFN010000107.1 GCA_905233905.1 uncultured Lachnospiraceae bacterium
GCATTTCGAGTTCAGCGGGATCTCACAGCTCCGCTACCTCTTCAAAATCGCTCAGAACAACAAGCAGATCAGGAGCCGCAAGCTCACGAACATGGCAGATACTTTCAAAGCTTTGAACGGCGCATATGTACTCTTACCGGCACAGTTTAAGGTATCTGCATAGCAAAAACAGTTGCCACGCACGGCAGGGAGCCCCTTCGGGGGCTTCTTTTCGTGTGATAATGCTGGCTTCAGGCGGATGCTCCGGGTTCTTTTTGATTTAAGACAGGGGAACCCCCGCAAGCACCCCGGCAAAGACCGCCGTGCCCGTTTCCCTGTAGCCCTTCCCGTTGTAATAAAAGAAAACAGACAATTATCACTCCTGTTTGACTTAGGTGTGTATCGCCTGTCCCAATATACTATCTATATGTCATATCCTTACGTTCCTGAATACTCACTTATTCTTTTACAGTATCAATGGTCTTGCTGAACACAAAATAACGATCATAGAAATACTCAGTCACCAGATTAACAGCCATGTTCAGGATCATTACCAGAAGATCGTTCCATCCACAGCTTTCTGCCAGATAGTTTCCTGTGATCGTTGATATCGGAGTGAACACTGCATAGAAGAAGGCTATCTTCAGCATAGCAATCGGTACATTTCCGGCAGACCGGAATGTAAACCGGCGATTCAAAGTGAAGTTCCAGAGAACAGACAGCGTAAGGGCGATCAGATATTTGGGCCAGTACGCCCATTGGGTAAATCCATTCAACAGTGCAAATGCAACAAACTCAATAATCCCCGCAGATACCGAAAAAAGCCCAAACTTAATGGCTCTTGCAACTTCTTTTCTTTTTTCCACCTTCTATGTTCCTCCTCATGTTCAGTATTAAGCTGCAAAAAGCTCTCCCAAAGACTTTAGTTTCTTTTAGAGATTTTATTATACACTCCGCAAAACTTCCTTGTCCAGCATATCCAGATCCGTAGCCTTAAACAACACATTAAAAATCCATAAAAAATGTAAAACATCATGGCATATCACTGTCCCCTTATGTGCTGGCTGTTGCTATTGCCGATACTACGATATACGCCATGCCCCGTCAAGACCAAGCTTCGTCCCCTGGAGCCTTGACGCGACCTGCCGTATATCGTGGACGCACCGCCATAGCACCAGCCATAACACACATAAGGAGACAGAAATGAGAATAAAGATAAGAAATCCGGATTATATAAGGCAATCCATCTTAAGACAAATACTGATATTTTTAATAGAAAGGACTTATTGCGTATGAAAACAATGACATATGAAGCATTCCTGCCTGAAATCAGGCTGGCAGTGCAGAAAGCGTCTCCCGATGATGTATCCGTATCCCTTCAGAGCATAAAAAAGAACAACGGCGTCAGCCTTGATGCGCTGGTGTTAAGTAAAGATAACGGCACGCCTGCGCCGACGATATATGTAAATCCTTATTTTGAGGATCACAAAAACGGAGAGCTCTCCATTGACGAGATCGCTGACCGGATCATTTGGCAGTATCAGCACGCTTCCATAGAAGATCCTTTTGATCTTTCGGATTTTACGGATTTTGAAAAGATCAAGGATAGGATCATCTTGAAGTTGGTGAACAGGTCTTTAAATGCCGATCAGCTTACGGAAATACCGCATGTTGATTATCTTGACCTGGCAATAACTTTCAGTATTCTGCTGGACGCAAAGGATCATCATACGGCAACAATCCTGATCAAGAGCGAGCTTCTTAGCATATGGCAAAAGGATGTAGAGGATCTTTATGCGTGCGCAAAGAAGAATACGCCAAAGCTGCTTCCATGGAAGTTTAACAGTATGGCAGACATCCTCAGCGGACTGATGTGCGATCTGCCGGATGACAGCACCAGTGATATCCCTATGTATGTACTAAATAATGACGAAGGGATGTATGGCGCTTCAGTTATACTCTACGAAGGTGTTCTTAAGGAAGTTTCAGAGCAGATCGGAGGCGATTTCTGGGTCATCCCATCTTCGATCCATGAGTGCTTATGTATTCCTGCAAATGGGCACGTTGACGCAGCGTCACTTAATGAAATGATAGTAAGTGTCAACGGCTCCGCTGTCGAGGCGCAGGAAGTCCTGTCGGACCACTGCTATATCTATAACGCCAAGGATGGCAGATTGGCGATACCGGACACCGCTACCGTATAGCGCAACACAATTATATCAGCAACCGGATCCCTGTAAGAT
>CAJOFN010000108.1 GCA_905233905.1 uncultured Lachnospiraceae bacterium
GGAGGAACCATCATACCCTAAAGGGCAAACTTACCAAAGGTATGATTTGCATGTTCCGACCGACTGGCCCACGACCGTAGGGAGGGGGCAATACATATCGGAGATTGAGATTATATGAACAAAATAGAAGATGTGGTAAACCGTCCATCGTCAATCCCGGCAGAATACAGGGACCCGCTTACGGGGCTATTCAACCTGAACGGCTTCTTTTTCGCCATGGAAAGGAACTATACCCGATATGTCCATATCGCGGTAATACATTTTGACGTAGACGATTTTAAAAGCTTTAATGAGCAGTACGGCTTCATGGGAGGCAACCAGTTCCTTCAGGCAGTTGCGGAGGAGCTTCGCATCGTATTCATTGACTCCATTCTTTCGAGGACGGGCGGGGATCATTTCGTCCTTGCCACCATGGCGGAGAAGGCGGAGGATAGGGTAGTCGAGTTCCAGGAGCGGATGAAAGCCCATATGCGCAATATGCAGATATCCGTCAAGGCGGGAATATATCTGCCTGCGGCATATGAGAGAGGCAATACCGCGCTTTTCATGGATCGTGCAAAGCTTGCGTGTGATTCCATCAAGCACACCTACGACAAGAGCTACGTAGAATACAATACCGGCATGGAAAGGACAAGGCAGTTTCGCCATGCCATCATAAACGGCTTTGAAAATGCCCTAAAGAACGGTTATATCAGACCCTTCTACCAGCCCCATGTAAGGCTTATGACAGGGGAACGCTGCGGCTTTGAGGCGCTTTCAAGATGGATAGATCCCAAGGAGGGAATGATAAGCCCGGCGGTATTTATAGAGATATTAGAGGACGCTCACCTTATACACCTGCTGGATCTTTATATAATAGAGCAGGTCTGCAGCGATATGCGATACATCATTGACCAGGGCTTTAACGCGCTTCCAATATCAGTCAATCTTTCAAGGCTTGATTTTTATCTTTGCAATATTTTTGAGGAGATAGAGACCATACGCAAGCGTTATGACCTTCCTGCCAAGAACCTCCACATAGAAGTCACGGAGTCCGCTCTTACGGAAAAGGGTGATTTTCTTCTATCAGAGATGCCGAGGTTTCACGCGGCAGGCTATGAGGTATGGATGGATGATTTCGGAAGCGGATATTCATCCCTGAACAACCTTATGAGATACCCCTTCGACCTTTTAAAGATCGACATGAATTTCCTTCGGGAATTTGAGACCAATCCAAAGAGCCACATAATAATAGCGTCCATTGTGCGCATGGCTAAGAAGCTTGGGATACACACTTTAGCAGAAGGAGTGGAGACCCAGGAGCAGTACGACTTCCTCCGGGAGATCGGCTGCGAGAAGATTCAGGGGTATTTTAAGGGCAAGCCCATACCCTTTGACCGGGAAAAGCTTACCAAAGAATCCTACGGCGACGTATTTGATTTTTCTAACAGGAATGAGGAAGCTGAGGAGCTTATCAGCTATTATGATGAGATCGGTAGGATCAACGTGTTATCCTCACATCCTCTTTCCGGAAGGCTTCTTGACGAGGCAAACCATCCGGTATCAATATTAGAAAATATCACAGGCACCTCTGAGGTGATCTGTCTGTATGCCAACGATCCGTACAAGAGATTTCTGGACTTTTTGGGCTACAAGGTAGACTGGAGTGATCCGGTCATGCCCTTTACAATGGAACAGCTTCGGGCAAATCCCGTATACGGCAGGCTCATAGACCTCTGTGAGAAGAATCACGAGGAAGAGGTGGGACATGCCAAATTACAGGGGGCTGCCGCAAATGTCCACTTAAAAATCATCGCGGAGCATGGTCAACGACGGGCCTATGCCATAACCATCGAGGATCTTATGGACCCGTCAAAATATACTGACAGTTACGATCTGGGAACGAGAAAAAGGGATTGAACAGAAAAAAAAGGCGGCTGCTACTTACCGTCTGTTTAGAAATAGTAATATGCATAATGCTTTCGGCGCTGATACTGTTTGCCGTAAATTATTTTAAGGGGAAAGCGCCCAAAAATGACAAGACAGCATCAGAACAGGCCGAAGAAGATATACAAGAGGAAGAGGAAGCCTCATCAGAGCCCGACGAGCAGTACAAATGCATGGGAAAGGTGCTGTCCATTACTGAGGACGGCTCCCTTGTTACCGACATCTCTCCCGCAAAGCTTTCACTTTACGATATAGAT
>CAJOFN010000109.1 GCA_905233905.1 uncultured Lachnospiraceae bacterium
CGTCAGCGATCTTCTCCGCGAGGTCCAGGGACACCAGTCCGATCCTCCCTATCCCCAGGGCCTCGTCCAGGAGATACACATAGCCTTTCTTCCCTTCCCCGTCCACTGTCTCATAGACATGCCTCCGGTAGGTCACGTCCCCGTAGACTGTCTTTATGGTGGTCCTCCTCTTTCCCTTGTCCCTATACTCCTTCCGGTCACGGGCCTCCATCAGCTCCGCGTCCTTCTCCTCCAGGATCGCCTTTGTGATCTCTATCCCCTTGCGGCAGATGATCCGGTAGATCTCCCTCTCAAGGTCCTTGAAAATATCCCTCTTTTCCCCTACAATGGTATCCGTCATGCGGTTGTAAATGGTAGAATAAAACCAGCAGATTTCGGCAGATAAAAACCAGCACTTTTGGAGGATAATCACCAGCCGATAATAGAAAGAACCTACCGAATGCGTATAATGACATCCGGAGGTGATGAAAGGATGGTTGATCGGAACATGTATGCTGAAATCCAGAGGATGAAGAACAAAGGCTTTAAGAAAGCCCAGACTGCGAGGAAGCTTGGTCTTAACAGAGAGACCGTAACGAAATACTGGGATATGCCCCCTGATGAGTATGCCGGGCAAAAGAAGAAACATAGAGCTCGCAAAGCAGATGTCTACCAGGAACACATAATAGAGTGGCTCACAGAGAATCCCGATATGACGGCGGCACAGGTCTATGATTGGTGCAAGGAGCACTCAAAGCTTGAAACGCTGGAATTCCAGAAGCGCTCATTTCAGGACTATGTGAGATCGATCCGCGAGGAACACAACATTCCCAAGCCTGAGCATTCAAGGCAGTACGAAGCGGTAGATGAGCTTCCTATGGGAAAGCAGGCACAGGTTGATATGGGGGAAATTTCCGTAAAGACCGAATCAGGCAGGCATCGTAAGATTTATTGCTTTGCCATGGTAATGGCTCATTCCCGGTATAAGTACGTTCTGTGGCAGCTTAATCCATTTACCACGGATTCTTTTATTCAGGCACATATAAAAGCCTTCGACTTTTACGGAGGCCGTCCTGAAGAGATTGTATACGACCAGGACAAGGTGCTTGCGGTAAGCGAAAACCACGGAGATATCATATATACCTCCGGTTTTCAGAACTTTGTCAATGAAATGAAATTTGGCATATATCTGTGCCATGGGTCGGATCCGGAATCGAAAGGAAAGGTTGAAAATGTTGTAAGATTTGCCAAGCATGGTTTTGCGGAACACCGCACCCTTAAGGACATTGACAGCTTTAATGAGGGCTGCCTCGCATGGCTTAAGAGAACGGCAAACCATGATGTACACGGCACAACGCACAAAAGACCGGACGAAGTATTCGCCCTCGAAAAAGAATACCTCATACCGGTCTCTGAATACAGCTTTGCCGCTGCTGATAACGAGAGTATATCCTATCCGATAAGAAAAGACAACATCGTTTTATATAAGGGCAACCGCTACAGGGTTCCCAAAGGCACATATGCCAGGAACAAGCGTGTATATATGGTTACTGATGAGGATGCGGGAACTGTCGCTATTACTGATATGCTTACGGGAGAAATATATGCTACGCACCCGCTGTGCCATGAGAAAGGAAAACTGGTAGGAAGTGCTGACCATAATGAGCGTGACAAAAGCAAATCCGTTATCGAGCAGGAGGAGACACTTAAGAGACTTTTTGAAGACGATGATCTGGTTGGACCTTTTTTGGAACATATCCATCAGAAAAAACCCCGGTACTACAGGGATCAGCTGGGAGTCATAAGAAAGCTCTTTGAGGAATGGAACAAGGAGGATATCGTAAAGGGTCTGAAGTATTGCACAGAACGGGAACTCTATTCTGCCGGAGAGCTTCGCTCAACCATTATCTATCTGACACAGGCTGATATGGAAAAGGCAAAGGGATTGAATAAAACTGCCCGGCTTCCCGAAAAATATCGTAGGGACAGAACTGAAGTTCGCGACCTTGGCGAGTATGAGGCGGCGATGGGAGGTGCAGTAAATGGATAAGATAAATGAACTCAAAGAGCAGGCAGCATCCCTCTCGCTTTACAATACCCGGGACAGGATAGAAGACCTCATACACCAGGCGGAGAAAGATGAGATCACATATGCAGAGTTTATAGGTAAGGTTTTTACG
>CAJOFN010000110.1 GCA_905233905.1 uncultured Lachnospiraceae bacterium
GCGCGTTTCGGATCCTACGGAAACGGTTCCGGAGCCTGCAATGAAATCTTTGTAAAGGGCGATCCAGTCTGCGGATCCGTCGGGATTCCAGTCAGTGTAGTCAAAGTATCTTGACATTCCGACCATAGGTGCGGCATCCGGTTCTGCTTCTGTCTCTGCGGGCTCCTCGACCTCAGCGACATCCTCGGTTACAACCTGCGTATCATCATTCTCTGAAGGCTGATTGACAGGTTCTGATGTGGGGGTTGATCCGCCTGCGCATCCGGCAAGAAGACCGGCGCTGAGCAGAGCGGTCAGAGCGATACTGATCTTTCTTCTCATAATTTTTCTCCTCGTATAATAAGCCTATACCCCGGATATACAGGGTCTGGGCTTATTCATTTCTTAGGTATAGAGACATCAGTTCAGGAGTATCCCTCCATGATCAATCCCTCTATACGGTTAATAGTTACCTGTATCTATAGTCAAGAGCTCCCGGACGCTTATAATAGAGTCCGTAGGATATGTCCAAAGGGTACCGCTGATTCTCCTTGCAAGTGGATGGATCTGTGTTGCTGCACATCTCCGTCTTCATTGCTTTGAAAGCTTGCGCCCTTGGCTCCACACTTTAGTTGCTTACACAAAAGGTGCATCTGTTTCGTCAGCTTCCAGCAGGGTATTTTCGAAGCATGAATGCTGATTACGCGAGGTTGCATGGTGTGGTGGTCCGGGATTAAGCCCTTGGCATACCTTCCATCAAAAACAGAGAGGAGGTGATACCGTGAAGAAGCGTATAAAAATCGATCATCTTTCAACGCTATGTGTAGGGCTTGATATAGGATCACGTAACAACTACATCACTGCCATGGACTTCGATTCCAACCGGCTTATCAACATGAAGCCTGTTCCTAACGCCGTCAGTGGTGTGGAACAAATGGAGTCTATGATTCTTGCTGTTCTGGAAGCCAATTCCCAGTTCAAATATCTTCTGATAGCCATGGAGTCCACCAGTTTCTATGGTGTCCATGTGGCGAATTATCTTTCAACAAGCGACCGTCTTAAGCCTTATGCTGTTAAAGTGTTCTGCCTTAACCCTAAAGAGGTTGCTAACTATAAAAAGTCGTTTACAGGGCTTGGCAAAAACGATGGTCTTGACTCATTCATAGTTGCCGATTACGTTCGCGTAGGACGCATCGCTATCGACCCATGGCGTGGTGCCCAGTATCTTGCTCTGCAACGTCTTACACGGCAACGCAGGCATGTCACAGAGGCTATTACCCGTGAGAAGAACTATGTCCTGAACAACATTTTCCTTAAGTTCAGTGAACTGGCTCTCCTTGGCGGAGAGGACAGCCCGTTATCAAGTAAATTCAGTGCCACCGCTGAGGCTATCCTTACCGAGTTTAAGACCACTGAGGACATTGCTAATACTCCTATTGAGGAGCTTGTAGAGTTTGTCACTAAAGCTAGCCATGGTCGTTTCAATGACCCGGATCAGGTTGCTGAGTTATTGCAGAAAGCTGCTCGTAATTCCTACCGTCTTGACAAGGCACTTTATGAGCCGATCACAACATCGATAGCCTGCTCGTTTAACTGCATCCATGCATTCGAACGTGAGAAAAAATCTCTGGATAAGGCCATCGAAGAAACTGTCAAAGGACTCAACCCCACGGAGTATCAGATACTAAGATCGATCCCCGGCATAGGCCCCGTTTATGCAGCCGGAATCCTGGCTGAAATGGGTTCTGTTAAATGCTTCCCCAGCAATGATGCCCTTGCCAAATACAGCGGCATAGTCTGGAGAGATAACCAGTCCGGTGAGTTCGATGCAGACGATACTCCCATGATGAAAGCGGGAAACCGCTACCTGAGGTACTATCTGATACAGGCTGCCGACAGTGTTGCTACATACTGTCCTGAATACACTGCTTTTTATGAAAAGAAATACGCGGAAGTAAAAAATCATCCGCACAAGCGTGCACTCGCGTTGACCGCCCGTAAATTAATACGTCTGATCTTTGGTCTGCTGGACAAAAATCAACTCTACTCTGCGGCAAAAGGGTAGATAATCGCATAACCCATTTTTTATTTGCGGTTAACCGCAGGTCTTTTTTGTGTACCCATTTTTAGGAGTTTTAGCTGTATTCTTTTTTCAATCTA
>CAJOFN010000111.1 GCA_905233905.1 uncultured Lachnospiraceae bacterium
TCCGCTCTCCTTGGCGAGATCCACAATGGTGCGCCAATAAGCGTACCTAGCTTCACTGACCGTTCTTGGTGTCGTAACTGCTCCCATTAAAAAACCTCCCTATAATGTCAAGTGGTTTTCCTTGAAAAAATCAAGGATTTTTACTATATCTACCTCTGATAGATGAGCCATAGTAGTGGACATCTCTGTGTATCTGGTACGAGAATAGAGGCTGGAGAGTATACGAAGTAAAACGTCATCTCTTTCGGTCTACATGGCCATCGTTTACCCATCCCTCTACGGCGGCGCACCTCCCGTGTCTACCAGGATCATCCCACAAGGGGGAGTCCTCACTTCCTTCGTCCCGTCTGTCCATAACCAGGGTGCCAGCGTAGCTCCTCTACAGGGTCGTGCCCTCTGGTAAATATTCCTGCCGGCTACTGGCTCATTCTCTGTAGTTGTTTGCTGGCAGACCGTCCTGCTCATCAGCACCTTAAGGTGGACGTTTTCCTGATGTTCATTCCGTCCTGCCACTCCCTTACGGGAGCCGGCCACCTGATCGTGGCCGGAACCAGAAACCCGACTGTCGGGTGCCTGATTCTGGCCGCGGGCAGGCAGTTACAATTATTCTTGTTGTCTTCTATGCAGCTGCAGGTCTTCTGATATCACCAAGCATCTTTTTCCCGTCATAGTGGCTGTCCGTTGTCGCCAGCATATAGAACACCCTCAGCAGCTTGCATGCCACGGCTATCATCGACTGCATCTTCTTAAGCGGATTCTTATCCCTTGTTATGAAGTGCCGGTGTATCTCCTTGAATTCGGCGTTATGCGCCACTACGGAGACTGCCGCTTCATACATTACATATCTGAACCTCTTACGCCCTCTGTAGCTGATATGATGCTCTCCCTTATGCTTGCCGGACTCGTTTGTCACTATGGCATACCCCGCAAGCTTTTGCAGCTGCTTCGGGTCATCAAAACGGCTGATATCACCCACTTCAGCCACAAATCCGACTGCTGTCTTTATGCCTACGCCCTTGATCTCCAGAAGTTTGTCAATGTACGGTATCTCCTTGATCTTTTCGTCAATCATGCTTATAAGTTCGGCTTCCCGTGCTGAATACAGATCAAAGTCTGATAACAGCATCCTGATCTCGTACCTTGCCGCCTCAGATGCTTCCGTGCATCCGACGCTGTGCTCTGCCGCAGTAACCAGGGTCCTTGCCCTTTTCATGCCTGCGCCTCTTAGTTTTGCATCCCGCCAGATCCTGTTCACGCCATCCGCTCCCAGTTTTACTATGTCCTCTGGCAGCGGAGCCGCCTTAAGTACCATCAGGCCGCTTACGGCATCCGGCTTCCCGTAAACGTCTTTATAATTCGGGAAGTAGATTGAAAACCACCTTGCGATCCTGTTTTTGATACGGGTCAGCTCGCTCTGGGCCTGCAGCCTGAGATTCGACAGGTTTCTGATGTCTGCATAAATCCCGACCGGAATGTAGGGATAATTGTATCTCCCTTCATTTACCAGACCTGCAATTACCTTTGGATCCTTGCGGTCGTTTTTGCTTGGATTGTTGTCATCAAGCTCTTTCGATTTCTTGACATGATGAGGGTTCACATGAACCGGCCGCATTCCATTATCCTGAAGAAATGCGCCCAGATTGAACCAGTAGTGTCCCGTAGGCTCCATGCCCGGAACCGCCTTGTCCTTGCCATGTTCATTCTTCAACTCCTCGATCCAGGTCAGAAACGCCTCAAACCCTTCTTTGTCATTGTTAAAGATGAACGGCTTTTTGGTAAACTCGTATCCCCTCCAGTCGAAGGCCCTCGCATAATGCGTCTCACTTCCGATATCAATTCCAACAACCAAAGTTTTTTCAGTAATTGCTGCAATTTTTGCGTTTTGTGTGTTATACTTCATTTCGGATACCTCCTTGTGATGAATAAGAAATATGTCTGCAAACAACTTCTTATTTTACATCGAGGTATCTATATTTTCACCCTCTTTCTTGTGGAACCACCAT
>CAJOFN010000112.1 GCA_905233905.1 uncultured Lachnospiraceae bacterium
ACTGACAATAAGATGTCGGAGGGATCTGAGCCCGCTGCTCCGAATTCATCAGCGAAATCTCAATCACAACACCTTACCGGAAAGTGGAAGGATGAATATGGGTTTACTCACCAAGCGAGGATACCTATGCCAAAGGAGCTTGCTGCTCCTTCTGACATTCCATTTATCCGCTCAATGCAGGATGCTGTCAAAGATAATATCAACCATGGCCACTCCTACCATTCGGAAGACGCCCTGCTTAATGACCTAAAGGAGCTCTCCCAGTCTGTTTGCTATGCTCAGGAGAAGGGTTATACGTCTGTCGAAGCAATCGAAAACGAATATATGGATCAGCTTTCCTCCCTGCAAAAATCCTACCATGATCTTGCTAATGCTCAGGATAGCATCGACCTCATAAATGAAAAGATACATTTTGTCGGCGTGTACCGGTCTACCGCTGATGTATATAAGCAGTACCGGGCATTGCCGGCAAAGGCAAAGAAAGCGTTCCGGAATAAACATTATAAAGCTCTTAATGCCCATGATCAGGCATATAGGTTCCTTTCAACTAATGGGCATACTGACAAGCTGCCGTCTGTCCAGGCTTTAAAAACATACAAAAAAGAGCAGGTCATCCCTGCCCGTGATAAATATAGGGAGAATTATGATGCTGCCAGGACAGAGATTCGGAAGATCAGCAAGGTTCGTGAGAATATCTATCCTCAAGGAATATTCTCGTAATCTTGACAGAACTATCGAACGGGGAAATACCAGATAACCTGTTATAGCTAACTCCATATGTCACACCATTATAAGAAAATAGTTGCAAAGGTATCTTATTTTTGTCAATAATTCTCATTGTTTCCGGCATAATAATCATTTTCCTTACTGCTCATCCGTTGATACAATGTAACGAAGCTTGTACTGCGGGTGCTGGATTGGTTACTAAAAACTGGAAGTTGTCAGTGCACCATTAGAAATAGTCTTTTTCCACAATATACTCCTACAATACAAAATAGCACACTGAGACCGATATACAATCCGCCCAACGCATATGAACGGTTCTCAATCAGATTAAGTGCTTCTAAAGAGAATGTAGAAAAAGTGGTAAACCCTCCGCAAACACCCGTTTTCCAAAACAAGGTCATATTGGGCGATAAATTCTCCTTCTCGCTCATAATCCCTGTAATGAAGCCTATCGCTATTGCTCCTATGATATTCGTTATCAATGTTAATATAGGAAAGTCACTTTTAACTGGTATCAAGCTAATTGCATATCGCATAGATGCCCCAACTGCTCCCCCGATTGCAACAAAAATAAAACTCATTTTTTTCTCGGTCATCTGTACCTTGGGTAGATAAAAGTACCCTCATAGCACATTGAAAAGTTTATATTGAAAAGCCATCGCATCTTCTTTATTCTATTTGTTACGACACAAAAACATAAAGGAGATAAATGCAATGGCTCTACCCATCACTATATTCAAAAACATCCTTGATTTCAAGTGCATGCACATTGAAAAAGCAGAAAACAATCCAAGCCTATGGCGAACTCTGGGATCAGGATATAGTAGTTATCTCAGCCAGACCGTTCAAATTCCTCCGACCGTCCCAAGCATATCCTTTGCCACGATTCCAACCACCTTTGTTGCGGACCCGGAGAGCGTCTGTGTATCGGTAAGCCCAAGCTGCAGTGCCCCCATCCCTGCCGCTGCCCAGATCATTGCGATAAAGCCCTCGGCTATCATCATATTATAGAAAGTCCCCCTGCCCTCATGCTCATCTGATACCGTGCGCGATACGAGCGTCGCCTGCGTGGAATGAAAGCCCGATAAGATTCCGCAGGTCACGGTCACGAAAAACAGAGGAATGAAATGCCCCTGATAAGGAAACCCGCCTTCCGCCGCATTCCAAAGCTCTACCAGAGGATATCCCTTTACAAACAGACCGATGAACACACCTACCGCCGAGAGCAGAAGGATTGCTCCGAAGACCGGATAGATCCGCCCTATGATTTTATCGATCGGGAATAGCGTAGCTATCACGTAATAGGCAAAAATGACACCGTATGTAATCCAAAGGACCGGATTCGAGACACTGCTTTCCTGCCCTAGGATATGCGTCACGAACAGGTCTCCCGGCGTATAGATAAAGACCACGCCCACAAGCAGCATCAGAAGACACACAAATACATTATAAAACATGTACATATGCCGTCCTAAAAACCGGCGGACCAGATCCGGCATCTGCTCTCCCTTGTTTCTGACAGAGATCATCCCCGTCATATAGTCATGGAACGCCCCTCCGATCACACAGCCTATCGGTATCGTGATAAATGCAATCGGTCCAAACAAGATCCCCTGCAGCGGTCCTAAGATTGAACCCGTCCCCGCAATGTTCAAAAGCTCTATCAGGCTGTTTTTCCACTT